>JBFOMC010000093.1:0-7610 GCA_040830565.1 Flavobacteriaceae bacterium
GGCAGGAGTGGATGTCGTTCAGGTATTTGATTCCTGGGGAGGCATGCTTTCTCCCAAAGATTATCAGGAATTTTCCTGGCAGTATATTCAACAAATCATTGACGCTCTAAAAGAAAGTGCACCGGTCATCGTATTTGGAAAAGGTTGCTGGTTTGCCTTGGGCGAAATGGCCAATTCTGGAGCCTCTGCCTTGGGAGTAGACTGGACCTGTTCTGCCAGGAATGCACGTTACTTAAGTGGTGGCAAAATTACCTTGCAAGGGAACTTTGATCCCGCCAGACTGCTTTACCCTCCTGAGGAAATCAAAAGAATGGTGACCCAAATGATAGGTGAATTTGGAAAATACCGTTATATCGTTACCCTGGGGCATGGAATTCTCCCGAATATCCCTGTTGAAAACGCCAAGGCTTTTGTGGATGCAGTAAAAGAATATAAAAATTGAGGCTGTTCTCCAGCTAAATACTCTTGATCATAGGAATTTAAATGAAAGACCCATTTTATTACTACATACAGGAGCTACAAAACACCATCACCTCCAAACTTGAGGAGGTCGACGGGAGAGCCTCTTTTAAAGAAGATCTCTGGGAACGTCCCGAAGGAGGTGGAGGAAGATCAAGAGTTATAGAAAACGGAGCGGTCTTTGAAAAGGGCGGCGTCAATATCTCTGCGGTGCATGGAGCACTTCCCAAAAGCATGCAAAACTACTTTGGGGTTAAAGATGCTGATTTTTTCGCCTGTGGCCTGAGTTTGGTGCTTCATCCTCTTAGCCCGATGGTTCCCACAGTCCATGCCAATTGGCGCTACTTTGAAATGTATGACAAGGATGGGAATATAGTAGATCAGTGGTTTGGCGGTGGACAAGACCTGACACCTTACTATCTGTTTGATGAGGATGCTCAACACTTCCACACTATTTGCAAGCAGGTCTGCGATGCACATCATCCGGAATTCTATGCCGCCTACAAGAAGCGGTGCGACGAGTATTTTTGGAACGCCCATCGAGATGAGGCAAGAGGAGTAGGTGGGCTTTTTTTCGATTACTGCCGCACCAGTGAAGAAAGATCTATGCAAGATTGGTATGCCTTTGTAACGGATGTAGGCAATAGTTTTTTAAACGGGTATATCCCTATTGTTCAAAGGAGAAAGGACCTGGAATATACCCAGGCACATAGAAATTGGCAAGAGATCCGTAGAGGGCGTTATGTGGAGTTTAATCTGGTGCATGATAAAGGCACCCTCTTTGGACTAAAAACCAATGGAAGGATAGAAAGTATTTTAATGAGCCTGCCACCCAAAGTACAATGGCAATACGATCACCACCCGGAGGAAGGCAGTGAAGAGGCTCGTCTAATTGAGGTTTTGAAGCATCCTAAAGCCTGGGTATGAGGTATTGCCCACTTGCAATCATTCTAAGTGTTACGCTCTGTTGCACAGCGCAAACCGATCCCGATTATGTCAGGGAATTCCCGGAGAAATTCACAGTGCGCTTAGGGATGCAAAATACCCTGAACACCTTTGCTTTTACAGATACTGCAGACAATTCAGTAATAGAGATACAACCTAATGATAAGACCTATCTGGGGGCATCTTTTCTCTTTAGGTCCTTGGAATTGGATCTTGGTTTTGCGCCCAATTTTCTGGCTGAAAATAAAGACAATGAAGGATCCAGGCTCTTCACCCTAAACTTCAGAATGTTTTTAGGGAAATGGATGCAAACGCTGGATTTTTACAGTCAGAAGGGCTTTTTTGTCACTGATGGCAACAACAGTATCCCCTTACCCGACTTAACTTCCCTAAAAATTGGCGGGACCACAGGTTATATTTTTAACGACAGGTTTTCTTTCAGGGCTATTGGCTTTCAAAACGAATGGCAAAAAAAGAGTGCCGGAAGTTTTATCCCCCGTTTCTCCTTCTACTATACCAAATTAGATTTGCATGACGAAAGCCCCGAAAGCTCTACAAATTCGTATGATATTGCTATCGGGCCAGGATATTATTACAACTGGGTGATTAGGCGACATTTTATTTTTTCGTTAGGCGCTACCGTGGGTTGGGGAGTAAATGTAACTCGTTCAGATTTCACTACTGAAACCACTTCCTTAACTCAGGTTCTTTTTAGAACGGCCATAGGATACAACTCTGAACGCTTCTTCATGGGGCTGAATGCCAATGCACAAATTCTACAGTACAATACAGATCCTACCACGGTCCAGGATGACATTATCGTTTTTGGAGAACTATATCTTGGATATCGTTTTGATGCCCCGAAATCCTGGATAGAAAAAGCAGATAAATTTAATCGTAAATTTGGGTTCGATTAAAGTTGAGATTATGAAGCAAAAGATCTATCAAATAGACGCTTTTACCGAAAGTCTTTTTGGCGGCAATCCGGCTGCAGTCTGTATCACGGATAGCTGGTTAACCGATGGACTTATGCAGCAGATTGCCATGGAAAATAACCTGGCGGAGACGGCCTTTGTGGTAAGGAAGGAACCACAATTTGAGATACGTTGGTTTACTCCTGAGACCGAAGTAGATCTTTGCGGCCATGCCACTCTAGCATCAGCCTATGTATTATTCAATTATTTTGAAGATACTCCGGATCTTATTGAATTCTTTTCTCCGAGAAGTGGCGTACTGACAGTGGAAAAGGCTGAGAATGGGTTTATGACCATGGATTTCCCTAAAGATGATACAGAGGAAGTCCTACCCATCCCCGAAATAAACCAGGCAATTGGTCTTGAGCCCTTAAAGTCTATAAAAGGTAAAACGGATTATTTACTCATCTATGATAAGCAATCCGTAATTGAAGAGATCACTCCCAATTTTCATCTTTTAGATCAACTAGACTGTAGAGGGGTCATTGTTTCAGCCCCCGGGGACGAGGTAGATTTTGTGTCCAGGTTCTTTGCGCCCCAATGTGGCATTCCGGAAGATCCTGTTACCGGTTCGGCACATACCACCCTGACTCCTTATTGGTCTAAAGTACTTGGGAAATCGAAACTTAGCGCAAAACAGTTATCTTCGAGAGGTGGAACTTTGATTTGTGAAGACCTGGGCGAGCGCATAAAAATATCTGGGAAAGCGATACCCTACTTAGTCGGAGAAATTCAGATTACGGATCACTCTTAACTCTTAACTCTTAATTCTTAATTCTTAATTCTTAATTCTAAAATGTATCCATTAAGACGAAACAGAAGATTACGCCAATCAGAGGCTATTAGGAGGTTGGTGAGGGAGACCAATATTACTCCGGATGACTTTCTTGTGCCCTTATTTGTGGTTGAAGGAAAAGGAATTAAAGAAGGAATCCCTTCTATGCCCGGGCAGTTTAGGTTAAGCCTGGACCATCTTGAAAAAGAAGTTAGTGAGCTATGGAAAATGGGCCTTTGCGCTGTACTGCTTTTTGTAAAAGTCCCAGAAAATCTTAAGGACAACAAGGGTGCCGAGGCCCTGAATGAGCATGGGTTGATGCAAAGAGCCATTAAAGTGGTTAAAGACACTTGTCCTGAAATGCTGGTTATGACCGATGTGGCCCTGGACCCCTATTCATCTTATGGCCATGACGGCATAGTTATGGGAGGAGAAATTCTTAATGATGAAACCGTTGAACTGCTGGCAGAAATGAGTGTTTCTCATGCAAAGGCGGGCGCAGATTTTGTTGCTCCGAGTGATATGATGGACGGTAGAGTTGGGGTAATTCGCGAGGCCCTGGAGGATGAGGAACTTACCAATACAGGGATCATGAGTTATAGCGCCAAATATGCCAGTGCATTTTACGGCCCCTTTAGGGATGCTTTGGATTCTGCCCCCGTAGATAAGGAGGATGTTCCTAAAGACAAAAAAACGTATCAGATGGATCCTGCCAATAGGTTTGAGGCCATTAAAGCCATTGAAATGGATATAGATGAAGGAGCAGATATTGTGATGGTAAAGCCAGGACTGGCTTATTTAGATATTGTTCGTGAAATTAGGAACGAAATTGATGTGCCCCTGGCTGTTTATCAAGTATCAGGAGAATATGCGATGCTCAAAGCAGCTGCCGAAAAAGGTTGGTTAGACCATGATGCTGTGATGATGGAGCAGTTACTCGCTATAAAGAGGGCTGGAGCAAACATCATTGCAAGTTACTTCGCTAAAGACGCGGTAAAAGTACTGGGTTAAGTACAACGGCATGAAAAAGTTAGTTTTTATACTGATTGTTTTATTTTTTACAACTGCCTATTCTCAGGGAAATTCGCGGCCTTCGGGTAACATTATAGAGGCCGCTATGCCCCTAAGCTCGCTTAAGGCTTCGGGGATGGATTCTGTCTACATATATTCCAAAATAGATTCTATAGTGACTCAGGGGATTAAGGAAGAAGCCTTTCCCGGGGCACAACTTCTGGTGGCAAAAGAGGGTAAGATCATCTTTCATGAAACCTATGGTTTTCACACCTACGACAGTCTTCAAGCAGTTGCTAAATCTGATATCTATGATCTGGCCTCTGTAACCAAAATTACCGGACCTTTGCCCGCCCTAATGAAATTGGTAGATGAAGGAAAAATAGATCTGGATGTACCTTTTAGTACTTATTGGAAACCATGGAAGCGTAGAAAAGATAAAAAAGACCTTACATTAAGAGAAATATTGGCCCATCAGGCAGGTCTGGAACCTTATATCATCTTTCTAGATAGAGTGATGAAAAAGGAACGTTTCAAAAAACGATTTCTCCAAAGGATAAAAAGCGATCATTTTCAGGTGCAGGCTTATGAAGGCATCTATGTGAAAAATAGATTCAAAAATAAAATGCATCGGATCATTAATAGGTCTGAGGTAAATAAAGATAAAACCTACCGCTACTCGGGCTTAACCTTCCTGATATTTCCCGAAATTATTGCGCAGCTATCAGGAAAGGATTACGAAACCTATGTAAGGGAGAACTTTTATGAACCCCTAGGGTGTAATACCATGGGTTTTAATCCATCCAGCTGGCAAGTTCCGAACAGGATTGTGCCGACAGAAGAAGACACTCTTTATAGAAAAACACTGACCAAAGGCTGGGTACATGACGAAAATGCCTCTCTATTGGGCGGGGTTTCAGGTAACGCCGGCTTGTTCGCTACTGCTGAAGATCTCGCCAGACTCATGCAAATGTATCAGAACTATGGCCTGTTCAATGGAAAACGCTATCTGTCTGAGCGCACCTTAAAGGAATTTATAAGGGTACAATATCCCGAAAATGAGAACAGGCGTGGTCTGGGCTTTGACAAGCCGCTCTTAAACAACTCAGACTTGGATATTTCTGAAGCCTATCCCGCACCAGAAGCTAGTACTGAAAGCTTCGGACATAGCGGTTTTACAGGGACTTTTGCCTGGGCAGATCCAAAAAACCAATTGGTATTTATTTTTCTTTCCAATAGGGTGCATCCCAGCCGAACGCACCGCAAATTATATTCCCTGAATATTCGCACTACCCTGCAGCAAGTATTCTATAAAGCGTTACCCTAAGGGATCCAAGTCGTCTTAAATCCTATTTTATTACTAACTTCGTTCTTATAAAGCTGACCAATGGGATTACTCATCTTCTATGCCCTTATTTCTATCTTCTTTTCTTTTCTATGCTCCATTCTTGAGGCCGTCTTGTTGAGTGTCACCCCGACATTTATCAATGTGAAAAAAAAAGAAGGGAAGCGTTATGCCTCCGATCTTGAGGCCCTTAAAAAAGATGTCGATAAACCCCTGATTGCCATTTTAACCCTGAATACAATCGCCCATACGGTAGGAGCCATCCTGGTTGGGGTTCAGGCTAAAGTGGCCTATGCCAATATCTACGGGAGTACTACTAGGACTATTTTTGGCATTGAATTTACCGAAGATTTGATGGTTGGGGTAGTTTCCACCGTAATGACCTTACTCATTCTCATTGCCTCTGAGATCATTCCAAAGACCATAGGGGCCACTTTTTGGAAACAATTGGCCAATTTCACTACCAAGTCGCTCAATATTATGGTCTGGATCCTTAAATGGACAGGGATCATGTGGGTGCTTCAATTGTTTACCAAGCTTATTGGTAAAAAAGGGCATCACGGGAGCATCCTAACTCGTGAAGATTTTACAACTATGGCAGATATAGCCCATGAGGAAGGTGTTTTCGAAAAATCTGAATCCACTGTTATAAAAAATTTAATTCGTTTTGACGAGGTCTCCGTAAAAGACGTCATGACCCCCAGAAGTGTCATGAAGGCTGCATCAGAGGAAAGTTCCATCCAGAAATTCTTTGAAGCCAATCCTAAAATGCGCTTTTCTAGAATTCCAGTTTACAAGGAGAGCACGGACAATATCACTGGATTTGTACTTAAAGATAATATTCTGGAGGAAATTATTAACAAAAATGGAGATGATCAGCTGTCTTCTATCCGCAGGGAGATTTTGGTCACCCAAAGAAACACCCCAATACCTCAACTGTTTGAAGTGTTTATCGCCAAAAGAGAACATATTGCTCTCGTTGTAGATGAATACGGGTCTGTCAGCGGCCTGGTTACCATGGAAGATGTCATTGAAACCCTTTTAGGCCTTGAGATCATGGATGAGAGCGACAATGTTGAGGATCTGCAACAATTGGCGCGGAAAAACTGGAAAAACAGAGCCAGGCGCCTGGGAATCATCGAAGAGAACACAGACATTGAATGACAGCAAGGGCAATAATACCAACGCCCCTTGGCATGGCCTTAATTCAGGGAGATGAGCAAGGTTTAAAAGCAATTTCCGTTTTGGATAGCCCTGAGGAAGAAACTGAGGTTATTCCTGAAGCTCTTAATAAAGCTGTAAGTCAGCTCAAAGAATATTTCGCCGGGCAACGGCTTCATTTTGATCTCGACCTAAATCCTGAAGGCACAGTATTTCAGAAAAAGGTTTGGGCCGAACTACTCAAAATTCCTTTCGGTAAAACACTTTCCTATTTAGAACTCTCTAAAAAACTTGGTGATGTGAAAGCTATACGGGCCGTTGCAGCCGCCAATGGAAAAAACCCGCTATGGATAGTCGTTCCTTGCCATAGAGTTATCGGAAGTGACGGCTCATTAACGGGCTATGCCGGGGGATTACATCGCAAAAAATGGTTGTTAAACCATGAGTCACCGGCAAAGCAGCAAACACTGTTTTAGAGCTTACAAACCGCTTGGTCTGACCCACCCATTTACCTCCTACAAAAATTTAGTTACCTGTGCATTTCGTCGAAGATTTGATTTTTCAAAACAGCAAACTCCCTAGAATAGGGATATCTTCAACATAAAAAAACCAACCACCTGGTTGGTTTTACCCAAAAACGCTATTGAACGATATAAGTAGGTGCAAATGGCAAAATAATATGGTCTATTAATACCCCGACAGAGGAAATAACGAGTACCCCACCTTCCAAACTGCTTCCCACAGGTTTTCCATAACCTACTAAAAATACATCTCCTTCTTTTTTGTAATCAATAGCAGACAGGACTATGGGAGTTCCTAGCTCTTGCTCAACATTATTGGCAATCGCGATCATATCAATAATAGAGTTTTCAGACTTCATAAAATCATAGATCGCAGGGCCGGCAACAATAGGTGCCGGTTGGATGTATGTATTGATATA
>JBFOMC010000094.1:0-12394 GCA_040830565.1 Flavobacteriaceae bacterium
AAAAGTGAATCATCGAATTAAGTCGGTGTTAGGTTTAAGAAAGCACAAATTTACACCTTTTTCACCTATTATTTTGGAAGAAGATTAAACAGTTTTCAAAGGGTATTGTTAATTACTTTCTCAGCATTCGTGCCATATAAAATCCGTCATGACCACTTCGAGAGGTATAAATAGATTGCTCCTTTTCCAGGTTAAAATTCCGCCCCTCCTCAGAGGCCAGAAATGTAATTATCTGTTCGTTGTTTTCCTGAGGAAGGATAGAACAGGTTGCATATACCAATTTGCCTCCCACTTTGACCATTTTGGAGTAGCTCCTTAAGATCTCTTGTTGTTTTTTGCATACTTTCTCCAGAAAATCTTGTCGTAACTTCCACTTGGCATCCGGATTCCGCCTTAATACTCCCAAACCCGTACAAGGTGCATCAATCATTACTCTATCTGCACTGTTGTAGAGTTTTTTTATCACCTTAGTAGATGTGATGGTCCTAGGTTCAATATTATGAGCACCGTTCCGCCTGGCCCTTCTTTTGAGTTCTTTAAGCTTATTGTCGTAAATATCAAGAGCCAAGAGCTGTCCTTTGTTTTGCATCAAGGCAGCCAGGTGAAGGGTTTTACCCCCGGCACCCGCACAGGCATCTACTACACGCTGCCCGGGACTTGTCTCCAAAAAAGGAGCTACCAACTGGGAGGAAGCGTCCTGAACTTCAAAGTATCCATTTTTAAAAGCCTCAGTTTTGAAAACATTCCCTCGTTCACTCAGTTTAAGGGCATCCGGATAGCCTTTTAAAGTTTCGGTAACAACCCCTTCACCTAAAAGTCGTGCCTTAAGCCCTTCTCTAGTATTTTTTAGTGCATTGGCCCTTAAAATGACAGAAGCCTGGGTATTTAGAGCGGCAATTTCTTCTGTCCAGAGTTTTTCTCCCAATGCCTTAGCACCCAGGGCATCTAACCAATCCGGGATAGACTCCCTATATTTTCTGATCTTGGATAGCTCGTCAAATCGGCCCTTTATTCTCCTTACAGGAGTTCCTTCCAGTTGTTTCCAATCTGGCAAAGGTATACCACGCAATATGGCCCATACTGCAAACATTCTAAATAATTTCGGTCTGGAAAAGGGCGCTTTTACTTCTGCGATTTCGGCATAAAGTCTTTTCCATCGAACTATATCATAGGTGGTCTCTGCGATAAAACCTCTATCCCTGGCTCCCCATCTCTTATCTCTTTTCAAAAGTCTTTCTACTACCTTGTCGGCATATGCAGCTTCATTAAATATGAGCTCAAGTCCATCAACTACGGCAAAGACCAGATTTCTATGTAAACGCATTAGTCAGAATTAGTTGGCAAAGGTACATTTTTGAAATCGTATTAATTATGTAATTTGCTCATCAAAGCTACGCCTTGGAAGAACAGTACCTTATTGAAGCTTTACGGAAGGGAGATCAACAGGCTTACAGGCAGCTTTTAGATGATTACCAGGGAAGGATCTTCAATACATGTATTTCATTTGTCCCAAATAAAGAAGATGCTGAGGATATTGCCCAAGAAGTATTTTTGGAGGTATTTAATTCGATAGACAAGTTTAAGGGTAACTCAAAACTATCAACCTGGATCTATCGAATTTCTGTGAATAAAAGCCTGGAGTTTATAAGGAAAAGAAGTACGAAAAAGCGGTTTGGATTTATGCAATCTATTTTGGGTAACGAACTCCCCGTAGATAAAACTTCTTATTTCACAGAGTTTAACCATCCGGGAATTCAACTCGAGAATAAAGAGAAAAGCGAAATCTTATTCAATGCAATAGATAAACTACCTGAGGCCCAAAAAGTGGTTTTTACATTGCATAAGATTGATGGGTTGAGCTATAAGGAAGTCTGTGCAATAACGGAAAGAAGTCTCGCTTCTACCGAGTCGTTGATGTTCAGGGCAAAAAAGAATCTTCAGGGACTTTTACGGGACTATTATGTAAAAGACCAGGGGTAGCGCAAGTTTTTTTTGTTAAAGGCATCTTAAAACATAGGAATAAAAGTTTTATGGAAAGAAAGGATAAAATAGAGAAACTAATTGAAGAAACTCTCGAGAGTGCCTCTCATATTGAAACTGTTGAGGTTCCATCGCTGTTCAAGGAGAAGGTACTTAATAGCATGGCAACTCCAGAGGAAATTACCGAAGAGGCAGGAATTATCAGTTGGTTTACACCTAGGTATCAGGTAGCTGCTCTTATTTGTTTTGTAATTGTAAATGCCTATGCCGTGCTTCAATACACTTTAGATAATTATGAGGATAATGTGGAGAGTTTTGCTGAGGAATATGGATTAAGCGAAGCTGAGGAGGATTATGGCTATACTATAAACTAGACCTATATGAAGAAAAACTTACTCTTAACACTATTGTTGGTATTCCTTGTAGTAATGAACGGAATCTTACTTTTTCTATTTTTTAAGAAACCAGGAAAGCGACCTCTGCCCCCTCATGAATTTGTGGTAAAGGAACTTCGGTTTACCGACGAGCAAATGAGGGAGTATGAAAAGATCAGAATGGACTTTGATCACAATATGCGCCCTTTGCATAGAGAACGTATGCAATTAAAGGAGGCGTTGTTTGCTAAAATGTCTGAAACGGATGTTGAAGAAAAAGAAATAGATTCTATCACCGCACTAATCGGAGCATCAGAGAAAGAAAGAGATATGCAAGTATTTAATCACTTCCGCGCCATCTATGATCTATGCGATGAACGTCAGAAGGAGCACTTTGCGAAGATTGTGAACCGAGCTTTGAGAATGCCCCCTGGTAGAAAAGGTCAGGGCCCTCCTCCCAGACCTTAAATTCCGTATTTTATTTAATCCGCACAGCCTCCCGGAATATGGGAGGCTTTATTTTTTTCCCTTAGGCGCAAGTTTTTTTCTAAAAAGGTCTCTAAACCTTTAAGAACAAAATCATTTTATCATGAAAAACAATAAAAATACCATAGCCCTAATGGTCCTGATGATCCTAATGATGGCGGGTAATCAGGTTTTTGGACAAGAAGAAAAGAAAGATAGGAGGAAAACCCCTCCTAAGCCAGAACAGATCTTAAAAGAGCTGGACAAGGACGAGGACGGCAAGATATCACGGGCCGAGGCTAAAGGTCCTTTAAAAAAACATTTTGCAAAAATTGATGCAGACGAGGACGGCTATGTCAGTCTTGAAGAGCTGAACAAAGCACCCAAACCAAAACGGAGAGAAGACCGGCCCCGGGACAAGTAATAACTCTAATCAGTAAATTTTCCAAAATGAAGAAAATAGTCAAAAGCATGAATATTGTTATGCTTATTACCGCAAGCTTTTTGGTATTAATTGTTTTAATCGCTTGTAGTAGTGATAATTTAGGAGACGAAGAGGTCATTACAGATGACAACCCAATTTCTGCAGAATTGCACGCCGCCTTTGCCGAATTTGATGAGGACGAGACAGACATTTATCTCGATGGAAGCAACGTGGTCATTGAAACAACCGGAAATCCCAATCATACCACTCCTTATTGGGGAGAAGGGCATCCGTTATATGTGGAACCGACTGTAGCTACCAATATGACCCCCAGTTTAATTCCGAATTTTGACGGTTCTAATACCTTGACTGTTCCAGTGAATCCCGAATTAGCAAGTAATACAAGTGCCACGAATCTTGGGGCAATAGGAATCTCGGTTAGCGGTGCTGCCATTTTTAATGATCAGGAGGGAAATGGTGCCTTGGGCGACGCTATTGTAAGCTTGGATTACACAGGAGGACATATCGGTCCTGCAGAATATCATTATCATTTAGAACCGACGGCCTTTTCCGAAGATGATACAAATCTTATTGGTATTCTGGCAGATGGGTTCTTTATCTATGGAAGAAAATGTGAATCGACAGGGGATTATCCAACAGATTTAGATGCATCTGGTGGGCATAGCAGTATTACTCAACACACGACAGAGGCCGAGTATCATTATCATATAGAAAATGAATTATATCTCAATGCGTACTACATTATTTTTCCGGGAGATTATCAGGGAACACCGAGTAGGATTAATTAAGGGGTTAATGCTCTTGTGTTTTGGCTGTTATTTGAGTTTATCAGGCTGTAGTGAGGTTCAAAACCTACAAACCGCTGTGTATGTTGAGGTCCTAAAATCTGATCTACGTTTGAAACAGCTCGAGGGAAGATGGTATTTAGATAATTCTCCATTTAACGGGACCGCCGTGAGCTGTTATGCTGATGGCACTATTGCAGAAAGGATTACCTACCTGGCCGGCAAGAAAGAAGGGCCCGCATTTAAGTGGTACGACAATGGAGTTCAGCGCAGACAGGCATTTTATAAAAGCAACAAATTGGATGGAACTTTAAAAACCTGGTGGCCTAACGGGTCCTTAAGTACTGAATCCAACTATGTCCTGGGCATAAAGCAGGGGTATCAAAAGAAATGGTATCCCAATGGGCAACTTTCTCGCCTAACGCATTTGGTCAATGGGAGAGAGGAAGGCATGCAGCAGGCCTGGCTTAAAAATGGAAAACTCTATGTAAACTACGAAGCCAGAAACGGCCGCACTTTTGGCTTGAGAAAAGCGAAATTATGTTACGAATTGGAAGATGAAATTGTACAACGTTAAATTACTCATGACCATGGTTTTCTTTGTATTTATTGCCTGTAAGGAAGGCCCGACGGAAAAAAGTAAGCGAACTGCTTTACCTTATTATAATGATGCCAGATTTACGCCAAAGTGGTTAGAATCTGATAATATAGATCTGAATGAATTCCACAGGATACCAGACTTCAACCTGATCAATCAGGAAGGTAATTCAATTAGCCAGGAAGATTTTAAAGAGAAGATCTATGTGGCAGATTTTATTTTCACCACCTGCCCTGGTATCTGTCCTAAAATGACTTCAAATATGGCCAAAGTCCAGGAAGCATTTAAAGCCGATGAGGAGGTGCTGATATTGTCACACTCGGTCACTCCCGAGATGGATTCTGTGGCCGTTCTTAAGCAATATGCTGAGAAAAATGGTGTGATTTCGGGGAAATGGCATTTGGCCACCGGAGATAGGGATCATATCTATGACTTGGGACGGAGCTTCTACTTCGTGGAAGAGGATTTAGGTGAGCTAAGAACTGCAGACGATTTTCTTCATACGGAGAACTTTGTCCTAATCGACAAGAAGAGACACATCCGCGGAATTTATAACGGAATTAACGCCACTTCAGTTCAACAATTGATTGATGACATAGCAAGGCTGAAGCTGGAGTTGTAAAGCGCATTTTTTTAGCGTAGGTTTTTTTGATTGGTGAGAAGGGGAGGAGACCGTTAGGCACCTCCCTTTTTTACTTCAACATCTAAATTGCCTTAAACCATTTATCCCTATTTTTGAAGATGCGAACTTGTCTTTTCCTGAGTATTTTCTGTTTTATTGTTTCTTGCACGAGTACCACTGAAAGCCCTCCTTTCACTGGGGTTGATATTGAAATACTCTATAGAGATTCTCTAAGTATACGGGCAATAGAATTGATGCCCGGTAGCCTTGCCTTTGCCGCTAACAAAGGGGTTTTTGGAACCGTTGATCTTAGCACCCATAAAGTGAGAACTAATATTCAGCAATTCGATTCAATTTTACCGGAATTCCGAGCGGTAGCACATACGAAGTCTGACTTCTTTATGCTTTCTGTAGCAAATCCTGCATTGCTATACAAGACAGGAAATAAGGGGACCATGGAGTTGGTGTATTCAGAAAGGGACTCCCTGGTTTTTTACGATGCCATGAAGTTTTGGAATGATCAGGAAGGAATTGCCATAGGTGACAGCATGAACGGATGCCTATCTGTAATCATTACCAGAGATGGGGGGCAAAGCTGGAATAAACTGGACTGTGAAAAATTGCCTGAGGCGGCTAAGGGAGAAGGAGCCTTTGCAGCCAGTAACACTAATATTGCCATTATCGGAGATCATTGTTGGGTTGCTACTACCTCTGGTCGTATTTATTATTCTGCAGATAAAGGTACAGCCTGGGAGCTATTTGATACTCCAATTATCAACGAACTTTCTACGCAAGGAATCTATTCTATCGATTTTTACAATGAATCACTGGGAATCGTTATTGGAGGAGATTATACCGCTCCGGACGGCAACAAAAAAAACAAAGCGTTGAGCACAGATGGAGGTCGTAGTTGGAAATTATTGGCAGATGGAGTAAACCCTGGCTACAAAAGCTGTGTTCAATTTGTTCCTGGGACCGGAGGAAAGGGAATTGTTGCTCTTGGTTTCACAGGGATTTCTTATTCCGGAGATCAAGGGCACACTTGGAAGTCACTTTCCAATGAATCCTTTTATACTTTAAGATTTTTGAATGATACCATCGCCTATGCCGCAGGACGCAATAGGATCGCAAAACTTACTTTCAAATAAAAAGAGGAGCGTATAGCTCCCCTTTTTTGCTAACATAACGACTGTTCTGAAGACAGTCACCCAAACCAACCTAAAAACTTTATGTACGAATTAAAAGTTTCTTAATTATACTGTTAAGACTACATAAGGATCAGAAGGTTTAATCACTCATAAAAAAAGGGACAAAATATTGTCCCTCTTTATATTACATGAATACTGATTACTAAAGACCTCCTCCGGCCTTTCGTCTTTGTTGAATTTGTCGCAATAGCCGCTTTTTAAAATCTTCTTCGGCCTTTATCAGCAAAAAGGTCTTTTTTGGGGAAATGATATCGCTCATTTTCTTGATATAGGCAATATTCAACTGATGCTTTTCGGTCTGTAGCTCAATTAACTGATTAAGAAGGCTACGAGCTTCACTTTCCGATAGGGAGTTAAAATCTCTCATCTTGCTTCGGATCTCCTTTCGTTCCCTTTGCTGCATGGCGGCTATCTTTTCTTCATGTTCATTGTAGACAGGCCAAAAAGTCTGGGCTTCCTTGCTGCTTAAATTCAGCCGTTCAGTGATAAAAGCTACTTTAAGTGTTTTTATCTTCTCCCTTCCTGGTCGTTGCTGACTATAGGTAACCATGGTGGTTAATAATAGCAACACAACTGCCCCAATTTTGCTAATATTATTCATCAGTATCTAAATTTAGTTCATCAAAATCATCGATATTTTCATCCAAATAATCCATGATATTTTCTTCGTTAATTTGGTCTTCAAATATGTTCTGTACGTCTAGTTCATCTAAGTTTACCGTTTCGGCAATTTCATAAGAACTAAGACCAAGGTCGGTTGCGTCAAGGTAGTCCTCTATTTCCGTATTAGCCAGACTGTCAAAAGTAATATCTTCTCCCTGGAATATTTGGAGGCCTAGGACAAGTAAAAATATTGCCGCAACAGAAGCCGCAGCCCAGTAATACTTTTTATATGCATGTAGTTGCACTACTTTTGATTCGGGCTTTTCATAAGCTTTGGCCGTAGTCTGCTCTTTTAAATTATCAAAATAACCTTCAGGCACCGCAAAACCGTCATTGTCTGGTAAGGAGCTATCTCCCTCAGCCAACTTGTCGAGCAGTCGGTCTTTAAACCCATCAAAGTAACCTTCGGGGGTTTTGAATGCCTTGTCGTTCTTTTTCTCTTCCATGTGTTTAGTCTTGCTCTTCTTTTAAATAGCTTTCTATTTTTTTTACAGCCAGGTGATAGGAGGCTTTTAGGCCACCCACAGAGGTTTCTAATATTTCGGAAATTTCCTCATATTTTAAGGCCTCAAAATATTTCATATTAAAGACCAACTTCTGCTTTTCTGGCAAACTTGCAATGGCTTTTTGCAACTTTAACTGGATCTCATCTCCTTCAAAATAAACATCTGCTTGCAAATTCTCTGCCATTCTCTGCTGTAACTCATCATTGCTTACCCCAAGTTTTCTTTGTTTTGTTTTTAAGAATGTCAGGGCTTCATTGGTTCCGATACGATACATCCATGAGTACAATTTACTATCCCCTTTAAAACCTTCAATATTTTTAAAAACTTTTATAAAAGTGTTTTGCAATACATCATCCGCATCATCATGATCCAATACAATTCTCCTGATATGCCAGTACAAACGTTCTTTGTAGGTGTCTATAAGCACCTCAAAAGCCCGGGCCTGGCTATCTTTTTGCTTTAATTGTTGAACTAAGGTTTCTTCCGCAATCAATGTCAGCTTGTTTAGCTATCTCTTAGACAACGTAATTCTAAAAAGGTTTAGTCTGGCCGACAGGGCTTAATTTTAGCAGCTTAAGTGGCTAAGGACTGCATATTTACCAATTTTTTGTAGGTGCCGTCATTTTTTAGAAGTTCTTCATGAGACCCCTGCTCTACAATTTCACCTTGGTTGAGCACCACAATGTTGTCTGCTTTCTGTATCGTAGACAATCTGTGGGCAATGACTATGGAAGTCCGATTTCTCATCATTTTCTCCAGGGCATCCTGCACCAGACGCTCACTTTCCGTATCGAGCGCCGAGGTGGCCTCGTCCAATATCATGATAGGAGGATTTTTCAGCACTGCACGGGCTATGGATAATCGCTGTTTTTGTCCACCACTTAATTTAGTCCCGTTGTCTCCAATGTTTGTATTGTAGCTTTCAGGTAAGGCAGTGATGAATTCATGGGCATTGGCAATTTTGGCAGCATCTATGAGTTCTTCTTCGCTTGCTCTTCCATTGCCCAGACTGATATTCCCCCTTACGGAATCATTGAATAAGATGGAGTCCTGGGTTACCAGGCCCATGAGATCTCTCAATGATTTTATAGTAAGATCTTTAATGTTTACCCCATCAATCTTTATCTCACCTTCATTAACGTCGTAAAACCTCGTTACCAGGTTTGCAATGGTGCTTTTTCCACTGCCGGATTGGCCTACAAGAGCTACAGTGCTGCCCTTAGGGACCTTTAAGTTAAAGTTCTTGAGTACATACTCATCTTCGTATTTAAAAGATATGTTCTCCAGGGTGATAGCTTCGTCAAAAGATATTTTTTCCTGAGCATCTTCTGAATCCTGAATGGGATTTTCTGCTTCAAGAATGTCTAAAACTCTTTCTGCCGCCGCATTTCCCTTTTTAACGCCGTACGAAGCTTTGCTTATCGCCTTTGCGGGAGTTAAAATATTATACGCCAGGCCCATATAGGCTATAAAGGAGGGCGCATCTAAGGTGCCATCAACTAAAACCATTTTACCTCCAAACCAGAGAAGCACTCCAATAACCAGGATCCCCAGAAATTCTCCTGTGGGGGAAGCCAGGTTCTGCCGGTTTAATAGTCGATTAGAAAACTTAAAAAATCGTTCTGTGGAGGTGCTAAAAACCTTGAAGAATCTGGATTCTGAATTGAAGGCCTTAATTACCCTGAGGCCTCCAAGAGTCTCTTCTACAATGGATAAAAACTCTCCCTGTTCTTTTTGGACGCGGTCCGATTTCTTTTTGAGGGATTTTCCTATCCAGGAGATGATCATCCCCGCGATAGGGATAAACAGAAAAACAAAAATGGTTAGTTTAACACTGATCAAGAACATGATGATAATGGTAAACAAGATGGTTAGGGGCTCCCTAACAATGAGTTCTAAAACCGAGAGAAAGGAATGTTGAATTTCCAGAACATCTGAAGTTATCCTGGCAATAACATCTCCTTTCCTTTTTTCAGAATAAAAAGAAATAGGAAGTGCTGTTATCTTTTTATACATGCTATTCCTAATGTCTTTTAAAACTCCATTTCTAAGGAAGGTGATAAAATACATTGCCAGATAGTTGAAAACATTTTTTAAGAGGAAAAGCACCAAGACCAAACCAATTACCAAAACGAGTCCGTTCATAGGGTCGTCCCCGGAGTATTGGGTAACCTTGTAATTCATGTAATCCAGGTAGTAGTCTTTAAGTTTTCCCAGCCCTTGATAGGTGGGTAGAGAAGTAACTTGCTTACTCTTATCAAAGAGAACCTCCAGCATTGGAATCAGCGCGGCGAAAGAAAGGGCACTAAAGAGGGCATAGAGGATGTTAAAGAAAATATTCAGAAATGCATATTTTCTGTAAGGTTTTGCAAATCTTAAGATCTTTTTGAAATACTCCATTAAACCAGATTGAGTTCTCGCACAATACGCTCCAACTTAGCATCTAACTCCCTATCTATTTCTTTAAAATCTTCTGCTTTTTCCATGGGTGCATTAATGCTGAAATAGAATTTAATTTTGGGTTCTGTTCCACTGGGCCTTGCTGCCATTCTCGTGCCGTCTTCTGTGGTGTAAATGAGTACATTGGATTTTGGTATGTCTATAGAATCAACAGCCCCGGTACTAAGGTTCTTAGAGGTTCCGGTATTATAATCATCAATAACGACCACCTTAGAGCCGCCTATAGAGGCCACAGGATTTTCTTTAAAATCGATCATCATTTGTTTTATTTCCTCAGCGCCACTCATTCCTTTCTTGGTCAATGAAATAAGTTTCTCTTTGTAAAACCCGTAATCTGCATAGCAGCTTATCAGACTTTGGTAGAACGAACCTCCCTTGGCCTTGGCACTTGCTCCAATTTCACAGGCAAGTAGGGTGGAGGTTACCGCATCTTTGTCTCGTACAAAGTCGCCCACCATAAAACCAAAACTTTCCTCGCCTCCTCCCACAAAATCCTGTTCGGGGAAGTCTTTTATCATTTTGGCGATCCATTTAAAGCCCGTGAGAGAGGTCTTGCATTCCACGCCATAGGCTTTTGCCAATTGCTCCATCATTGGAGTAGAAACTATGGTTGAGGCAATAAACTCATTGCCTTTCATCCCTACCTTCTTTCTCTGATCTAATAGAAACCTGGTCATCAAGAGCATGGTCTGATTTCCATTTAGCAACTCTATGTTGCCTTCTAGGTTTCTTACCGCAATACCCAGTCGATCGCTATCCGGATCTGTACCTATAACCATATCTGCGCCAATAGCTTCAGCCTTATCGATAGCTATTGCCAGGGCCTCCGGTTCCTCAGGATTAGGCGATTCAACTGTAGGGAAGTCACCATCGGGTTCAGCTTGCTCTTCTATTACTGTTACGTTTTTATAACCAGCCCTCTTTAATACCTCGGGAATTGCCGTTATGGAGGTGCCGTGTAAGGAGGTGAAGACAATCTTAAAATCATCTTTTCCAGCGGCGTTAAAATTCCCATTATGCACCGATGCCGAAATAAAGGCCTCGTCCACGTCCTGATCAATGAGTTGTATTAGGCCATCGTTGGCCTCAAACTTGATATCTTCATAATCCAGGGCATTAATTTCATCAATAATCTCTCCATCCTGAGGGGGTACAATTTGCCCTCCATCTGTCCAGTACACCTTATAGCCATTGTATTCCGGAGGATTATGAGAGGCAGTAAGTACAATCCCTGCATGGCAATTAAGGTGTCTGACCGAAAAAGAAAGTTCAGGGGTGGTTCTTAGATCGGAAAAGAGGTACACCTGAATTCCATTCGCCGAAAACACCTCTGCAACAGTTCTTGCAAGGGTTTTGCTATTATGTCTGCAATCGTAGGCGATAACGACCTTTAGGTCTTCATCCGGATAGGATTTTTTAAGGTAGTTGCTCAATCCCTGCGTGCTTTTGCCGAGGGTGTATTTGTTTATTCTATTGGTACCAACACCCATGACACCTCTCATTCCGCCAGTGCCAAATTCCATGTTCTTGTAGAATCTGTCTTGCAGTTCTTCCATATCGTGCTCTAACAGGTATTTGATCTCCTTCTTAACGGCAGGGTCAAAGAAGTCCGTAAGCCACGAATTGGCTTTGGTTAGAATGTCGTCCATAGTACTATTGATGGTATTTAGTGATCAAAATTACGAAGAATATTGGTCGCGATAACTATCAGAGTGGGTCTTGGCCAGGTTTAATTCTTCAGATACTTTGTAGCGGTTTACATTTTTCCTGGATCGTACCATGATCTCTCCAAGAAATCCGGCCAGAAAGAACTGGGTTCCGATAACCATAGCTATCAGGGCCACGAAAAATTGTGGTCTGTCTGTTATTAATCTCCCTGTTGGGTTGATGAATAATTTATCTATACCTAGGTAAAGCGAAAATCCAAAACCAATGAGAAACATCAATACGCCTAGGGCGCCGAAAAGGTGCATAGGTCGTTTTCCGAACTTGGAGACAAACCAAATGGTAATAAGATCTAGAAAACCGTTTATAAAGCGTTCCATTCCAAACTTGGTTTTCCCGTATTTCCGTGCCTGGTGTTTTACTACCTTTTCTCCTATTCTGGAAAAACCGGCACTTTTGGCAAGTACAGGGATATAGCGATGCATTTCTCCAGACACTTCAATGCTTTTCACTACCTCTTTCCTGAATGCCTTTAGCCCACAATTAAAGTCGTGCAACTTTACTCCCGAAGTCTTTCTAGCGGCCCAGTTGAAAAGTTTAGAAGGGATGTTTTTGGTGATGAC
>JBFOMC010000095.1:0-2472 GCA_040830565.1 Flavobacteriaceae bacterium
AATTATGAAATATAAACTATTAATACTCTTCCCCTTAATTCTCACAGGGTGTGTCTCAGTTCTCGATCCTGGAGATATGGATGCAGTTGCGACAAATAACCCTGAAAAAGCCACAGTATATGTGTTTAACAGTTACGGTGGCAATTTGCTGGTTATAAATGGAAATTTCGGAGGGGTCATGCGGTACGACACATATACATGGTTTCACATCGATGCAGGTGAAATACGTGTGAGTATGAACGATCCTATGTTAAAGAAGAGAAAACTTAGTGCAAATGTCTTCCAGGTAGAAGTTGGTAAAACTTATTATATTGATTATAATGACCGAACACCCGGAGAATCAGATGCTGACCTCTTGCACGACATCTTTACTGGTGCATCGAAGGTAAGAGATTTATTCAAAAAAGAAGATCTCAAACTCATATCCGAAGACAGGGCGAGAGTGTTAATCAATGAATACAAACTATCCGGAAATACTCTTCCAGAATAAGAAGTGTTATCATGATATCTTGAAGCAATTTAGTGTTTATCCTGGTTGGTGGATGCACAACATGAACTTCCTTTCAACCAACAATTGCCCCGATCTCCGGGAGCTCCAAATAGTAAAATGCTTATTTCGATACTTAAGCCTAATGATCCCCTCGACACAGGTATTTGTGTATACCTGCTTCTTATGTAGGCCCCACGAAATAATTGACTCAACATGTCGCCGAAGGCGACGCTACACACTAAGCCTCCTTCGCCCCTGCTTTCATGGGGCTATTGAGTCCTAGCGCTCGCGGGGACCTCATCGCTAACGTTCAACAGATTTTTATGAAAACAAAACTAATTACGATTCTATCAGGATTAATTCTGCTCTCAGGATGCATGACACTTGAAACGCCTTACCGGCCGTATATAGATCCTGCTACCGGTAAATCAGCTTCTGGCGGTGGATATGTAGACAAGGAGATTAGAGAAGGTGTGTATGAGGTAGAGTTTCAACCAAACGGTCACACGAAAAAGCAAAAGACCGAAGATTTCACGCTTCTTCGTGCAGCTGAAATTACTCTATTGAATGGGATGACACATTTCAAAATTCTAGACTGGGATAGAGGAATTACATCCTATTCCAAGCCAGCAAATTTTGTAGAACCTACAATAACTACAACTTGGAATGTCAGTAAAATGGAAATAGAGATATTAAATAAACCAAAAACCAATGGTTCTGAAATATACGATGCAAAGAAAGTTTATGGGGAATTAAAACTGAAGTATGAATTAGACAAATTGGTCGAACCTGCGGATTTACGTGACGCCACTCGCTGACCAGGCTTCGCACTTCGTGCTTCGCCCGGCACGCGCTCGCGGCGCACCTCTGCATTAACGCTGGAGAGATTAAAATGAAAATTCATAGACTCGATCATGTAGCCTAGTAAGTGAAGATTCCCTAAGATCCAGGAAGTGGTACGAACGAGTATTTGAGATGGAATGGATCTACCAGGGACAGTGGGATAACAATCCATATTTTCTTAAGAAGGAAGATGCCTTGATCGCGATATTTCAAAAAGGAAACGATCGTTCCATAGGACAAGATTTCGTTTCAGGAATAGATCACTTTGCCTTTCGAGCTGAATCAAGAAGTGATTATGAGGATGTTAAGGCAAGTTTGACTTCAAAAGGTATAAATTTTGAAGAACAGGATCACGAAATATCGATCTCACTTTATGTTACCGATCCTGATGGAATAAGAGTAGAAGTAACTACTTATGAAATTGGATAGTTTTAGCTCTATCAAGTCACTGGAGGGCCGGCTACTCTTTGAGCCTCCTTCGCCCACTACCTAAAGGCGCATCTAAATTAAAACATTGTGCAGGTTAAAAAGAATCATGAGAAAAGAAGTTAAGTATTTTTCGAAGCAAGAATTGGAACTGAAGGCAGATGTTGATGGAGCCAAGATGTGGGCTGTTTCTCTGGAGAAAACCCAGTTCACATATTTTGAGGTAGAGCCGGACAAAATATTTGAGATGCACTCACATGAGAGTGAACAAATTACTCATGTTCTCTCGGGTAAGTTGTATTTTGAATTTGAGGATGACATTAAATGTGTCAGCGAAGGGGAAGTCATAGCTATTCCCTCAAATATACCTCATGCAGTTTTTACCAGGGATCTGGCTGCAAAGGCGGTGGATGCTTGGTCTCCGGTGATGGACAAATATAGCGGATAAGGTGGTTTGCGAGCTTTGCAACAAAAGTTAAGCACCGCTTTTCTTGCGCTCAGGTCACGTCTTAGCTTTATAGATCAATAACCGAATTTATTCAGTAATATGGGAGGCAAATCATCGGAAAAAGACAATCAATTGACCAAACCTGAAGAGGTATTAATACCTTTCGAATTTTCCGATACAGGACATCAAATAGTCGTGCTCGAGTATCGGGATGAAACCATACGGATGATTCTGGACACTGCAGCAGGTGCCAATGTTTTCTCGG
>JBFOMC010000096.1:0-26333 GCA_040830565.1 Flavobacteriaceae bacterium
GATAATTAACGGCCCCAATTTAAACCTCCTTGGAAAACGTGAGCCAGAGGTTTATGGTAGCAGTTCTTTTGAAGCCTACCTGGACCAACTTCGATCTAAGTTTAAAGAGGTAGAAATAACATATTTCCAATCAAATATAGAGGGAGAGCTGATAGATAAAATTCAGGAAGTAGGGTTTTCTTATGATGGGATTGTCTTAAATGCCGCTTCGTATACCCATACTTCTGTGGGTATAGGGGATGCTGTAAAGGCTATTAGTACTCCTGTGATTGAGGTACACATTTCTAATACCCATAAACGAGAGGATTTCAGGCATGTCTCCTATATCTCTTCAGGAGCCAAAGGAGTTATTCTTGGATTTGGACTTCAGAGCTACGAGCTTGCCATTCAGAGTTTCTTGTCTTCATGAGTTAGGCCGATCTCTTCTTAATCCTACGATATTTTACAAATTCCTCAGAATCGACAAAAGGTAGATTATCACAGAATTTTCCGTAGATAAATCCGTTATTTAGAAGGACATACGTTCTATTTAAAATTCTTTGCTATGAGAAACACTTTAAACAAATCACTTATTTTATTACTGTTACTAGGTCTTTCCTGCAATACAGGTGATGACACCGCTGCGGGAGATGATGCTGTAATTATGACCGACGACTCTGTGGGAGGGACAAGTTTGGAATTGGTTCAGGCCTTTCCGCAGCTCAGTTTTTCGCGTCCGGTAGATTTACAAGCCCCATCAGACGGTACGAATCGCATTTTTGTAGTAGAACAAAAAGGAGTTATCAATACTTTTTCCAATGAACCGGATGTAAGGTCGGCCACAGTTTTCTTAGATATTGAAAATATGGTTTTTGACGATGCGAGCGAAATGGGACTACTAGGTTTGGCATTTCACCCCAATTTTAGTTCTAACGGCTACTTTTATGTGTATTACAATCCTTCTGCTACCGCCTCAAGAATTTCAAGATTCGAGGTTTCAGCCGGCAATTCAAATATGGCTTCTGTCAGCAGTGAGGAGATCATTTTGGAATTCTCTCAACCATTTACAAATCACAATGGAGGGCAATTGGCGTTTGGGCCGGACGGGTTTCTTTACATTTCCAGTGGTGATGGTGGAGACGGAGGAGATCCTTTTGAAAATGCCCAGGATCTAGGCACCCTACTCGGGGCTATCCTGAGAATAGATGTCAATAATACTGAGGGTGGACTCAATTATGCCATCCCTTCAGACAATCCGTTTGTCAACCAGGCTGGTGCAAGAGATGAGATATTTGCCTATGGCCTTAGAAATCCCTGGAGAATGAGCTTTGATACAACTACAGGTCTCCTTTGGACTGCCGATGTTGGCCAGGGAAGATGGGAAGAGATAGATGTAATTGAAAACGGAAATAACTATGGATGGGACATTCTTGAAGCCAACCAGTGCTTTGGAGTCAACGGTTGTGATGATACCAACTTAACTCCACCTTGGTTTGAATACAATCATGACAATGACGATAAGTCGGTAACCGGAGGATATGTGTACCGGGGTAGTGAAGTGACACAACTTGAGGGGAAGTATATATACGGAGATTACATCTCGGGGCGTATATGGGCCTTAAGTACTGATTTAAACGCTTCTCCACAGAATGAATTACTGGAAGATACCAATCTGCGGATTGTCTCCTTCGGAACAGACGAAAACAACGAACTTTATATCTGCGCCTTTGACGGCGCCATCTATAAGTTCCAGGAATTATAAGCTTCCGGGCTCCTGGTTAGTATTCTTATCGCTACCAGCTTGTAAATTGGAAATGGGCTTAAGATGCTTTTTGTCCATATAAAATGTACCAAAGGGTAGAAGAGAAGCAATAAACAGTTTGATAAAGAGCTTGATGCTGCCCTTGTATCGATAACAAAATAGTGCTGCCAGGAGTACAAAGGCTATAAACAAAAAGCCGTGGGCATAACCGACATAAATGTTGGGTTCTGGTATTTTTGCCCAATATTTTAAAGGCATACTAAACCCAAAGATCAGCAGATAGGAGATACCCTCGAGAATTGCAGTTAGTCTCAATAGTTTTAGCATTTTCTTTCTTGCCTTAAAAGATCTAAACTATAAGTGTATCACTTCGTCGTAGGCCGCGGCTACTGCTTCCATAACAGCTTCACTCATCGTAGGGTGAGGATGTACCGCTTTTAAGATCTCGTGTCCGGTGGTTTCCAGTTTTCTACCTACAACGGCTTCTGCGATCATGTCGGTAACACCTGCTCCTATCATGTGACATCCAAGCCATTCTCCATACTTAGCATCAAAAATCACTTTTACAAACCCATCGGAGTTTCCGGATGCCTTTGCTTTACCACTTGCAGAAAATGGAAACTTGCCAATTTTAAGATCGTAGCCTTTTTCCTTAGCCTGTTTTTCTGTCATACCTACTGAAGCGATTTCCGGCATGCAATATGTACAACTGGGAATATTTCCATAGTCTAAAGGTTCTACATGCATTCCGGCAATTTTTTCAACACAAAGAATTCCTTCTGCTGAAGCTACATGGGCCAAAGCAGGTCCTGGAGTTACATCTCCTATGGCATAATAGCCAGGGATATTTGTACTGTAGTAATCATTCACTACAATCTTATCTCTATCTGTTGCGATCCCAACCTCTTCAAGACCAATATTTTCGATATTCGTTTTAATTCCAACTGCCGAAAGCACAATGTCTGCCTCCAATACCTGTTCACCTTTTGATGTTTTAACGGTGGCTTTTACACCATCGCCTGAGGTGTCTACAGCGGTTACTTCAGAGGAGGTCATAATTTTCACCCCACTCTTCTTAAAACTTCTTTCGAGCTGTTTAGAAACCTCCTCATCTTCTACAGGAACAATAGTTGGAAGAAATTCTACCACGGTAACTTCGGTTCCCATGGCATTATAGAAGTAGGCAAATTCTATTCCTATGGCTCCGCTACCCACAACGATCATTTTCTTGGGTTGTTCAGGGAGCGACATGGCTTCTCTGTATCCTATAATTTTCTTTCCGTCCTGGGGTAGGCTAGGGAGTTCTCTACTTCTGGCGCCCGTCGCAATAATAATATGTGATGCACTGTATTCATTTTCTTTACCCTCAGCATCTTTAACCACTACTTTTTTTCCTGGTTTTAGGGTTCCAAAGCCATTGATAACTTCAATCTTATTCTTCTTCATAAGAAACTGCACGCCCTTGCTCATGCCATCGGCTACATTTCTACTTCTTTTGATTACGGCACCGAAATCCTTATCTGCACCTTCCACCTTTAGTCCGTAATCCTCGGCATGTTGAAGGTATTCAAAGACCTGGGCAGATTTGAGTAAGGCTTTAGTAGGAATACATCCCCAATTTAAACAAACTCCACCAAGACTTTCCTTTTCAATAATAGCGGTTTTTAATCCCAGTTGTGAAGCTCTGATAGCCGTAACATAACCTCCCGGGCCACTGCCCAATACAATAACATCAAAAGTGCTCATAAATTAATTCTTTTAGCGGTAAAAATATGCGGAGGCAAAGTTACGAAACCAAATCGTAGGAAATAATATTCGTCTTTAAAAAGTAGCTCTTAGTGTAAATGGAAAGTGGAAAATTGAAAATGGAAAATGGGAATTGAAATGAGGCTCGAGGTTCGTCATTGCGAGCCACGCCATAGGCGTGGAGTGGCAATCTCGTTAATTAAGTTGTGAGAAAAATAGCGTGCTCCGAGTTTCCAGCCTTATGCACCTATCCTTTCCCAAACATCTTTTTATTAAAGGCGGCCGTACCTCCTCTGGGTATGGAAAGAGATACCCAGTCTTCTCCTTTGATCATTTTACCCAGCATAACAATTTGACCTACATGGTTGGCATAATGTCCCAGTTGTCTGTTAAAAGCTTCAATTATTGTATGTTCCTCACTTCTTATTTTCACTGGAGTACTGAAGTTCTGGGTAGTTACCGATGCCAGGGCATCAAAAACACACTTCCAACCTTTTTCCCAGGCAGAGATCATCTCCTTTTTTGTAGCGTAAGTGTCGTCAAATTCAGCTTCGCGCTGCCTCCAGGATTTCTCGCCGTCCTCGGTTAGGAAGTTTGTAAACCTGCTAAGCATATTGCCTACCATATGTTTTACGATAACAGAAATACTATTATCTGTCTGGGTATATTTCCAATGGATCTGCTCATCGCTCAGTTGAAAGAAGGTCTTATCTCCCAGCGTTTTGTACCTGTTGAATTCGTATAAGACACTGTTCAGATAATTTTCGGATACTTCCATGGGTTATGATATCAATTGTTTAGAGGGTTTCAAGATCAAGTTCAAGTTCAAGTGTCAAGTTCAAACACAAAAACCCAAAATCAGCCATTGATAATTGCTAGTTGTTTCTTGATAATTGATCTTCGCCTACTGCTTACGTCAATTTTTTAGCGAGTAATTTCTTCTAACTGCAAGGAACTTGCAGCCCTAGTAACTATCTTTTAACTGGGGAGGGGTTAGAAACCCCTAACTCAGACTTGGACAATAATAGTACAATTGAGATCCTAAATTCCTGTCAAATGCGCACTGATTACTACTTCCCACCCTCCGGGATAAAGTCGAGTGCGGCCCCGTTTATACAATGCCTTAAACCGGTAGTTTCTCTAGGGCCATCTTCAAAAACGTGTCCTAAGTGCCCTCCGCAGGTAGCACAGTGCTCTTCTGTTCTTTTGTAACCTATTTTATAGTCTACATCATAAGCTACATTGCCCTTAATCTCACGGTCAAAACTTGGCCATCCGGTACCTGAATCAAATTTGTGCTCACTCTTAAATAGGGGAGTGGCACAGCCTGCACAGACATATGTACCTTTTTTCTTATTTCTAAGAAGGTCGCTAGAACCGGGATTTTCCGTACCTGCCTTCCTCAGAATGTAGAACTCCATATCTGTGAGTTCTTTACGCCATTCCTCTTCTGTTTTGGTGACGGCGAATGCCATTTCCTTTTCCTCGGTCTTGGCGGTTTCCATTTCCTTCTCCTGAGAAACTCCTTTACAGCTCAGGACCAGGATGCATATTGCGAATACTATTTGCTTTTTCATACCAATTTTTTTGGATTAGACGTAACAGCTTGGCAACCCTATCACGCTATACAGCACAATTTAAAAAAAAATCCCCTGGTCTTGGAAAACCAGGGGTAAAGTACACCTAAAAGATGTGAATCGTTAGTTTAGTTTAACTCTATTAATATCAGATTCCTTAATATTAAGCCTACTCATAACAGCACTCATGTCTGATACATTCATTTTTGCTCCCGAATTGAAATCGGCCGGCATTATGGCAATTCTAAAAATTTGATTGTCCGTATCACCAGGTTGAAGTGTAGCAAGATCAAAATCCGACTCAAGGAAAATATTTACATCAAGGAAGGTATGATCAAAATTGTACTGCAATAATCCCTGATCTAAAATTCGCGTTTGTGGTAATAATCTCCAGATGTCTACAGGTTCTCCATTACCATCTTCGGTTTGATCCCAAAGGATATAGACCAAAACAACATCCGATTCAAAAACCTCTACCGTTTGAGGAAATTCATAGAAAAGGGAGTAATCATTACCAACATTAAAATCTCCTTCGATCTCCAGGACCTTTCCCAGAATATTTATCCCGTCCTGGCCATCCAAACCATCGCGGCCATCCAAGCCATCAAAGCCCGGAGGTCCTGCAGGGCCTTCGCATGAGACAAAAATAATTGCTAAAAACAGGCCGAAAAAATGTATTGCATTTTTCATAAATCTTTACTTTAAAAGTTATTATTTTGCCTTTAAACGAAGGCTTTTGCTTGTATTGTTAAGATGTCTTTCAAAAAGCGTTCCAAAAAAAATATTCAACAAGAATTTGGCTTTCTTTTGATGGAAATTAAGTTTTTTAAGCTTTCTTTATTTTAGATAGAAATCGCTACATTTATCGATAACCAAAGCAATTAACCAAATGCTAAGACAAGAACGAGTCATCATTGAAAATATTTATCCGCAATTAGAGGGAGGTACATTTTTTATTAAAAGAGTGGTTGGAGAGCAGGTACAAGTCTATGCTGATATTCTTCCTGACGGACATGACCTCATTCAGGCCGAGTTACTTTATAAACATGAGAAGGCTCGGAAGCATGAAGCAGTTAGAATGGATCACCAGGGAGAAGATGTTTATACGGCAAGTTTTAAGGTTGAAAAACAGGGCTATTATGAATATCAGATCAGGGCCTGGGTAGACTATGCTTTAAATTGGCAACATGGCATTGAGGCAAAATTGAAAGACGGGCAATATGTAAAAAGTGAATTGCTTGATGGCATTCAGTACTTAAAACATCTGGAAGCAAAGGTTGCTGCCTCGGAAAAGAGCAAACTACAGACGCTTAGCAAACAGTTCAAAGATGAAGAAACCTATGAAAAGGCTATTAATGCCGCCTGTTCAGAGGAATTACACCAACTCTTCCTGGAATATCCACAACGTATTCTCGCCAATGAAAGCCCGAAGCTGCGAGTATATGTAGATAGGCAAAAAGCCAATTTTAGTACCTGGTACGAGTTTTTTCCGAGATCTTCTGCCCCAGAACCCGGTAAACATGGGACCTTCAAGGACTGTGAAAGGCTGCTACCGCGAATTGCAGATATGGGTTTTGACACCCTCTATTTCCCGCCGATACATCCCATAGGGGAGGTAAATAGAAAAGGAAAGAATAACACCACCGAGGCAAAGGAAGGAGACTCAGGAGTACCTTGGGGTATAGGTTCGAGGCATGGAGGACACAAAGCAATCCATCCCAAATTGGGGAACGAAACAGATTTTAAGCGCGTAATTAAAAAAGCTAACGACCTTGGCATTGAAGTGGCTATGGATCTTGCTTTTCAAGCTGCGCCGGATCATCCTTATGTAACGGAACATCCTGAATGGTTTAGAAAACGTCCCGATGGTACCATTCAGTACGCTGAGAATCCTCCAAAAAAATATCAAGATATTGTCAATTTTTATTTTGAAACAGAACAATTCAAGGAGCTTTGGAAGGAGCTGCTAAGTGTAACCTTGCATTGGGTAAAAATGGGGATCAACATTTTCAGGGTTGATAACCCCCATACCAAACCTTACTTCTTCTGGAATTGGCTCATTACTCAAGTGAAGAAAGACCATCCTGATGTACTTTTCCTTGCTGAAGCATTTTCCAGGCCCAAAGTTATGCAACAACTTGCAAAGCAAGGCTTTTCTCAATCTTATACCTATTTTACATGGAGGGTACAAAAACACGAGCTAATAGAATATATGGTAGAACTTACCCAAAGCGAAATGAAGGAGTACTACCGTCCGAATTTTTGGCCCAATACTCCGGATATTAACCCCTATCACCTCCAGGGTGCTAATGAAAGCATGCACCTTATCAGATACGCTTTGGCTGCGACACTTTGCGGCAATTTAGGAATTTACGGACCTGTATTTGAATATATGGTAAGCGAGGCATTACCTGGGAAAGAGGAATACCTGGATTGTGAAAAGTATGAAGTAAGGCATTGGGACTGGACCATAGAGAATAAGTTAACTCATATTATTGGGAAGATCAATGGCATCAGAAAAGATCACCCAGCTTTACAACAAACCAATAACATCAGGTTTTGTGGTATGGAAAATGATCAACTTCTGGCTTTCCACAAATGGAATGATGATAAGACAGACGAGTTTATCATCATTATCAGTCTGGATCCATATTATGCTCAGAGAGGGCAGGTTCAGTTGCCCATGGATAGCCTGGGAATACACAATGGGCAGGCCATTGAAGTACACGATGTTATTACTAATAATGGGTATATTTGGGATAGTGAATGGAATTTCATAGAACTTCATCCTGCGTTACCCTTTCATCTGTTCCATATTAAAAAGTAGGCATGTCTAAAAAGAAACAGGAATCTATTTTACAACCTCCATATGTGTTCGACACGGCCTGGGAGAACTTATTGGACGATGAAAAATTTGTGAAGATCTTTCTGTCCGATGTCCTGGAAGATTATGTGGTGGCCCAGCGATGGTATGGTGGAAAATCTAGTAAGCTGAAATACATAGAATTGCAAGAGTATTTTAGGATACAACAGAAAGAAGAAATGTATTATGGCTTGCTTCTTGAAGTTAATTTTGAAGAAGCCTTTTATCAACACTACTTTTTACCTATAGCCTTTGTTTCAGATGAGAGTTTTGCTGAGAAAGACAGAATTTTGCCATTAGCAATAAAAGGACAGGAAGGGTTTATTATAGATGCTGTTAATTTGGAATCTTTTCGAAGATTGGTTTTTGAACGGATTGTCAACGCAGAACCTAACGACACCACCAAGGTGCAATATCACAAAAGCACTAATTTTAATGAAGTTGCCTATGTCTCATCCAAGTTTATGGGACTGGAACAAAGCAATACTTCCATCATTATCAATGACACTTCGGTCATTAAATTTTTCCGGCGGATCTATGCAGACAAGAATCCCGACTATGAAATGAGCAGGTTTTTGTCTGAACGAAAGTCCTATAAAAATACCCCGGCTTACCAGGGAAGTCTTAATATCATCGATTCTGAAAATGTAAATATCACCATTGCGCTGATGCAAGAACTTGTGCCGAATCAAGGCGATGCCTGGGAATATTGGCTTCGGGAGCTTCACAAGATCTTTAGCAACTTGGAATACAAAAACATCAATGTAGCCCATCTTCCTACTACCTCGATGTTTCAAAGGTTGAATATAAAAGATGTACCTCCGGAAATTATTGATTGGGCCGGACTCAATATTTTTTTAAAGCTGCAAGTTTTGGCCAGGAGGACGGCCGAAATGCACATTGCGCTGGGCTCGGAGTTTGAAGATACTGCCTTTACCCCAACACACTTTAACGGGGATTATGAAGTGTGGCTAAAAAATAGGCTTTTGTATCAGTTCCAAAACCGATTGAATACTGTAGAAAACAGCCTTCACAGACTTGAGGGTAGATCTTTGGAGCTTGCCAAGGAATTCCTTGAGCGTAAGAATGAAATAAGGAAGCGCTTTGTAGCCTTTGATTGGACCAAGCTTAAAGGAGAACGGATTAGAGTCCATGGAGATTATCATTTGGGTCAGATCCTGGTTAAAGATGACGATTTTTACTTACTCGATTTTGAGGGGGAACCAGAAAGTACCATCAGAGACAGAAAAGTTAAGCAACCGCCTTTAAAAGATATTGCGGGCATTTTTAGATCTTTCCATTATGCGGTTTACGCCACAATATTTAATCAGGGAGAGAGCTATCCGTATTCTCAGGAGGATCTCTTTACCGCAGGAGAAGTACTTTATCGCTTTTTTATTGGGGTGTTTTTAGAAGAATATGTCAGTCTTATCCAAGAACACAATCTTAATATAGGATACAATCAGGAGCGCATCTTCCTATTAAAGTATTGCATGCTAGAAAAGGCAGTTTACGAATTAGGATACGAAATGAACAGCAGACCAAGATGGGCCGTAATTCCGTTAGAAGGAATTATGGGAATTATTAATGAAAGCAATTAACAGTTATGAGCAAAGTAGTAGTACATAGTTTATTCTCCGATTTCGATATCAATCTTTTTAAAGCGGGGAAACACTACCGGCTCTACGAAAAACTCGGGGCACATCCGATGGAAGTCAATGGAGAAAAGGGAACTTACTTCGCTGTTTGGGCTCCTACAGCCAAATCCGTTGCGGTGATTGGAGATTTTAATTATTGGTTAGAGGGGGATCATAAGCTCAATGTGAGATGGGATGCCAGTGGTATTTGGGAAGGGTTTATTCCCGGGGTAGATATCGGCACCAAGTACAAATACAAAATTAGGTCTCATAATCAGGACATAGCTACTGAAAAAGCAGATCCCTTTGCGCGCTATTGCGAACAGCCACCTAACACGGCCTCTGTGGTTTGGCATTCCAATTACAAATGGAAAGACAAGGCCTGGATGGGGTACAGAGCTGATAAGAATGGCTTAGACAGACCTTATTCCGTTTATGAGGTCCATCTTGGCTCCTGGAGACGCATTAATGACAATCAGTTCATGTCCTACACTCAACTTGCAGACGAGTTAGTGGCTTATGTAAAAGAGATGAACTTTACCCATGTAGAATTTATGCCGGTCATGGAGTATCCGTACGATCCCTCATGGGGCTATCAGCTTACCGGGTATTTTGCCCCTACCAGCAGATTTGGTAAACCCGAAGATTTTAAGCTGTTAATAGACAAACTGCATCAGAATGATATTGGGGTAATTCTGGATTGGGTACCCTCGCATTTCCCTGAGGATGCGCACGGTCTTGGATTCTTTGATGGCTCGCACCTCTACGAAAATCCGGATAGACGTAAGGGATATCACCCAGATTGGAAGAGTTTAATTTTTAACTACGGACGCAACGAGGTTCGGGCATTTCTCATTAGCAATGCACTTTTTTGGTTAGATCAATACCATGTAGACGGCCTCAGGGTAGATGCAGTGGCGTCCATGCTATATTTGGACTACTCCCGGGAGGAAGGAGAGTGGGAACCTAATATCTACGGTAATAATGAAAATTTAGAGGCCATATCTTTTATCAGAGAACTCAATACAGAAGTGTATGCGAGTTTTCAAGGGGTGCAAACCATTGCCGAAGAATCTACCGCATTTTCCGGGGTATCCAGACCGGTTGATCTTGGTGGACTCGGATTCGGGATGAAATGGATGATGGGTTGGATGCACGATACGCTGGAGTATTTCAAAAAGGAACCGATTTACAGAAAGCATCATCAGAACGATATCACCTTTAGCATGACCTATGCCTTCACCGAGAATTTTATGCTGCCTTTTTCCCATGATGAGGTGGTATACGGCAAGCAATCGCTTTTATATCGCATGCCAGGTGACGAATGGCAACGATTTGCTAACCTGAGATTGCTCTTTGGATATATGTTTACCCATCCCGGTGCTAACTTGATCTTTATGGGTGGAGAATTTGGACAGTCTTCCGAATGGAATTTTGAACAAAGCCTGGATTGGCATCTCACTCAATACGATTTTCACAAGGGCATTCAGGAGGTTGTAAAAGATCTTAATACGCTTTATAAGAACTACCCAGCGCTCTACGAAAAGCAATTTAGTCCGGAAGGCTTTAGATGGATAGATTACGGGGATCACGAGAATTCTGTGCTGACCTATGTTCGCAAGGGGCATGATCCTAAGAACGATTTAATTATTGCCTGCAATTTTACCCCGGTGCCAAGAGAGAATTATCGTATTGGAATACCCAAAGCAGGAAGATTAAAAGAAATTTTTAATAGCGATGATACTCGCTATGGTGGTAGTGGCCTTAGGAATACTTCTATTAAACGGTCCAAAACTGCATGGCACGGACATAAGAGCTCCGTTGAAATCACAATTCCACCGCTGGGTGTTGTTATAATTTCCTAAAAACACTAACTAAAACGTTATAGTTGGTAATTGCTACCCATATCATTTCCTTTTTAGGGGCTAATGTCTTTTTTTTGTTGATCCAAACGCTGTAAATAGCTACCAACTATGATTACCAATACTGAATTGGAATATAAGGGTAATTTGTACCCGAATAAGATTGTAAATTTTAAGAGAGATACGCATAAACTCTATTTTACTACCGAAAATGGTGTTATTCTCGAATTAACCGTACTTCAGGATGGCCTTATTCGGTTTAGATTTGCCACAGATCACGTCTTTGAAGCAGACTTCTCCTATGCTGTTAGTGAAAATGCGAGTCACGGTTATAACAAACTGGAAGTAGAAGAGACCAAAACCGAGTATCTTGTTATTACCTCAAAAATTAAGGTGCTGGTAGATAAGAAATCCTTAAGAACACAGATATCTGATCTGGAGGGGAACATTTTGAATGAGGACGAAATAGGATTTCATTGGGAAGAGAACTATGCCTACGGAGGAAACACCGTTAAGATGACAAAGATTACCCAGCCTGCAGAGAGTTTTTATGGGATGGGAGACAAAGCCACGCATTCTAACTTAAAAGGCAAGAGGGTAAATAACTGGTGTACAGATCAGTACGCATACGGAAAGGATCAGGAACCCCTGTATAAAGCTATTCCGTTTTATATTGGTTTACATAGCGGTAAGGCCTATGGAATATTCTTCGATAATACTTTTAGAACATATTTTGATTTTGCACACGAAAGGAGAAATGTAACAAGTTTTTGGGCAGATGGGGGAGAAATGAATTATTATTTTTTCTACGGTCCTCAAATGTTGGAGGTGGTAAGAGCCTATACCAATCTTACGGGTAATCCGGAATTGCCACCACTTTGGGCCCTGGGGTATCACCAGTCTAAGTGGAGCTATTTCCCGGAAAAAAATGTAAGGGATATTGCGGCTCAATTTAGGAAGTTAAAAATTCCATGTGACGGTCTCTATCTGGATATAGACTATATGGATGGATTTCGATGCTTTACCTGGGATAAAAAGAAGTTTCCGGATCCTAAGAAGATGATCGCCGAATTAAATGAAGACGGATTTAAGACCGTGGTGATGATAGATCCGGGCATCAAAGTGGATAGGGATTATTGGGTATACCAGGAAGGTGTAGAGAACGATTATTTCTGCAAGCGGGGAGATGGACCCTTTATGCATGGAAAGGTTTGGCCCGGGGAATGCAATTTCCCGGACTTTACGAATCCCAAGGTTAGAGAATGGTGGGCAGAGCTGTACAAAGAATTTATGGCCGAAATTGGAGTACATGCAGTTTGGAACGATATGAACGAGCCTGCGGTGATGGAGGTGCCCACTAAAACTGCGCCCCTGGACACCAGACACAATTTTGACGGCCATCCCTGTACCCACAGAAAGGCCCATAATGTTTACGGTATGCAGATGGTAAGGGCAACCTATGATGGGGTAAAGAAATATGTATATCCAAAAAGGCCTTTTGTGATCACCAGGGCAGCTTTTGCGGGTACCCAACGTTATTCTTCTACCTGGACCGGAGATAATGTAGCCACATGGGAGCATTTATGGATCGCTAATGTGCAAATGCAACGGATGAGCATGAGTGGGTATTCCTTTGTAGGTTCGGATATTGGCGGTTTTGCAGAACAACCTAATGGTGAGTTGTTCGCAAGATGGGTACAACTCGGGGTATTTCACCCTTTTTGTAGAGTACACTCCAGTGGAGATCACGGAGATCAGGAACCCTGGTCCTTTGGAAAGGAAATAACAGATATCGTCCGTAAATTCATTGAGATCAGATATCAGCTTCTGCCTTATTTGTATACGATGTTCTGGCGCTATACCAATGCCGGAACGCCCATGCTACAACCCTTATTTCATTACGATCAGGAGGATACCCAAACCCATTTTAGAACGGATGAATTCATCTACGGAAAACAGATTCTGGTGTGCCCTATCCAGGAGCCGAATGCCCAGGGGAGAAGAATGTATATTCCCAGGGGCAACTGGTATAACTTCTGGACGGAAGAGGTTGTTGAAGGCGGCAAAGAAAGGTGGGTGGCTGCAGACCTGGATAAAATACCTCTTTTTGTAAAAGAGGGAGCCATTATTCCTAAATATCCCGTGCAGCAATATGTTGGCGAATTGGAGATTAAGGAAATGATCCTGGATGTGTACTTTAAATTAGGAGATGAGAAGTCATTGGTCTATGAAGATGCTCAGGACGGTTATGATTATAAAAAAGGGGCATATAGCCTCAGAAGACTCCAGTTATTAGGTAAGAAGAATGAATTGATCATTCAGCAATTTAAGGACGGGAGCTTTATTACTTCATATAGCAACTTCAAGATCAGGTTTCACGGTTTACCCTTCAAGATTTCTGGCATAGAAGTTGACAATGAAAAAGTAGCCCTTACAGACGTTAAGCTGAATGGGAATAATACCATAGAAGTAAAAAAGGATTTTACGGAGTTACATATAACCGGAAAATAATTTTGTATTTTAGGTAGCGAAACACTAATTCATTAAGCATGAAAAAATTTATTTTGACAATGGCCGTCTTCCTTGCGGTTGCGGCCTGTAAAACAAACCCCTTTACGGGAAAGAAAGTATTGAACTTTTATCCCAATAGCCAAATTTTCCCCATGGCCTTTGCGCAATACGATCAATTCTTAGGAGAAAATAAAGTTATTGAAGGAACAACGGATGCCAAAATGATCACCAAAGTAGGGCAGAGGATATCTTCTGCAGCGGAAAGGTGGCTCACAGCAAATGGTTATCCAGGATATTTAAAGGATTATAAATGGGAGTACAAATTGGTGAAAGACAGCCTTGTGAATGCCTGGTGTATGCCCGGGGGCAAGATTGTCTTCTATACAGGAATACTGCCCATTACACAAACGGAAACAGGAGTGGCAGTCGTAATGGGTCATGAAGTTGCTCATGCCCTGGCTGATCATGGAGCGCAACGTATGAGCGCGGGTACTTTGCAGCAACTAGGAGCTGTTGCAGGCAACATTGCTATTCAGGATCCACAGAAGCGAAATATGTTCAACCAGGCCTATGGGATAGGTTCTGCCGTAGGCGTAATGCTTCCTTTTAGCAGAAGTCATGAAACCGAAGCCGATAGGATAGGATTACAGATAATGGCTATAGCCGGGTACAATCCGGATGAGGCTGCTGAGCTGTGGAAAAGAATGAAGGCCAAAGCGGGAGGGAATGCACCACCAGAGTTCCTAAGTACACACCCTTCAAACGATACCAGGATTAAAAATCTGACCAGTTGGGCACCTTTAGCAAAGCAAGAAGCTGCTAAATATGGCGTAACTTCTTTTCAATAATAGATTGAAGCATTATATACATAATTAAGATGATATTTTGAAAGCCGCAGGTTGTAAGACCTGTGGCTTTCATTTTTTTATGGTAAAGGCACTAGCGGTAAAGGGAAGTAAAAAACTATTAAATGCCTGGGCGTTCTATGACTGGGCAAATTCCGTATACAGTCTGGTAATCGCTTCAGCCATCTTTCCTATTTTTTATGGCGCCCTTTTTCGGGTCGCTGAAATTGATAAGGTAGCCATTTTTGGAGGAGAAATAGCCAGAGCTCCTCTCATAAGCTATGTCACTTCTGCGGCATTTTTATTTATTGCCATTATTACCCCTTTGCTATCAGGCATTGCGGACTATCTGGGAAATAAAAAGATATTTATGAAATTCTTCTGCTACCTGGGAGGAATTTCCTGTATTGGACTCTATTGGTTTTCCCTGGAGAATATTTATCTAGGCCTCTGCTGCTACTTTTTTGGTTTGGTGGGCTTTTGGGTGAGTTTTGCCATAAACAACTCCTATTTACCAGATATTGCCTATCCGGAGCAGCAAGATGGCATAAGCGCCAAGGGATTTTCATTGGGATATATCGGAAGTGTATTGCTTTTGCTCTTTAACCTAGCCATGGTGATGAACCCTTCAGTATTTGGAATTGAATCTGATGCCGGTGAAGCGGCAGAAATCAAAGCTATGAAATACTCTTTTGTTTCTGTAGGTATTTGGTGGATTGCATTTAGCCAGTATACGTTTTATCATCTTCCGGTAGGCAATAAGAAAGATGGAGAACGAAAAAATATAGTCCTCAACGGATTTAGGGAACTTAAAGCTGTTTGGCGTCAACTAGGAAACGAAGTACGCCTTAAAAGATATTTAGGCGCATTCTTTGTCTATAGCATGGCCGTGCAAACCGTGATGCTTATCGCTACCTATTTTGGAGAAGAGGAGATCGACTGGGGCTCAGATAGTGAACGCACAACCGGGCTTATTGTAAGTATCCTGGTTATTCAGATAGTGGCAATTTTTGGCGCCACGGTCACTGCCAGAGCTTCTAGGGCCTTCGGGAATGTTAAAACCCTAATAGTGATCAATATTCTTTGGGTATTGATCTGTATTTATGCATATTTTCTAATCACCCCTATGGATTTTTACATAGCGGCGGGTTGTGTGGGGATCGTAATGGGCGGTATACAAGCTTTATCAAGATCTACTTATTCCAAGTTTATTCCGGAGACTACAGATACCACTTCATTTTTCAGCTTCTATGACGTAGCCGAAAAAATTGGGATTGTGATAGGTACTTTCCTGTATGGGTTTGTGGCTCAGTTCACAGGTAGTATGCGCAATGCCACCATCTTTCTTGGGTTGTTCTTTATAGCTGGCGTATTGCTGCTCACCAGGGTCAATAAAAAAACCCTGTCCTAAAGAACAGGGTCTGATTTTGACGTTCGTTTTCTGATGTTAATCTTATCCTCTTGAGATATCTCCCGATCCTGAGGTCTTGGTATCAATTTTTGTTGGATTCCCTCTGTAATGAATATCTCCTGATCCTGATACCCTTGCTCTCAGGACTCCGTTACAAGTGACTCTGATGTCGGCAGAACCGGATACTTGTGCCTCTACATTTTCGGCTTCTAAATCATAGGCCTTGATATCTCCTGATCCTGAAATGCTTACATCAAAATCACCGGTAGATCCGCTAAGACTAATGTCTCCTGAGCCGGACATAGATGTGGTTAATGAGTTGGCCTCAACTTCAAGGGTAATATCTCCTGAACCAGACATACTGGTTTTAAACTCATCTGCCTTCAATTTCTTTTTCCCAACGATGTCACCCGATCCTGAAAGTGATACCCCATTAATGCTTTCTACAGGGACGGTAATTTTAATGCCATCTTTCCAATTTGAAGGCTGCAGGTTTTTTCCTTTTTCAACCTTGATGACCAGCTTATCACCTTTGACCTCTGTAACAATATGATCTAAAAGATTTTCCTCACCCTTAAGTGTAATTTCTCCTTCGTCACCATCTACCAGATCAACATCGAAGAATCCCGATACGGATACATAATCATAATCTCCTGTAGATCTCTCTATCGTGACTACATTTCCGTTACCCTTAACCTTTCTCCACTGGGCGTTGGTAACTCCTACTATAAATAATGCTAAAATTAGTGTTGTTGCTTTCTTCATGACGTTCTTATTAGTTGATTAATGTTTATTTCTTCTTAGATACCGAACCGGAGCCAGATACCTTACTGTCTATTTTATCTGGGGATCCAAGGTAGTTCACATCCCCGGATCCGGAAATCCTTGCCCTGATCCCCTCGTTAACTTTTACATTTATGTCTGCAGAACCGCTGATGGTTGCAGCCACAAAATCAGCTTCAAGTTCATAGGCCTTAATGTCTCCTGAACCTGCAACTTCTGCTTCATAGTTTTCAGATTTTCCCTGAAGTATGGTTTTACCCGAACCTGAAACTACAGATTTGAGCTTCTTGGTGTGTACCTCCAGGTCAATTTTACCTGAACCGGCTAGTGAGGTGCTAAAAGAGTCGGCCTTTAATGGCATTTTGCTTGTGATTGATCCCGAGCCTCCTAAGGCCACCCCTTCAATTTCTTCTACGGGGATCGTTATTTTTACGCTGGAAAAGGAGTAGAAAGGGTTAATATTGGATCTCTTGGTCCATTCTATCTTTAGCTTGCCATTGATCACTTCACTTTCAATATGTTTTAAAACACTGGGTCTTGCCTGAATTTTAATTTTTCCTTCTTTGCCCTCAACGAGCTCAACATCAAACCATCCTGAGATCATCACTTTGTCATAATCTCCGACCGTTCTGGTTTCCACATTTTGCGCTTCTATAGACCAGCAGAGGCTTAGCAAGGCAAATACGAGTAGTTTTTTCATGACTTTAAAGGTATATGATTAGTTTAGTTTTTGTGAAATGATACGCTTCCGTAATCACTGGTAATATATACAGTTCTTCCACTGTCAGACTTTCCATAATAACCCTTGTAATAGCGATCACTGGATCTCTCTTTGCTTATGCTCATTTCAAAGTCGTCTTTTCCACTGACTCCGGCATATTCTGTTGTGATCTCGAAGTTAAAGTGATATTCAGGATCGTATCCAATCTTTATGCCTGTATAATCTGTACGAATATTAATGTTACCGGCATCCGCAGCCATCTTACCTATTTTCACCGAACCATAATCTGCATTTACATCAACATTGCCATGTACCGTACCCAGCTTAACGCCTATATAATCTCCATTGCCGTTGACATTTTTTGCCTCATCAACCTGAAGGTTTCCGTAGTCACAAGAATATTCAAGATTCTCCATCTTTTTAATCACAGAGTTTGTATAATCTGCACTGATCACTAAATCCCCGGCTCCTCCTATGGTAAACCCGGAATAATCTGCAGAGATCTTTCCGCTATTTATATAACCTATACTTGATTTGGACGTATAATCAAAGTTCAATTGGTTGTTTCTTCCACGTAGTTCGCCTATGTCTAAGCGACCATAATCACAATCGATCTTGGCGTGCCCATCTACTCTGTCTAAGTATATATTACCATAGTCATTGCTTAGATGTACACTGTTCTTAACCGGCATTTTTATGGTATAATTGATCTGCATGTTTACATTGTTGTTCTTGCCCCAGTTCCAGCCCCATTTGCTTTTGTCTTTATTAAATCTGGTCTTGGCAGAAACCATGCTACTGGTGGCTTCGAAGTCTACATCAATATCATCTAGCTTGCGCTGTACTTTTTCCTCATTGTTACCATTGGTTTTTATATGGACCTCAATAACAACCCTGTTTTCATTCCAGGAAGTGAGGTTTAAGTTTCCATAGCTGTTATTCACTTTGAGGAGGGCATCAGAGTTTACGTCGAACTCCTTTTTAATGGTCTTCTCTTTAGTGTACTTCCCCTTTAGTTTCCCATGGTTTGCCATCAGCAAACCCGGGAGGGCCAGCATTATTAAAAGCGTATATTTATATAGTATAGTTTTCATCATCTAATGAATTTAAGTTGTTAATGTTATCAATTTTGTTCATTACATCTTGTAAAAGATCTATTCTGGTTTGGAAGTTTGTTATCATGGCGCTCAGGATAAGCTTGCTGTTCCCTCCGTTTAAAAGGTCTTGCTCCAGAGCGTTATAATCTGTTTCTAGTTTCTTTAATAGGAGCATAGTATCATCTATCATCTTCTTTGTTTCCGGCGTACTCTTACTTTCCAGCTGCTGTACCTGTTGCTCAATAAGGCTAGCGAAATAAAGCTGCGATTCGGAAACTTCTGGCGATATTTCAGCCACCTGCTCTTCTATAGAAGGCTGGGTATTGAAGAAGCCAATTCCAAGGGCGCAAAGGAATGCTATGGAAGCAGCTATTGAGAAAGGTTTCCACCAGGAGGTTTTCTTTCTTTCCAATACAACCACCCCTTCAGATGGTTTTAATTTCTCCAGGAATCGTTCTCTATGGCCGGCAGGGGGCATTTCAGTGTCGAAACTTCCCTCTAACTCCTTGAACAATTCGTCTAAATTCTCTTCTTGCATAATTCAGGCATTTATCATTTTTTTTCTCAAACTCTCTTTGGCTCTGGATATCGTAGTTCTGCAATTTGCGTAACTGATATCCATGATCTGACTCACTTCTTCATAATCGTATCCTTCGATTAAATGTAAGGTCAAAGAAATTCTGTAATTGTCTTTTAACCGTTTCATGGTTTCCAGTACTTTTTGAGCCTTTTGTTCTGTGCCACCATGATCTGAAGCAACTTCATCCTTATCTTCGACCTTGTACATTATATCGTCCAAACTAACTTCCTGCTTCTTTTGTTGCTTTCTGTAGTGGTAAATACTATTGTTGACTACAATTCGCTTTAACCAGGCTCCGAAGGTTACTTCTCCCTTAAAGGTGTGCAGTTTCGTAAACGCGTTTAAAAATGATTCCTGCATCACATCCTCGGCTTCCGCGCTATCCTTTACAATCCTTACCGCCGTATTATACATGGCCTTGTAATAGCGATTATAAATTTCTAGTTGCGCGCTCTGTTTTCCTTCCAAACATAATTGCAACAGATCTTCAGTATGTGTTAAACTTTGGCTCAAAAAGTTATTGGTTTGTCTTATAGATGAATCAATTTAGCGATTGTTACAGTTTTTAAGAAAATAATCCATTTATTGGCACAACAATTGTCCAATTATTTGAAAGTTGGTGCGCTTAAGGTTATTATAGGCCTTGAAAATCAGCTTTTTAAGAAGAACGAGTTGTAATTTTTAGAAAAAGCAGGCTGTCTTTTAGTGACAGAATGACTGATAAAATTGATATGGGAGAAGCTAAATTTTCAAATTTTGACAATATGTCGTTAGGAGGTATCGAGGAAGATGCAGAATTGATACCGCTTTTAACTCCGGAAGATGAAGAGGAAATGAATAATGAAGGCTTGCCGGAGACCTTACCTATTTTACCTTTGAGGAATACAGTGCTGTTCCCCGGCGTGGTGATTCCGATAACCGCCGGAAGGGATAAATCTATTAATCTGGTTAAAGACGCAAATAATGGCTCCAAGGTAATTGGAGTGGTTTCACAAAAAGACGAAGGTGTTGAGAACCCTGGATTAAAGGATATTAATACCCTGGGTACTGTAGCCAGGATTTTAAGGGTTTTACAAATGCCGGATGGCAATACCACGGTAATCATTCAGGGGAAGAAACGCTTTGAAATTGCTGAGGTACTTACAGAGCAACCTTATATGAATGCTACCATTCGGGAAGCGGGGGAGATAAGACCGGATCAGCAAGATGAGGAGTTTAGTGCAATCATAGATTCTATCAAGGAGATTGCGCTTCTTATCATTAAGATTAATCCTAATATCCCCACAGAGGCTTCCTTTGCCATAAAGAACATTGAGAGCAAGTCTTTTCTCATAAACTTTGTATCCTCTAACCTAAATCTCAGTGTTAAGGAGAAACAAGAGCTTTTGGAGATTGCCAGCCTGCAGGAGCGTGCACTTACCACGCTTAAATATATGAATGTGGAGCTTCAGAAGCTGGAATTAAAGAATGATATCCAGTCTAAGGTTCGCACAGATATGGATCAGCAGCAAAGAGAGTATTTTTTACATCAGCAAATGAAAACCATTCAGGAAGAATTGGGAGGAGTTTCGTACGATGAAGAAATAGAGGAAATGCGAAGCCTGGCCAAGAAGAAGAAATGGGGCAAGAAAGTAAAAGAGCATTTTGAAAAGGAATTGTCCAAAATGCAGCGAATGAATCCTCAGGTTGCTGAATATTCGATTCAAAGAAATTATTTAGATCTGATTCTGGAACTCCCCTGGGGCGAATACTCTAAGGATAAGTTCGATCTAAAACGCGCCGAACGCATTTTAAATCGAGATCACTACGGCCTTGAAGATGTTAAGCGCAGGATCATTGAGTATTTGGCGGTTTTGAAGCTGCGTAACGACATGAAATCTCCAATCCTTTGTTTATATGGACCTCCTGGGGTAGGTAAAACTTCATTAGGTAAATCTGTAGCTGAGGCTTTAGGACGAGAATATGTAAGGATGTCCTTGGGAGGTTTACGAGATGAAGGGGAGATCAGGGGGCATAGAAAAACCTATATCGGTGCTATGCCGGGGCGTATAGTGCAGAGTATCAAAAAGGCAGGCACTTCTAATCCGGTATTTATCCTGGATGAGATAGACAAACTCTCCAATAGCCATCAGGGAGATCCTTCTTCCGCAATGTTAGAGGTTCTGGACCCCGAACAGAATAGTGAGTTCCACGACAATTTTCTGGAACTGGGTTATGACCTTTCCAAGGTGATGTTCATTGCTACGGCAAATAATCTGTCGAGCATTCAACCAGCCCTGCTAGACCGGATGGAAATTATTAATGTTACAGGTTATACCATTGAAGAGAAAGTAGAAATTGCTAAAAGGCACCTCCTTCCAAAACAGCTAGAGGAACATGGGCTGTCTGCCAAACACCTTAAAATAGGGAAGCGGCAGCTGGAAAAGATCGTGGAAGGCTACACTCGCGAATCTGGTGTTAGAGGGTTAGAAAAGCAGATAGCCAAGATGGTAAGATATGCCGCAAAGTCCATTGCCATTGAGGAGGAATACGATGTAAGTGTGAGCAATGAAGATGTTGAAAAGGTCTTAGGGCCGCCAAAGTTGGAGCGAGATAAATATGAAAACAATGACGTGGCCGGGGTAGTTACAGGCCTGGCCTGGACCAGAGTAGGAGGGGATATCTTATTTATCGAATCCATTTTATCCAAGGGCAAAGGAAGCCTTAATATTACTGGAAACCTTGGAAAGGTGATGAAGGAATCTGCCACTATCGCCATGGAATATATTAAGTCTAATGCCGAACGGTTTGGGATTGATCCTGAGGTTTTTGACCAGTACAACGTGCATATTCATGTTCCGGAAGGAGCAACTCCAAAGGACGGCCCAAGCGCCGGGATAACCATGCTAACCTCTTTGGTATCCCTGTTCGCTCAAAAAAAGGTGAAAAAGAGTCTCGCCATGACAGGAGAGATTACCCTGAGAGGTAAGGTACTGCCGGTGGGAGGTATCAAAGAAAAAATTCTTGCTGCAAAAAGAGCCAGGATAAAGGAAATCATACTCTCGGAGGACAACAGAAAAGATATCCTGGAAATCAAACAGGAATACCTCAAAGGCTTAAAATTTCATTATGTTTCGGACATGAGTGAAGTTATTGAGATTGCCATTACGAATCAGAAGGTAAAGAACGCAAAGAAGTTGTAAATACACTTCCTGTATAATTAAGTTGTATTCTATGGTCCAAATCCGCAATTCTGTCTATTTTTAACAGATGGGAAAGATCACTATAGCCATAGACGGGCATTCTTCTACTGGTAAAAGTACCCTTGCCAAACAGCTCGCAACTGCACTTGGCTATGTCTATGTAGATACCGGAGCCATGTACAGAGCGGTTACGCTTTTTGCACTGCGAAATCACTTTATTGGCAATAAAAGAGACAATATTAGTGCCCTGGTTAAATTACTGCCTAAAATCCGTCTCAAATTCGTGTATAATCAGGACTTGGGTTTTTCAGAAATGTATCTGAATAACGAAAATGTAGAAAAGGAGATTCGCACCCTTGAGGTATCAAAATACGTAAGCCAGATAGCCGCCATAGAACAGGTGCGTTTTAAACTGGTAGACCTACAAAAGAAAATGGGTAAGGATAAAGGAATAGTGATGGATGGCAGAGATATAGGGACTGTTGTTTTTCCTGATGCCGAATTAAAAATATTTATGACAGCCTCCCCGGAGATTAGGGCACAGCGCCGCTATAAGGAACTATTAGATAGGGGAGAAGTGGTTTCCTTTGAAGAGGTACTTAAGAATGTAAAGAACAGGGACTTTATTGACTCTCACCGGGAAGTTTCTCCGCTGTTAAAGGCGGATGATGCTATTGAATTTGATAATGGAGAGATGGGATTGAAAGAGCAGTTTGAGAGAATATACAACTATGCACTTCGGGTCATAGAAAAGCAATAGAAAAAGGTCTTAGCAATTAACATCCCTACCGGAATTAACGTTCATTACTAAGACCCTTTTGGTTGGCCTTTAGCCAGAATTTAAATATTACAGATTAGGAATAACCAGTACCTGATCCGGATGAATTACATCTGGATTGCTTAATATATTGGTATTGGCATCAAAGATCTGAGGGTACTTCATGGCATCGCCATAGTAGTGTTTGGCTATTTTACTTAGAGATTCTCCGCTCTTTACCACATGTCTGTGATATACAGATGTATCTCCTACGGTAATGTTAGCCTTTAGATCAGATGGGCTTTCGCCTCCTATTTGTTTGATCTTATCCCATAACAAATCTTTCTCGTATTGTGTGCCGGCCTCACCTTTAATCTTAAGAACACCGCCTTCTTCCGACACACTGCCATCTTTAATACCCAATTGCTCTCCAAGATTCAATACAGGTTGATACTTTTCTTTTACTGTCATGCTTATTAATTTAATGGTTAATATTATTGGGTCGGAATATACAAATTCTTCAAGGATTTTGCCACGATTTTGAGTAAATAGATAGGTTAGATGTTGGCTTCTGAAGGCTATTGTTGTTAAAACAATTATTTAATTGTATTTTTGCACTCCTTTTTTGCGAATAATCGAGAGGAAAAGGGCAAGAAATAAAACAATAAATAACAACTTCTACAGTAATCGTTTAACTCTTGTAAACCTGTAGGATACAAATTAAGATCAGCAAATGGCTGAAGAAAAAGCAACAACGGAGGTAGAGGAAACTACCGAAGTAAAACAAGAAGTAAAGGAAACTGCACCTAAACAAGATCCAAAAGAATTTCTAGAGAACTTTGATTGGGAAAAGTACGAAGAAGGCATTGAACGAGTAGAGGATTCCAAATTAGAAGAGTTCGAAAAGCTTGTGGCTGAGAATTTCGTAGATACTGCTGACGAAGAGGTGGTTGAAGGTACAGTGACTCATATAACAGACCGCGAAGCGATCATAGACATCAATGCAAAATCTGAGGGTGTTATTTCGCTTAACGAATTTCGTTACAACCAAGACCTTAAAATAGGAGATAAGGTTGAAGTACTTATAGACATCCGCGAGGATAAAAGTGGTCAGTTGGTACTTTCTCACAGAAAGGCCAGAACAATTATGGCATGGGATCGTGTAAATGCCGCTCATGACAATGAGGAGGTAGTTACCGGATTCGTAAAATGCAGAACCAAAGGAGGAATGATCGTTGATGTCTTCGGAATTGAGGCCTTCCTTCCAGGTTCTCAAATTGATGTGAAGCCGATACGAGATTACGATCAGTATGTTGGCAAGAACATGGAATTTAAAGTAGTAAAGATCAATCACGAGTTCAAAAACGTAGTAGTATCTCATAAAGCATTGATCGAGGCTGATATTGAAGAACAGAAGAAGGAGATTATCAGTCAGCTTGAAAAAGGTCAGGTACTTGAAGGAATCGTTAAAAATATCACGTCTTACGGAGTGTTTATCGACCTTGGAGGAGTAGACGGACTGGTACATATTACCGACCTTTCCTGGAGCAGGATCAATCACCCAAATGAAGTGGTTGAACTTGATCAGAAATTGAATGTGGTAATCCTTGATTTTGACGACAATAAATCCAGAATCCAATTGGGACTTAAACAATTGGAAAAACATCCTTGGGATGCTTTAGGCGATGAGATCAAAATAGGAGACAAGGTTAAAGGTAAGGTTGTGGTTATTGCAGACTACGGTGCCTTCCTTGAGGTGGCCGAAGGTGTAGAAGGTCTTATTCACGTATCAGAAATGTCCTGGTCTACGCACTTGAGATCCGCACAGGATTTTGTGAAAGTTGGAGATCAACTAGAGGCAGTTGTCTTAACGCTAGATAGAGAAGATCGCAAGATGTCTTTGGGTATTAAGCAATTGACTCCTGATCCTTGGACAGATATTACTTCTAAATACCCTGTAGGTTCAAGACATAAGGGAATTGTGAGGAATTTCACCAACTTTGGTGTTTTCGTAGAATTGGAAGAAGGAATAGACGGTCTTATTTATATCTCCGATCTTTCCTGGACCAAGAAGATCAAGCATCCTTCAGAATTTGTTACTGTAGGGGATACTTTAGAAGTAGAAGTTCTTGAGTTAGATGTTGAAGGGCGTAAATTGAGCTTAGGTCACAAACAGACTACCGAGAATCCTTGGGACAAATACGAGAAGGAATTTGCTCTTGGCACAACGCATAAAGCTGCAATCACCGAGCTGGTAGACAAAGGAGCGGTAATCGACTTCAACGAAGATATTACAGCCTTTGTACCACAGCGTCACCTTGAAAAAGAAGACGGTAAAAAGCTTGGTAAAGGAGAAGAGGCAGAATTTAAGATCATTGAATTCAACAAAGAGTTCAAGAGGGTAGTTGCCAGTCATACCGCGATCTTCAGAGAGGAAGAACAGCGTAATGTTAGGGCTGCTAAGAAAAAAGCTGCGGCTTCTGCAGATGAGAATAAACCGACCCTGGGAGATGCCAATGAGCAGCTACAGGCGTTAAAAGATAAGATGGAAGGCAAAAAGAAATAAGCTCCCGTCTTGTTAAGTACTAAGAACCCTGATGGAAACATCGGGGTTTTTTTGTTTGAAACCTAGGGAATTAATAATTAAGAATTAATAGTGAAGAATTAAGAATTAACCATCGGTGATTAAGAGCGATGCAAATGATCGCTAGAAGACCGAGTTATCTTGCTAAATCCTTCGGACTTCGGGGATCATTAATTAGTTATTAGACTATGAGTAATAGCTTCAAGGAACTTACAGTTTCAAAGGTTATCTTGAACCGGGGAGGGGTTGGCAAACCCCTAAATCAAAAGTTCAAGTTCAAGTGTCAAGTTCAAAAGCAAAACCAAAACCAAAAAGATTTAAGGTTACTTCTAAACTTTCCAGAAAAAACCATGATAACTGGTAATACTGGCTTTGAATAGTATCACGCTCTAGTGCATTGCACTAGGTTAATCATAAATCAATCATTTAAATATTA
>JBFOMC010000097.1:0-3522 GCA_040830565.1 Flavobacteriaceae bacterium
AAAACTCCCCAGAACGGCGGCCACAAGATAAAATGTAAAATGCACTATTATGTCAAGGTTGGGAATTTAAATTTTAGGGCCTCCATCCCCAGAAAAAGAAAATAAGCTGAGCAACGTTACTAACGCCATACAGCTTATGAATGCAATGGTATAAAAATGGCTTTTAAGCACCTACCAGTTCCTTATACTCCTCATCTGAAAGTAATTCACCAATTTCACTTTCATCATTGATCTTTATTTTGATCATCCATCCGTCTCCATAAGGATCGCTATTTACCTTTTCGGGTTCGTCCTCTAAAGATTCGTTAAACTCGATAATTTCTCCGCTTAGAGGTAGAAACAGATCAGAAACCGTTTTTACAGCTTCAACCGTACCAAAAACCTCTTCCTTGTCTAAGGTCTCATCCAAAGTTTCAACTTCCACGTAGACAATATCTCCCAACTCTCCCTGTGCAAAATCTGTGATACCAACAGTGGCTACGTCGCCATCAATTTTGATCCATTCATGATCTTTGGTATACTTTAATTCGGATGGTATATTCATTCTTTTAGTGTTTTGTTATGCGAGCAAATGTAGTAGATTATATGAAGGATTTCAAAATTTTAGGAAACTTGGAACCAGCAGAACTAGTTTCCGAAGTTATACCTCAAGGTAAAGCCTGTGTTGATGGTAGTTTGCGGAAAGGCGGTTGAAACTGCAAACTTAGAGAAAGAGTGGTCGTAGAAGAACAGGGCATTCAAGTTCTTACTCAAAGCATAATCTGCTGTAAACTTAATTGATAGGAGATTTTGGCCAGAAGTGATCTGGTTGTTATCTATATCCAAGTTCCGGATAATGGTGATATTGTCTCTGAGGGTAACATCGGCTTTTAAATTCAAATCTCCTTTTAGCCGTTGTTTTTCTCCCCCGATATTAGTTACAAACTTTACATCTTTAAAGCGGTAACCCAGGCCAAGGGTATATTCTTTTCCATTAATTTCCGTAAGTAAATTATTGTCAAAACTAAGTGATAAAGCCCTGTCTGTTCTTACCTCCGCAAGTACGCTTAGAGAGCTTTTCATTTCAAAATCCAGGCGCATAAGCGGATTGAAAGCATCTACCAACACCACATTATTGATGATATTTTCCGGCCTGAAATCGTCAGTTTCGGGATCGATAAGTGTATTTTGACGTTCCAGATTGGTTTGGAATGAATTAATACTGTAAGCCGCTTTGTAACCATGACTCAAAGAAAATCTTTTGAACTTCTTTTTGAACCACTTGTTTCGCATTAAGCCGGTGTACTTTATATTCCAATTAGGGATTGGAATATCTCTGAAAGCATCCAGATTTACTCTATTAACATCTTGCCCCGTATAAGCAGCAAAAAAGGCCGGCAGCAGTACGTCCTGACTCGTTTTTCCGTAACGGATTGGAAAACCGTCCGCATCGACTCCTATATCCGGCTTAGCCCTATCTGATTGTACCCTATTAGCGATAATTATCCTGTTATCTTTAAAGGTCTCGAAAAGCGAAGAACTGTTTTCATCGCTCTTGCTAAAAGCCGTACTTATCATCATTGTGGAGATGCTAAAATTTCCAAAAGTATTTGGAGTAAGTGCGAGATACGGTAGTGGGTCTCCGTTTTCATCCACTCTGTTGGGATCAATGTTGAAATTCTCCTGAAGACTACTGGAAAACTGTCTGTCTGCCACCAAATCGATGGTTAAGTCCTGGATGGGCTGGGCGGTGGCCGTTATATTCAATTGTTTATTGGTACGCTTTATAAATTGTTCATTAAACTCAGGGAAAGTAGTTAGCCACCCGTTTCTGGCCGCTTCAAAGCGAACATCGGCCTGACTCCCAAAAATAAATCCAAAGGTGGGTCTGGTGGTTCCAATAAATCCGATAGACTGGGTATAGCCTGGTAAAACTGTTCCATTATTTTCGCTATAGTTAACGTTCAATCTCTTAACCATAGTTAATATATCTATTGCAGTGTTAAAAAGGCCACTGGTTTTCTTCTTGGGTTTTTCGGCATCGGAAGCAGGGTTGCCTGCCTTGTCTAGTCTTACCGGTGCCGTATTGGGATCTCCCTTACCTCCCCTTTTCTTAAGCCCAATCTGATCATAAAATCTTTGCATACTTAGGGCAGCAGTTATATTATGAGTGTTGGCGTTCTGCACTGTGTTTATTTGAGCATTAGGATCATTAAGAGCCTGAATTACAACCTCATTAATGGCATCACCTCCACGTTGCCAATCAAAGTTACTGGTATAGGTGTATTGGGCATTGATAAAATCCAGGACGGGGATTTTGCTAAATGGGAGTTCATAATTCAATTCCATCTGCTGGGAATGTCGATTAGGTTCTCCTATATCAAAAAATCCGTCCCAGAGATTTAGATCGGCATTAATTCTCATGTCGTCTTCCCCTGCATCATTTACGAAACTCTCGAAATAATTTCTTACGATATTGTTATTTGATGCTCTCAGATTTAATCGCAGCGATTTAGTGAGACTATAGTTTAGGGCGTATTGCCAATTAAAGAGATAATTCCGCTGTTGAAGTAAAGGCAATTGTAAGCGTTCAACCCCCGGTTCCAATACATCCCGGAATCGCTGTTGGTTAAATTGCCTGTCTATATCGGCTTGTAAAGAAACGCTTGCAGGCAATAAATTCACATTAAGATCTTTTAGCCATTGCCAGTATCTACCAATAAAGAGAGAATCCTTTTTTGCAAAGGGAGCTACAGGCGCAGGTTTAAAGTTGTGATTATAAACAAAGCCGGTTTTTACTGTCTGATCTCTAAGGCTTGCAATCTCAAAATCCCGATGATCCGTTTCGTTATAGGAATAATTGAACGTAAAGTTCTCTACATCATAGAAATTTGCATCGGCTTCAGCACCTCTGTTCTTGCGAACCCCAATAAGGTTAATGCTTGTGCGTTTTGTATAGTCCTCTGCCTGTTCCTTGATTTCCTCGGCATCCTGAGGCGTGGTCGCCGCAGCTATTCTATCGTCTAATTTTAAATCATCATAAACAGGATCAAATTCCGGGGTAATGAGTTGTTCAGAAATTCCATAATTGAAAGGTATCTGGAGGTTCCATTTTTTTGGAAACAGCTGCCCTACCTCCACATTGGTCACTACATCATAAGATATGGCATCTTCTCTTGCCCTTTCATTAGGCATTTGGTCAATTGCTCCAAAACCGGAAGTACTTTTACTTCCCGTAGCACTTACGTTGGCAAAATCTGCCATATTTGCATCAATGGCAGCCACTGCTGCCCATCCACCGTTATTGTCAAGGCCTGCCAGGCGTAATTCGTTAAACCAAACTTCTCCTCTCGCCGGAACATTATCAATATTCTTGACACCTACCATCATACTCCTAATACTTCCCAATGAGGGATTCCCGCGGATCCCAATTCTAAGTTGACCGGGTGTTCTAGGGGCGAACTCGTCTATGGGTACTGCTTCTCCGTCAACAATTTCGTAGAAATTAATATCCCCTAAGGTCTGACTGGCGATCCCCAAGGA
>JBFOMC010000098.1:0-7838 GCA_040830565.1 Flavobacteriaceae bacterium
AAGGCAAGCAATCCCACGGCGAGTTTTGCCTTCACAGACTTGATAGCATCACTATAGTATAGCGAAGTGTTTCTTTTGTGGTTTTCAAAGCGAGCGCGTAGGGAAGCTTGCCAAAGGCAAGCAATCCCACGGCGAGTTTTGCCTTCACAGACTTGATAGCATCACTATAGTATAGCGAAGTGTTTCTTTTGTGGTTTTCAAAGCGAGCGCGTAGGGAAGCTTGCCAAAGGCAAGCAATCCCACGGCAAGATTTGCTTTCAAAGTACGTGTTTTGCTAAACTTTCCAAGAGAATACAGTCCCAGTAGAAGGATTTAAAGATCAATGACCAGAATGATCCAGATCATTTCTTTTGTTTTTCATAATCTCTAGCTTCGTTTACATAGAATTAACCAGAAAAAGCAATAGAATTATGGCTGGTAAAAACAAAACTTTGTACAACCCCTCTAATTTTATGCTGTCGCTCATATTTTGTGTAGGCTCACTTTTAAGTGGTTGCAATGAGCAAACTCGTGGATTTGCATTACCTGCTGGTGATATTGAAGTAGGAAAAGCGACCTATGAAAGGCTGGCCTGCAATGAATGTCATAGTATTTCAGGGATAGCCTGGAAGGGCGGGAGTGACAGTCTTAAAATTAGTTTGGGAGGTGAAGTAACTATTGAGAAATCCTATGGAGAACTGGTGACCTCCGTTATAAATCCCTCTCATAAAATTGCTAGACGCTACAGAAAAGTAGCTACTACAGAAGAAGGTCTTTCAAAGATGAAGAATTACAATGAGGCTATGACGGTTCAGGAACTTATTGATTTAGTTGCTTTTCTTCAATCGGAATATGAGGTAGACATACCATCAACGCACTACTATCCTTACTATTGAATAGTACATGATGGAACACAAGATCTGAAGTACTCACCATGTTGATATACATCGCATATTGGCGATATGCACTTCAATTGAGATTTTCATATCTTTAATAAAAAGGTGATCGCCAAAATTATGGAGAATTTATGGAGGAGCACACGGAGCCTAAATCCAACATGGATGGCTGTGTTGCTATGTACACTTTTTTTAGGTTTTAGTTGTGCAGAGGCGCCAGTCAAGAAAAAGAACTCCTCAGAAACCTCACTGATTTCGTGTAAATCTGAACCCGGAGCACAACTTGATATGCTTCCGGTTTTGAAGGCCGATAGTGTAAAAAAGATAGAAAGAAAAATAGAGCAAAACGGATTTAAGAGTAGTGTTGAAAAAGAGCGTACTACGCTGGCATATGCTAAGTATTTATGGATAGGTGGAAATGATCTTAAAAGTGAATACCTCCTAAACACATTAATCGATTCGGAGGATGAGCTTTCAGAAACCACCCCCTTAGGCTGGACGTATTATAATCTGGGAGAAATTTACTATCTAAGACATGCCCTGAAAAGACAAAATACAGCGAATGATGCCTGGTCTTATCATCGAAAAGCCAAATACTTTTTTCAAAAAACAAGAGATAGTATAGGGCTGGTGAAATCTTTGAGTAGGTTAGGAGTGCTTCATGAAAGAGGAGGTAATATAGACAGCGCAGGTTTTTATTTTAATCGCGCTATCGACATCGCCAAAAAAATAGACTACAAAATGGGTCTATCCAGACCTTATACTCATCTTGGATTGGCAAGTCTGGAAAGTGGGGATACTGTAAAAGCACAGGGACTCCTTGAAAAAGTGGTTGAAATCAACACAGATTGCAAGAACTACGAGGAATTACCTTTTAGTTTGGTTAACAAGGCGCGCTTACTATCTACCACCAAACCGGCAAAGGCCAAATTGGAAATACAGCAAGCTATCAAAGTTTCGCGAACTGCGGGTTTTAAGTTAGCAGAAATAAACGCTTTATTCCAATTAAGTAGGTTGGCACAAGAAACCGGCGATATTTCGCAGGCTATAAGTTCCTACGAAGAAGTCGTTGAGCTCTCAGACCGCTATGATTATTCAGTCTATTCAGAAGCTTCAAAAAGCTTGCTGGAAAGGTTAGCTAAAGACTAATTCCTATAAATTATTGCTTTGTGGGACGATCTCGGAAACGGTCAAGAAGTCTATTTAACTACCCCTTCTTATCTTTTTTGAGTCGTTTTAACCGCTAACTTTTTAGCAGACGCTCGCGGCTTACAAAACAACGACTTTACAAAGAAACACTTAGTAATTCATTTAAGCGTATCTTTAAATCTATCTCTTAATTTCCTATCTTAGAAGAAGTCTCCTGAAGAGTAAATAACGACAGCCCTTACCTAACTACAAAAAAGTAAAATGATGAAATATGCACTATGTACACTAGTTGTTATTTTATGTCAAGGGATTTACGGACAAAGAGCAATCCGATTTACCGATTCGTTAACCCTGGATATAAAAAGATCATGGATAGATATAAAAGGATCTGAATTTACTGAGCTTGGGGCCAATTGCAGTTATGGAATGGAAATGACCTTTTATAAAGAGGATAACAAAGTCGTCTTATACAAATGTGAAAAAGGCGAATGGAAGATCTTCAATTACACTTTTGAAGTTTCGGGAGATTTTGGAGAACATTTTATTAAGTTTTACAGAAAGAAAAGGGTTTTCTTATTTTTTGAGAAAGAGGAAGAAGTAGATGATTTTAGGGTAGAAGTGCAAATGATATCAGATAACCCCGGAGATTTTTACACTGAGTTGTCCTTTTTTAATTTAAATGACAAAACCACCCGAACCCTGAGAAGTAAGGATTTATGATCTAATTTTAGGAACGGGAACCTTTAGGTTTGAATAAAAGGCTTTGACAGGATGCGCGACACCAATCTCAAAATCACCATTTTTGTTTTAATCCTGATTATTATAGGAAGTATAGTTTTAACTATATTCATGAAATCTTCATGGGATACATGGGATGATAAAAAAGCTTCTTACAAAGATCTAATAGAATTAACGGGGGAGATTTCCGCGAACGCAGATAATTTAGAAGAACTAAGAAAATTAAAGTCTCAATTTGATACTTTTTACGGCGGGAGAATGATTTTTGAAGAAGAGGATGAACCTGAATGATTAAAAAGAATGATGGTTCTGGAGAATGACGTCCAAAATCGCCTGAGAGCCAGAAATGACTTTTATCGATCAGACAAGCTTAGGCAATCTTGTCAAAAACTAATTAAACAATTATCAGCCACGATTTCTTCCGGTGATTCGAGGAATAGGTTGAGGATGTTTGTGCCAATGGCCATTGGACTATTGGTTTTGATCGCGTATTTTCTATTTCGAGCATTAAGGTCGAAGTCCAGAAAAAGAATCATTGTAAACAATGACAAACTTCCTTCGGAAATCATTGATGAAGTAAAAAAATTGATAGGTAATGCAAAGACGGCCGAAGCTCTAAAAAGGCTTGAATATGCTTTAGGGGAGTTGAAATCTCCTAAGATGGATGAGCTCATAATGATAAAAGCGCAATTCAATAGTACACAAAAGGATCGGAATTTAGATCTGATCGATAGCGATGAAGCAAGGACAGCAGCTTCAAAAACCAACAAAGCAATTCTTGATCTTATAAGCGAATTGAAAAACTAGTAATCCTTTAAAAAATCCGTTTTTACATTTTATTGCTCTTGTAAAAAATCAAGAACCACGCTATTTACCAGGGCTGCCTGAGAATGAGTTATATCATGGCTGGCATCAGGAATGATCATTGTTTTTATTTGTGGTGCAACCTCATTAAGGCGCCTCACAACCTTATGAGAAGAGTACATCACTTCTTTTTCTCCAATAAGGTATAATATGGGAACTTTAAGCTCCTGTAATTCATTGTCAGTCAAAACAGTCGGACTGACAAATTTTCTTTTTGTAAAACACTTCCCGGCCAAAACTACCTCCTCTGTCATATGATCTGCAATTGCCTTACCTGCTTCTCCTTGTTTTATTAAACACTTTCTTTCCCAATACACCATTCTTTTTGTAAAAAAATGGCTTGGAAAAAAATGGGCCAATATTGCAGGTATCAAGTACCCTATTCTTGGTTGCACTACCGTCGCAGATGGAGAGATTAGTACGACTTTTTTAAGTCTTTCAGGATGTGCAAGTGCATAGATACTGGTTTGCCATCCTCCGTATGAGAACCCCAACAGATTAATATCATTTTTTAAAGTTAGCGCATTAAACAATTCATTTAGCCAGGCGACAAAATCTCCGGGTTCTTTCAATGGGCGGGAATATACACTACGGCCATTATCATAGATATTGTCTACTGCATATACTTTATATTGTTTTGAAAAATCCTCTATTTGAGGTATCCAGGACAGTGAATTCTCCGTATCTCCGGGTAAGAGGATTAAAGGGGGTTTATCATCTGAACCGCTTATCCGGACAAAGGTTTGACCATAAGAAGTTTCAATATATAGGTTTTTTGATGAAACGGGCCACAGTTTAGCATGTTCAGCATTAAAAGCAAGATATTTTTCTTTTGCTTTTTCTGACTTAAAAGGGTGATAAGATTCATTCATTTGAGTAACCCATTTTTGCCCTGAGAAAAAATTCCGTTCATTTTCTAAATGACTATAATTGGAATAAAGATTTCATCATACGATAACCTGATCTAAAGGCCGTCTTAGTGATTTTGGCATTTCGGGACCATAGCCAAAACGTACCAGTAAATCTGCTCGACGGTCTCCAATATTCAAATAGTCTGCGAATTGCGTTCTCACTTGGGGTACTTCAACAGCTTGATTTATAAATGCATGTTTTAGTCCTAGTGCTGTGGCTTGCAATGCAAAACGCTGATAGCTTCTGCCGGCATTGATCCAATGTTCAACGTTGTCCTGCTCTGAAACAAAGGCAATTATACCTGCAGAGCTCCGAATTTGTTCCATGTATTTGTCATTTTCTGCCTTTTCGGTAAAGGCCATATCAAAAATCAAGTCGCCAAGCCAATTAGGAACTGTTGGATTATTTGTCACCGCAGAGAAAAGACCGTCACCATACTTAAGTGCGGAAGAAGGATTGAATCTTATCCATTCCTTGAGTTCCTTCATAAAAGCCTCATCGCGCATTTGAGCCGTATTGCCTTCTACTACGTATTCTAGAATTGTTTCCATATGCTGCTTACTTGTAAAGATCTGTGTGGAAATCCCCTCGTCTTGAGCAGACATTTCCAATGCCTTAAGCTGGGATGGCATTACTTTTCTTCCGTCATAAGTAACTTTTGTGCACTGTCTATGGGGTATGGCCCAAAACAATTCGGTTTTCTCGAGAGGTATGGGCTCAAAATCTATTTGGATTGCATCGCCTGAATTATTCTGAACCGAGACCTCGGATTTCAATCCAAAAGCTTTGGCTGCATGCACGATGTTCTCTGTTGCACATCCAAGACTCGCATACAGATGATGGTCGTCCGGATCGACAACCGGACACCTACGGCTAAAATCAGGGGATATGGTTATACTATGGTCTCCTAATTTGAATAGCCAGGGCTGGGTATTGTGACTGTTAGCTGCTAAGGTGGCATACCTCACCAGTTCTTTCATTACCTTGTTATCCGATCCAGTGAATTTGTTTGCATGACTCCAAAGATTTGCTGCATGCCTGTCATAGCTACTCATTTGATAATTATCATTGATGAGGTAGGCTACACCGCCTATGAATACAACTCCTATACCCGCAAGGGTTATAAATTTTCTTCGCTTCATCATTTAACATGTGCTATTAGAAATGCCAACCTAGCTTCACAGATATTTCGGGGATTAATACTGGAGTTTCAAAAGTGCTCTGATCTACTCTTACTTCCTTATCCCCTGCAATCCTCAGGTGGCCGGCTACCCAAGGGTTCAAATAGAAATTCTTGTGAAATTTCCACACATATCCGCCGCCAAGGGTGAATATCGTATTGCTATATTCCGCAGTTTCTAGTTTTGCATCGGTCTGTATACTGGCGTCCCAATATTCGAGGCCAGGCCCTATCCACCAACCCTTGAAGTCTGGTTTAAAGAAGTAATCTACAATGGCTGCATATACTTTAATTTCGTTATTGGTAAAACCATCTTCTAAGATAAAGTCTGGCGTATCTATGTTTGTGATTACCGCCCTATATCTAAGATGATTATGACCAACCCAGACCGAAGCATAATATCCGTCAAATATGTATGGCACTGCATCGAGTTCAAAGCCGACAGTTGTACTTCTAGTTTGCTTTTCGTCGTCTTGACTGTATGTTACAATGAAAAATAAAAAAGTAAAAAGGAATGTTAGAGGTCTCATAATTTCCAAGTTTTTGATGCCCAAAAGTATTCTTGAAAACTAAGGTCTACAATGATGGATGTCAGTCTTTTATGTGGTTTTGTTGTTATTCAGCCTGGTGGTACGTACTATTGGTTTATAAGAAACCAGCTCTTTACCGTAGTTTTACCCTTACCCATCCTGTTTCAGGCAACTCCCATCGATCGACTTTCATTATTGCTCGTATGCCTTGGCTAGGATAGTCATACTTTAGGTAAGTACAGTCGTCATTCGCCTCAAGGAAGAACAAACTCAAGCGCTTTGGGAAACTCTGCTTCCTCCCATCGCATTCCAATCGCATGGCATGTGCCCCTATATCAATAAGCAAATGCTTAATGGCGAATCGATCATAATTTCTATATACGATGGCTTTCATATTGGAAAAAATCCATAAAATAGGAATATATCCAAATATATTAAAATTGTCTACCTATTTTTATCGTTTAACATTTTTTAATTTACTTTAGAATTAGTCAAACCAAACCACGATGTGTTACGGGACGCGGCTTGTAAGAAAAGCCGAACAACTTGAGTTTAATTTTGACGTGGAGCGTATTTTGGGTGAATTAGCACCTGATACTGAGCTAACGTATCATCACGCTAATGGCTGGGCACATCCAAATATGTGGATTCTTCCGCAAGAGAGGAAAGGAAATATGATACCGGCTAAGTGGGGTATTATGCCCTCCGCTGCAAACGGTGCTGAATATAAGGACTACTTTAACAAGAATCGCGGAGCATATGGAGGTCTGAATCTGCGCTCCGAAGATCTTTTCGACCATTATATGTACTCAGAAAATATATTTTCTAAAAGGTGTATTATTCCCGTAGATGGTTTTTATGAGCCACATACTACTAAGGCGACTGTAAAGGGTAAACCGTTCAAGGTACCTTTCTATTTTAAGAAAAAAGACGACTCACTCATTAACCTAGCTGGTGTTTACAATATTACTCAAGACAAAATGGCAACATTTTCAATTTTGACCAAGAAGGCTACTCCCTTATTTGAATTGGTACACAACAACCCGAGTAACAAGTACGGTGACTATAGAAGGCCGGTGGCACTAGACGATAATGAAGCAGAATATTGGCTGGAAGATGGACATGATAGAGGAGATATCCAAGACATTTTGGACAACGACCTCTCTGACTATGAGTTCGAAACCTGGGCTATTAGCAAGGATTTGAATAAAGCTGATGGAAATCGTGCTAATATTATTGACAGGATTGAATATTCTGAAGTAGTCATTGAATATTGATTTCGTACGTATTCTTAATGACGTAAAAAAAGTATAGTTTGATACTCGAATGTAAAAAAACCAAAATGAAAAATGTCACACTTATTTTAGCACTTTCCCTATGCCTGGCATGTAATAACCACAAACAAAATAAAGACACCAGTCAAGTAAAAGAATCTGATCATACTCGGCAGGAGGAGACTCATGAAAAACAGGGGGCAGCTAATGAGTATATGCATAAATCTCCTGTGAAAGATTTAATAGACCGTTTTGAGTCTCCGGAAAGAGATACCTATCAGCAACCGCAAAAAGTGTTGGATTATTTAGGAGATCT
>JBFOMC010000099.1:0-27041 GCA_040830565.1 Flavobacteriaceae bacterium
CGGCGACTAAATTCGTACTCAGGGAACTGAACAACAGGCAAAATATAAATTTGTTCATATGATTTTATTTATACCAGTATTTGACATCAAATTCCTTTTTTCACTTTAGGAATTGTAAATTACCATATATTTTTCAATCATTTGCGCATAGAGCCAAAGTACATGAATCTTTTATCTTCATCAGAATTTACGACTATCCTGTTAGGGTTTTTGTCTTTCATGACTATAGGCTGTAAAAGTGTTCAGGAGGATGCAATCTTCCTTTCCATGGATCAGTTCGAAAATCTTGAAGGTTCGCTACCCGTAGCTCTGGAGATAGAAGCTAATCTAGACAATGATATTATCCTCCTGGAAGAAGTTGATGGCATATCTACAGAAATCCCATTTCAAATAGATACCGTGGCTAATAAACTATGGTTTCTTACCCAAATAGAGAAAAATCCTGCGAAGGCACCAAATTATTATATCCTTAAGGGAGATAGAGGGCATAGGACGCCGGCCGTCTCACTTGCAAAGACCAAGAGTGATTTGCAGTTTTCTTTAGGAGCCACAAATGTTTTAAGTTATCGCTATGGCATTACTTATCCACCAGACGGAGTAGATTCCATATACAGAAAATCTGGTTATATACATCCATTGATCACTCCAAAAGGAGATACTCTTACCAGGATTCAGCCCCCGGACCACTACCATCATTATGGAATCTGGGGACCATGGACACGTACCAAAATTGAGAACAGATCTGTGGATTTTTGGAACCTGGGAGAAGGGCAGGGGACGGTACTTTTTAAGGAAATCAAGGATATGCGTTCAGGGCTGTTGTTTTCAGAAATGGAGGCAGTACAAGAGCATATTGATCTACTAGCTGCAGCCGACAAGCGAATTGCCTTAGCGGAAAATTTAAAGATCAGGTTATGGAAGCTAAACCATCCAGAGCGGTATATGGTAGACTACAACAGCAGTTTTAGCTCTCCTTTGCAATCAGGGATCCTATTTGAAGCCTACCGCTACGGAGGAGGTTTGGGAATGCGTTTTACAGAAAGATGGCATAAGGGGAATACCAGCGTGCTTACTTCGGAGGGTAAGGATAGATTAACAGCAGATGGTACCAAGGCAAGATGGTGCCTTGTAACGGGAACCTCATCTGATGGCGAGGGAACCAATGGAGTACTATTTTTGAGTCACCCGGAGAATCGATCACATCCGGAGCCTATGAGGGTATGGCCAATAGATGCTAATAATCAACGCGGGGATATGTTCTTCGAATTTTGCCCCATCAGAAATAAAGAATGGCAAATAGATGCAGATCAGGTTTATGAATTAAAATATCGAATGATCATTTTTGAGGGAGCACTCTCCTCTCAGGAGGCCGAAAGCTATTGGCAGCACTTCGCCTCGCCTCCCAAAATCAGTATCGAATCAAATATCAAATCAAACTAAATCTCATGGAAAGACGAAAGTTTATCAATAAAACGGCACTTGGAACTACTGCATTAGTGGGTTTTCCAACTATTGTTCCGGCACACGTACTCGGCAAAGATGCACCCAGTAATAAAATCAACATAGCTCAAATTGGCTGTGGCAGAATAGCCAGGGATCATGATATACACGATACCATAAGATTTGATGATGCTCGGTTGGTTGGGGTGTGCGACGTAGACGCAAAGCGCCTGATGGATGCCAAAGTATTGATAGATACCTATTACAAAGAAAAAACCGGAAAGGACAAATATGTAAATGTCAACACTTATGGAGATTATCGTGAAATGCTCTTAAATAAGGATATTGATGCCGTCATGATAAGCACACCAGATCATTGGCATTCGCAGCCAGCCATGGAGGCCGCCCTTGCAGGGAAGGATATATACCTGCAGAAGCCAACCTCCTTGACCGTAAAAGAAGGGCAACAATTATTGAAGGCAGTTAAAGATGCTGGTGTTATACTACAGGTAGGGACTCAACAGCGTTCTATGGAACAATTTAGGGTGGCTGCAGAGCTGGTGAGAAATGGTAGGATAGGAAAATTGCATACGGTTAAAATAGGATTGCCAGGAGACCCTTCGGGCCCTGATGCTCCTCCTATGCCTATTCCTAAAACGCTGAACTATGACATGTGGCTGGGGTCTACTCCTGAGGTTCCTTACACGGAGATCGGGGTACACCCACAGAACGATTATGGAAGACCCGGTTGGTTACGCTTAGAACAGTACGGTGCAGGTATGATTACCGGCTGGGGGCAGCATCATTACGATTCTGCGGCCTGGGGAATGGACACGGAACTTAGCGGACCAATTTCTGTGGAGGCCCTGGCTGAGTTTCCGAAATCCGGTCTTTGGAACGTTCACGGAGATTTCCTGGTAAAACAAGAATATGCTAATGGGATCACGGTATACACCAGTGGTGGTTATACTAATGGTATTAGATATGAAGGGACTGAAGGTTGGATCTTTGTGTCCAGAGGCGATTATAACGCATCTGCAAGCGACCCGGTAGACAAAGAAAAGAGTAGCAAGGCTCTTGATGCCTCTGACCCGAAAATATTGCAGTCGGTAATTGGCGAGGAAGAACTTCATCTCTACAAAAGTGAGGATCAACATGGAAATTGGTTAGAATGTATTAAAAGCAGGGCAACCCCCATTTCACCTATAGAAATAGGACACAAGGCATGTGTGGTATGCCTAATTAGCCATATTGCGATGAAGTTTGATAGGAAACTGGAATGGGATAACGACAAGGAAGTCTTCGTTAATGACGATGAGGCCAATGCGCTTTTAGAGCGCGAGCAACGAAAACCTTTTGGCACAAACTATGTGAAAATATAAGGGAATTCCGATATGAAATACAGCATCTTTTTTATGGTCCTTATTGGATGCTTAAGTTGTTCCGATAAGAAGCGTCCTATGGCCCGGGAAAAGGGAGATACTCCTAAATCGGTTAAATTAATGACGCTGGATCCCGGACATTTTCACGCGGCCCTTGTACACAAATCTATGTATCCAACGGTGGATTCAACAATTGATATCTATGCCTCCGATGGACCGGAAGTTAAAGACTTTCTAGATAAAATTAAGGGCTATAACCATAGACGAGAGAACCCAACCGATTGGAAAGTCTCCTCGCATCTGGGTCCGGAATACCTAAAAAAAATGATTGACGAGAGGCCCGGGAATGTTATGATCGTTGCTGGAAAGAATTCCAAAAAGATAGACTATATTCTTGCGGCCGTTGAAGCAGGATTGCATGTATATGCAGATAAGCCGTTGGTTATAAACCCGGAGGGATATAAAAAGCTAAAAAGAGCTTTTGAAATAGCCAATGAAAATGGGGTTCTGATCTATGATATCATGACGGAACGGTTTGAGGCTACAACTGCAATGCAAAAATTCATATCCACTTTACCAGAAGTTTTTGGAACATTAGTGCAAGGTACACTGGAGGAGCCCGCAATAAGCAAGGAAAGCGTACATCACTTCTCTAAAATGGTTAGTGGAAAGCCATTAATCCGACCGGCCTGGTTTTTTGATGTTAACGAGGAAGGCGAAGGTACGGTGGACGTCACGACGCACCTCGTGGATCTTATTCAATGGGAAGCTTTCCCCGGGCAAATTATTGATACTATTGCCATAGAAATGCTGGTAGCTAAACGATGGCCTACTAAACTTTCAAAAGAACAGTTCCAAAGTGTCACAGGCTATAATGAATTTCCCTCCTATTTACAAAGCGTGGTAGATAACGAACATTTAAAAGTATTCTGTAACGGAGAAATGCACTATAAGATCAATGGCAAACATGCTAAAGTATCTGTTAGCTGGAGTTTTAAGGCTCCTGAAGGCACTGGGGATACCCATTACAGTATTATGCGAGGGAGCAAATGCGATCTTATTATCAAACAAGGAGAAGAGGAGGCTTTTAAACCCGTCCTATACCTTCAACCTAAAGCCCCTTCTGACTTCCTTGCGAAACTGGAATTCCTGGAACTGGAGATCGAGAAAGAATTTCCTGCTAGTGAGCTTATTCAAGCCTCGTCCAATCTATGGAGGGTAGTTATCCCTGAGGAGCTGAAGGTGGGTCATGAAGCGCATTTTGCCCAGGTTACCCAGAATTATCTCAGTTACTTAAATGAAGGGCAGCTACCAGCTTGGGAGCAGCCTAATATGATTTCTAAGTACTACACAACTACTAAGGCGTATCAAATGTCGCAGGAATCTCAGTATTAAGCGGCAAGCAAGTCTTTATAATCTTCAAAAAAAGCTTCTAACCTGGTCATGTGCTCATTCAAAAAAACCATGGTTTGCTGCCAGGAGTCCTTATTGTGAATAGAAACACCCTTCAATTCTACATAAACTCTGGAAATCTCCTTTTGATTTTCGAGCAGGTAAGAATCGTCAAAAATGGCATCGGGTAAATATTCCCCTTTTAAAATAGAACTCAGAGATTTTATTTTCTCCCAGAGGATAATTCTCCTTTCGAGATCTTTTATTTCCAGATCCAGGGACACCTGGGCTTTCCTGACATCGAAATGAAATTTTAATGAAAGTCCTTTGATCTTCGTATTATACAGCACCCATTTTCTAGGGAAAGATTTGCCAAAAGATACCCAGAATTCTCGCCTTAGTTGTTTGGATGCTTCTTTGCTAAACACTTAGAGTAAATATGCGATTAATACGCCCAATATAATGACTACAAGCTTCCGGAGTGTAAACCTATGCCCCTCGGAGCTCTCAAACAAAATGACGGTAGAGATATGCAAGAACACTCCTATCACAACGGCAGTAATTAGGGTGTAATAATCCTTAATGAAATCGAGATTTGTACTCATCAGACTACCTAGAGGGGTCATTAGGGCGAAAATAAAGATAAACAATAGGGCATGATGGAACTTTAGTTGAGCATTTAAAAGAAAGATACTTAGAATAAGGGCAATTGGGATCTTATGAACCAGAATACCATAAATGATGCTGCCATGTCCCGTAATAGGAAAGCCTTCTATAAATGCATGGACCGAAAGACTAATGAGTAGAAGCCATGGGAAACTGTTTTTTTCTGGATGGATATGTACATGTCCGTGTTCGGCGCCTTTAGAGAAAAACTCAAGGAACACCTGCAGCAGTATTCCCAACATTATAAAAACTCCGATAGTCCTGGGATCCACAGTGCCATACACTGTGGGAAACAACTCGAATAGGGTAAGGGCCAATAAAAACGATCCGCTGAAAGCGAGCAATAAACGAAGAGCTTCCTGTTTTTTTGGTTTAAAAAAATAGACAAAGCCAAAACTTAGTAAAACGGCAAGAATAAGAAGAAGATAGGTCATTGAAAAAACAGGCGCATGTGCCTTTTGCAAATTCTAAGGGCCAAAATTAGTGTATTTTTGTGGCATTCTTAGAATTGAAGATGAATACGAACTTTAAAATGGTAGCCAAAACCCTATTTGGTTTTGAGCCCTTGCTGGCCAGAGAGCTAAGAAACCTCGGAGCTGGGAATACAAAAGAAGGTGTCAGGAATGTCTCTTTTGAAGGAGATACGGGTTTTATGTACAAAGCGAATCTCTGTGCTAGAACTGCCCTAAAGATTTTAAAACCTATTCATAGTTTTTATGTTCGCGACGAGAAAGACCTATACTCAAAAATCTACCGGATTGACTGGATGGAATATCTAAGCGCAGACACCACTTTTGCGATTGAAGCAGTAGTAAATTCTGATGCTTTCAGCCATTCATTGTATGTCTCTCAGAAAGTTAAGGATGCTATTGTTGATAAGTTTAGAGAAACTGTAGGCAAAAGACCGAATGTGGATGTTAATGCTCCGGATTTACCTATAAATATTCATATTCATCGAAATCAATGTACAGTTTCTTTAGATAGCTCAGGAAAATCTCTTCATCAGAGAGGTTATAAAATAGCCACAAATATTGCGCCCATAAACGAAGTATTGGCTGCCGGAATTTTGCTTCACAGTGGTTGGGACGGACGAAGTGATTTTTTAGATCCTATGTGCGGTAGTGGTACCTTATTGATCGAAGCCGCCATGATTGCCTGTAATATTCCTGCAAATATTAACAGAACTACTTTTACCTTTCAAAATTGGCAAGATTACGATGAAGCGCTATTCCTGAAGATCAGGGAGGCCAGCTTAAACAAAGCTCGCGAGTTCAACCACCAGCTTATTGGTTATGACAAGGCACCTTCGGCAATTAGGAAAGCCATGGAAAATATTGAGAATGCCGGCTTAGCGGATTATATCACCGTTGAGAGAAAAGACTTTTTTAAAACGGAAAAACAAACAGAAGGCCCATTGCATATGGTCTTTAATCCACCCTATGGTGAGCGCCTGAACGTGGATATAGAGGCTTTCTATACGCGATTGGGCGATACCCTGAAGCAGAAATACCCGGGCACCCTCGCCTGGTTTATAACGGCTAATTTGGAAGCCTTGAAATATGTTGGCCTTCGCAGCTCGAAAAAAATTAAGGTTTTTAATGGCCGTTTAGAGTCGAGATTGGTGTGTTATCAGATGTATGAAGGAAGTAAAAAAGCCAAATTCAAAACCAATTAAGGAATTGGCGAGGACAGTGATAGGGTACACTCTGTTTTTTAAGGCTTCATAAAACCCAATTGCAAAGTCGGCACGTAGATACATAAGACAAACAGATCTTATGTTCGCCCCTTTAAGAAATAAACTGTTTTGGCTCCTGGATGAGGCCAGAGGTGCTAAAATTAAAAAACAACTCCGGGAAGTTTCCAGTATAAATGATTTTCCTTTCTCGGATACTTCCGTTTCACTGAGAAAAAAATATTTACATCAGATACTTCAGCATTGTCTGGACACAGTTCCTTTTTATCGGGAGATGGACATTGAAGATTTATCGCTACAAAAGTTTCCAGTTCTCAACAAGAATGCTATTCGGGAGAGACAAGACCGCTTTTTATCAGACCAGTATAAAAAGAAAAGGCTTTACAAAGCCTCAACCAGCGGCTCAACAGGTACTCCTTTTACGGTATTACAGGATGGCCGAAAAAGGAGGAGAAATAGCTCTGACACCCTTTATTTTGCTCGTAAAGCTAACTATTCCCTGGGGGCACCTCTCTATTTTATGAGGATTTGGAAGGGGAACGATCCGGGTGGTCATATAAGAAGGTTTTTGCAAAACGTTCATCAGGTAGACGTAACGAAACTGGATGATAAAAAGCTTCGCCAATTACAAGATAGATTATTAAGGGGGAACCAAAATAAATCCATGCTGGCCTATGCCTCAGCTTATGAGTCCATTTGCGATTACCTGGATAGAAATAACCCTTTTTATAGCACTAATAAAGTGAAATCGATCATATCTATGTCCGAAACCCTTCCTGCGCATTGCAGCGCATCCTTGAAGAAATACTTCAATTGCGAGGCTTTTGCCAGGTACTCTAATAGAGAAAACGGGATACTCGCTCAGCAGGTTCCAGGTCTGGGAGAGAATTACCTGATCAATATGGCTAGCTATCATATTGAAATATTGGAACTAGACTCAGATAAGGTAGCTGGTGAAGGTACTATAGGTAGGATTGTGGTGACTGATTTTTTTAATTTTTCTATGCCTTTAATACGTTATGATACAGGAGATATTGGGATCAGAAAAAGGTACCATTACAAGGGTAGAGAGTTTTCCATTTTTTCACGTATTGAAGGCAGAAGAATGGATAGTGTTTATAATACCTCAGGGCAACTCCTATCCTCTTTCATATTCCCGAACAGACTTAGGAAGTATGAGAACATTAAACAATTTCAATTTGTGCAGTTTGCCCCGAGGTCTTATAAGTTTATCCTTAATGCAAGCCCTCAATTTTCCAAGGAAGAAAAACTAATCAGAGAATTTAGCGGGCTTCTGGGTGAAAATGCAAAACTAGAAATTGAATATGTGGAAGACATTCCGCTGCTCTCCTCCGGGAAGCGAAAAAAAGTGCTTAATACCTACCGGTCAGTTTGACTCCTCAGTATTGGGCAGCTCTTTCTTTTTTGATTTTTTATATAATGGGAGAAAATAGGAAATCGTGTAATTATAGCCTACACCAAATTTGCTGTTATCTGTTACCCTGTTGAATCCCGGAATCCATAGATTGGGAAATTTATCTGATTCTTTATTAGAGACTATAAATCCAAGTCGAACACTAGCTCCCAGATAAATATTGGCAAAAAGTTCTGCCTTTGCCCCAAAAATAAACTCGAACCAAGTTGCATTTAAACCGCTGAATTCTTCGGGAGTTGTGCTAACCTCCTGAAAATCTGTATCGCTCCAATATCTGTTACTGTCAAAAATTGAATAGCTGTTCAAGGTCTGGCTAAAGCTACTTACAGCATAACGTCCTCCGATAAAGATAGAATTATTCATCCCGTACCAATTCTCATAGGTGTTGTAATCTATCCCTAGTTTCAGATAGCTCCCTGAGGTGGTAAAGTTGTAAAGAGCCGCCGGGTCACCTCCGTTGACATTTCCCAATTCTTCCTGTCTTGTTCTTTTTTCGTTTCCCAGTTCAGCCGCCAGGTACAGTTTTTGGGTGATCCTATAGTCTCCCACGAATTCTAGCCCTGTATAATCGTCATTTAAAAATGTGATAATTGGTCTGCTAAGATCCACACCTACTCTAAGCCCGTATTCCTGCTTGTATTCCACACTGTCTTGTGGAATATCGGCTGAAGTGTCCTCCTGTGAAAAAACCAGCATAGCACAAAGACATAAACATGTACTAATGAAATATTTTAACATGGGCGCTATCTTGCGTTTGAATTAAGGATGAAACAATTTCTATACTTTGAATCCAGTTGTCGGCGTCTGTGGTTAAGTCTTCAGAGAGCTCCTCATAATTGGCTACAAAACCACAGGCCCTGGAAACAAAAACTTCTTTGGTTGAGTAATTGAAGGTCAGGGTATCAGAGTTTCCTGTTTCCACCTCGTTTTCGTCGGCAGAATCAAAGATTAGCGCAAAAGCCGTATTAGTCTGGTTTGTGCGCAAAGGAATGCCTATTGAATCTATGGAGGTGCGATCTGAAAAGGTACTAACGGTATTATCCTGGCCAAGACCAAAAACCCTCAGATTAGTAACCTCTTTAAATTCGGTGGTATTTTCAGCATCGTAAAACCTAATGATCAGCAGGGGAGTGTCACCATCGACACAGATATCATCTTTTTCGCAGTGAGCAAAGAGTAAGAGACTTAAAAATCCGAGTACCCACCATCTTTTTTTTCTCAGGGAAACAAAATTCAAATTATGCATCATATTCTAGTGCGTTCTCTTTAATCTTTGCGTTCCAAAAGTACAACATTTTCAACATGATGAGTCTGAGGGAACATGTCTACTGCTTGAGTTTTTTTTACGTTATAATTTTCCTTCATCAAATGCAGGTCTCTGGCCTGGGTCGCACTATTGCAACTCACGTAAACGATCTTCCTGGGAGCAATTTTTAGTATTTGGCTCACCACCTCCTTGTGCATTCCTTCTCTTGGAGGATCGGTGATTATAACGTCGGGCACTCCGTTTTTGGCAATAAAATCTGCATCGAAGATTTTTTTCATATCCCCTGCATAAAACTCGGCATTGTCTATCCCGTTCAAATGAGCATTTGTTTTGGCAGCTTCCACAGCATCTTCAATGGCTTCGATACCTATTACCTTTGCGGTTTTTTTGGCTACAAATTGGGCAATAGTTCCGGTTCCTGTGTATAGATCGTAGACCAGTTCATTTCCACTAAGTGCAGCATATTCCCTGACTATCTTATATAATTCATATGCCTGCTCTGAGTTGGTTTGATAAAAAGATTTAGCCGTTATCTTGAATCTGAGACCTTCCATTTCTTCATAGATATGATCTTCCCCGGAGTAGCATATAACTTCCTGGTCATATATGGTGTCATTTTGCTTTGTATTTATGACATAAAGCAGGGAGGTAATTTCCGGAAACCGATTTTTTAGGAAATCGAGTAATTTTTCTCTTTTTTGTGAATCATCCTCCGCAAATTGTACGAGTACCATAAGGTCATTTGTGGTGGAGGTACGGATCATGAGGGTCCTAAGTAATCCGCTTTGCTTTTTTGGGTTAAAAAAAGACATTCCATGGTCTATAGCAAAGGATCTTATTTCTTGTCTTATATCATTTGATGGTGCTTTTTGCAGGTGGCAATGCTCAATATCCAAAATTTTATCCCACATCCCTGGAATGTGAAATCCAAGGGCATTTTTGTCGGCAATCTCCAAATCAGAGTTAATTTCCTCAGGTGTAAGCCATCTGCTGTCCGAAAAGGAGAATTCCATTTTATTGCGGTAAAAGTACGTTTCTTCACAGCCCAGAATAGGAGAAGGTTCAGGTAATTCTAGATGGCCAATGCGCTTAAGATTATTTAAGACCTCATGTTGTTTGTAGTATAATTGGTGTTCATAACCCATATTTTGCCATTTACATCCGCCACAAACACCAAAATGCTGACATTTTGGTGCTACTCTTTTGGAAGACAGCGTATGAAAAGTGGTAGCTATCCCTTCAAAGTAGGCCCGACGCTTTTTTGTGGTTCTAACATCGACAATATCACCAGGAACAGCGTTTGAAAGAAATATAATTCTTCCGTCTGGAGCTTTGGCAACGGTCTTTCCTTTCGCCCCGGCATCTATTACGGCAACACTTTCAAAGATTTTGGGTGCTTTTTTTTTGCGCATAAGGCAAATGTACTACTAATGCAGATGCTATAATCTTATCTTTAATAGAAATGCTGCTAAAAAATGTTTAAAATTTTGAACCTTTTGAGTGTTTCACCGTCTATAAGGTAATATTTAAGATGGGGAACCCTGGGAAAATATTTGATGGCCTGTTGGTCTTACAGTATCAATCTGGTAACAAGAAAGCACTTGCCCTGCTTGTAAAAAGACATCACCCAAAATTGTGTAAACACGCCTTTTGGTACACCCATGATCTCGACATTTCCCAGGACATAGTACAAGACTGCTGGACCCAAATTATGAGGAAAATCGGTAGTCTAAGGGATCCAAACAGCTTTGGTAGTTGGGCACTAAGGATCGTGACCAGAAAATCTCTTGATTATCTTAATAGGGCCAGCAGGGAGCGCAATGAATTGAGAAGTATAGATAAGACTAAAACTCTTGACTACCCAGCTGTAGACAGAGCTTCTGACCTGGAGAATCTTAGGGCCGCAATTAAGGAGTTGCCCGATTCCCAGCAGCAGGTACTGCATTTATTCTATACTGAGGCGTACTCTCTGAAAGAAATTAGTGCAATTCTTGAGATAGCCCCCGGGACCGTAAAGTCGAGACTTTATCATGCAAGAGAAAAACTAAAAACAATTTTAAAAAAATAGAATCATGAAGAATAATAAAGAGCAGATTGACGAGTTAATCAAAGAAAGTTTAAGTCTGGAAGAAGCCAAATTCTATGACGCGCTGGAAGAACAGAACCTGATGGACAAGATGTTTCAGGTGCACAAAGGCAAAACAGGATGGCTGGCAAGCGTAATGACCGTTTTTCATATTGTAGCCTTCGTAATATTTGTTTATTGTATTGTTCAGTTTTTGAACTCAGAGCAGAGCAATGACCTTATTAGGTGGGCGTCTGCCGGATTTCTATGTTTGGTTATCATGGGAATGCTTAAATTATATGTTTGGATGCAAATGGATAAGAACGACATTTTAAGGGAGTTAAAGCGTCTTGAACTACAGCTTGCCACCCTGATGTCCAGATTGGAGAAATAAACGTTCAAACGCTTTAAAAGTTTTAGCAATTTCCCGAATATTTGTAATTTAGCCGTACTACAAAGGATGATTTCTCTCCCAAAGAAGGAATTGCTAAAGTTTTATTTAAAGTATTGAAAATCATGTCAGTATTGGAAAGAACAACTTCTGAAGATGCTATTGCATTGGAAGACAGATACGGAGCACATAATTATCATCCTTTACCTGTAGTATTGAGTAGAGGAGAAGGTGTGCACGTTTGGGACGTAGAAGGAAAAAAGTATTACGATTTCTTATCGGCTTACTCTGCCGTAAACCAGGGCCATTGTCACCCAAAAATTGTGGGAGCTATGCTATTGCAGGCTCAGACGCTTACCCTGACATCCAGGGCATTTTATAACGACATGCTGGGAAAGTACGAAAAGTACACCACGGAAACCTTTGGTTTCGACAAGTTATTGCCTATGAACACGGGTGCTGAGGCCGTGGAAACTGCTGTTAAGATCTGTAGGAAATGGGCTTATGAGAAAAAAGGAATTCCGGAGAATGAAGCCCAGATCATCGTTTGCAAAAACAATTTTCACGGGCGTACGACCACCATAATTTCATTTTCCAATGATGCAGTGGCTCGAGAGAATTTCGGCCCCTATACCCAGGGATTTATAAAAATTGAATACGACAACCTTAGAGCTTTAGAAGAGGTGTTGGAAAGCAACAAGCACATTGCAGGATTCCTGGTTGAGCCCATTCAGGGAGAGGCTGGCGTTTATGTACCTTCAGACGGTTACCTCAGAACCGCCAAAGCCCTGTGTGAAAAACACAATGTACTTTTCATTGCAGATGAGGTACAAACCGGCATAGCAAGAACTGGTAAAATGTTGGCTTGTGATTATGAAGATGTGCATCCGGATATCCTGATCTTGGGAAAAGCGCTCTCCGGAGGAGCTTATCCGGTTTCGGCTGTTTTAGCTGATGATGAGATTATGGGCGTCATCAGACCGGGAAATCACGGTAGCACTTTTGGCGGAAACCCTGTGGCTGCTGCCGTTGGCATTGCTGCGCTCGAAGTGGTAAAGGACGAAGATCTGGCTACCAATGCCTACGAACTCGGCCTACTGTTTCGCGAGGAGATGTCTAAGTACATATCTAATTCATCTGTTGTGAAGAAGATTAGAGGAAAAGGCCTTTTAAATGCTATTGTGATCAATGACTCCGAAGAAGGTTCTACTGCCTGGGACATTTGCATGGCCATGAAAGAAAATGGCCTCCTAGCTAAACCGACTCATGGAAATATCATACGTTTTGCTCCGCCATTGGTTATGAACAAAGAACAATTACTAGATTGTGTTTCCATCATAATTAGCACACTTAAGTCTTTTGAAAAATAAGCGTTCTATATAAACTCTAAAAGGTGGCCCATACCAAGGCCGCCTTTTTTTGTGACTAAAGCTTCATACGACCGCCTTTCCGTGTAGCTGAAGCGTTTTTTTATCACAGTCTAGTGTAGCGCTTAAACCAATAGGAAAGCTAAAATTTTGTTTAACGTGTCCAAAAGACATCCCGTAGACTGCTGGGATGCCCACAGGTTTAATTCGGTCTAATACCACTTCTTTTAAAGTAAATGAATTAGGATTGGTAGAGGAATTGCAACCAGCACATACCCCAAACATTATGCCGGCAGCCTTCTTAAAAGTAGGCCCGCTCAGCAACTGGGTAAGCATTCTATCGATGCGATAGGGCGCTTCTTCAACATCCTCCAGGCATACAATTTTGTCCGTAAAATCTATCTCATAGGGAGTACCCATTAAGGCATTGACAAGGGTAAGACTTCCACCTACCAGTTTTCCGCTTGCCTTGCCTTTGGTTATGGTATACCTTTCGTATTCGGGCTCCTCGGGCAGATGGTCCTCAAGGATCGCATTACGGATCTCCAGGTTTTCACTGGCTTTAATAACAAGTTGTTGTAGTTGGGAAATACTATACGTATCTTCTAAGGTACTTCCAACCGGACCATGAAAAGTGATGAGTCCGGTTCGCTGATGGATTCCGTTGAGTAGGGCAGTGATATCGCTAAACCCAAGAAGGACCTTCGGATGCCGTCTTATTTGATCGTAATTTATGTTTTCCAGGATCCGCGTACATCCATAACCTCCTCTAACGCAAATAATTCCTGCGATTTCAGGATCAGCGAACATGCTGTTAAGGTCTTTTACTCTTATAGCGTCCGTATTGCTGAAATAACCATGTCTACCTAGAATGCCTGGGGTGTTATGTGTATTAAAACCCATTTCTGATAAGGTAGCTTTGGTCTCTTCGAGGATTTCTTCACTAATGGCATAGCCAGGTGCTATGAGCCCCAGAGTGTCTCCCGGCTTAAGGCGCTTGGGAAGTATTGGAGTTTCAACCGGAAGGCCTTGAACACTGCGTCCTGCAAGAGACCCCGGAAGCATGGTTGCGAGAGAGATTCCGGCAACCGATTTGAAAAAATGTCTTCTTTTTTGCATGGATCTTAGGATGCGAAAATTCAATAAATTGATTTAGTGACAGCAAAAATGAAAGTACAAAAAAACCCTGACGGAAAGGTCAGGGTTTAAAAACTTCTGCTGAAGAAAAGTTAGGAGCGTACTTCCTTTATCCTGGCTTTTTTACCAGTTAGTCCTCGGAAGTAGAAAATTCTGGCTCTTCGAACTTTTCCTTTTTTATTGATCTCAATTTTTTGAAGTGCAGGCATATTAATTGGGAAAATACGCTCTACACCGATGGTCCCGGACATTTTTCGGATGGTAAAGGTTTCGGTTGCTCCGCTACCTCTTCTTTGAATTACCACACCTTTGAAGAACTGAGTACGCGTTTTTTCACCTTCCTTAATTTCATAGTATACGGTAATAGTATCACCGGCTGAGAAATTGGGAAATTCTTTTTTAGAAACAAATTCGTTTTCAACAAATTTTACTAAAGATTCCATTTTATCGATTTTATGGTTTGCTAAAACCAACATTCACGCATCTCGTCAGAGGTTGATTTTAATCGACTGCAAAATTAACCATTAATTGCTTATGTACAAGAAAAATCAGTTAATATTAATTGCCGTTATTTTGTTCGATCTTTCTTTTTCGAACCGTCTTTATAGCCAATAATAGCAGGCCAAGGCCAAACAGGAGATAGGAGAGGGTATTGAGGATAGAGAAGATGCCTTGTGTTCTTATTACAGCCTCGGGGCTTTCCTGGGCAGATAGTGAAGTCATAAGCAACCCAAGCACCGAAAATAGGGCTGATAATGAAATCCCCACCAGCATAAGCAAAGCTGCTGGAGATCGCTGTTTGATTAGCAGTAAGACACAAGCGACAAATACGATGAGTTGTCCGAAGAAAGAGATAATAAAGGAAACTATATGTAGGGTAGGGAGGTCTTGCATTTGTATAAATTTATTTTAATAGATCTGGCCTGAGTTGTTCTGTTCGTTTTAGCGCTTGCTCCTCACGCCATTTTTCTATTTCCGGAAAATTACCACCAAGTAAAATTTCAGGCACCTTTAAACCCTTATACTCCCGTGGTCTAGTGTATACAGGCGGAGCCAAAAGATTGTCCTGGAAGGTATCGGTTAGGGCAGAGGTTTCATCATTCAGTACCCCGGGTAAAAGCCTAATAACAGCGTCGCAGAGCACGGCGGCTCCCAATTCACCTCCGGAAAGTACATAATCTCCAATAGAAATTTCTTTGGTAATAAACATATCACGCACCCGCTGGTCTACGCCTTTATAGTGGCCACAGAGCAGTATTATATTCTCTTTAAGGGAAAGAGCGTTTGCTGTTTTCTGATTGAGTGTTGCTCCATCCGGGGTGAGGTATATGATCTCGTCATAGTTCCTTTCGGCCTTTAGACCGGAAATGCACTTGTCTATGGGTTCAATCATCAATACCATCCCGGCGCCACCGCCGAATTGATAATCATCTACCTGATTGTAACTTTTATCTGTATAATCCCTTAGATTGTGAAAATGGACCTCTACCAATTTCTTTTCTATGGCTCTTTTTAGAATGGAAGCTTCGAACGGACTTTTCAGCAGTTCGGGTAAAACAGTAATAATGTCTATACGCATCATTGATTGTCTTAAATGACGAGGTTTAACGGGCTCTCCAAAAGTAGTGAAAACAATGAGAATCTTTTTCCCATCCGAGACGCTCATAAAGCTTTTGTGCCGGATTGTCTGTCGCAGTTTCCAATGCCAAGCCCTTATATCCCTTATCCTTACAAAAGGCCTTGGCCTGCTCTAAAAGTAGTTCACCGATCCCTTTTTTTCTGGAAAGTGTATCTACATAAAGGTCGTTAAGAATGAAAACAGCCTCTAGACTTACGGAAGAAAATGTGGTATACAATTGAGTGAAACCAACTGCCTGGCCATTTTCTAAGGCCATAAAAATGACAGATTCCTCATTTTTTAAACGCTCTGCAAGGAAAGATCTGGCAGCCTTAAGATTTGAATCTTGTTTGTAAAAAACCCTGTAACCATCAAATAACGGAACAAGGGCATCAAGTTGTGCTTCTCCGGCTCTTATTACTTCTATCATTTTTAGGGCTGAAAAAGGCTCCCGAAGGAGCCTGAATTATTTTGATTTCTTGTATTTGTTTATCTCATCCTGTAGCTGCCTGCTTATTCGTTGCTCCCGCTCTAGGGCCCTACGGCGATGGTCTTCATATTCTGTTTCTAATTCAGAAAGATTAGATTTTGCAATTTGAGTAAGGATGTTACTTCGTCTAAACTTATAAATAAATAACAACAATAATGCGAGGAGTCCTGCTATAATTGTCCAAAGGATAACATTATAAGTAGCTTTGGAAACCAATATTCCAAGGAAAGACATGCTGTCCTTTTCTTCGGTCACCGCGCTAAGATTGTTGGTCGTATCTTCCAGTTTCTTATTGAGTGAAGCGATTGTGGATTCATGCCCGGCAATAGTGGCGTTCAACTGGGCCGCTTTAGTATTTGCGGCATTGATAGTATCTAAAACATTCTGCTTTAATTTGTCTAGATTCAAGGTGCGAACCACCTCATATCTTTTCCCATCAGCCCTGTAGTTTCCGGACTTTTTGTAGATAAATTCGAACTGACTATTTATAGAGCCTTTGTCTAGAGACAAATCTTGCTGTGTTGCCCCATCCTGGCCAAATTGTAGGTTACAAGTAAATAAGGCAATTGTAAAAAAAAGTATTCTAAAACCCTTCATTCCAGATAGTTCTTAGTATTAATAATGATTTAGAGAGGAGACCAAAAGTACTTCAATATTATTAATTAAGAAAAAAAATTGACCATAACGTGCCCCTGCTCTCGAAAAATCAAAAAGGTTGAACGGTTTTGTAAAGGAATTCAACTCTAGTAATAGGTATACCTTCTTACCTTGGCAATGTATTTGGCCAGTCGGATCACCTGATGAGAATACCCATACTCATTGTCATACCATACATAAAGGACAATGTTCTTTCCATCCGGGGAAACTATGGTAGCATTACTATCGTAAATAGAAGGTGCCGAAGTTCCGATGATATCCGAAGATACCAGCTCATTACTAAGCGAGTATTTAATTTGCTCTACCAAATCCCCTTCCAAAGCGTATTTTTTAATAATGGTATTTATACCTTCTTTCGAAGTTTTATTATTTACTTCAATATTTAGAATCGCCAGAGAACCGTTAGGAACAGGAACCCTTATTGCATTTGAGGTTAGCTTTCCCTCCAATGCAGGTAGCGCTTTTGATACGGCCTTTCCTGCTCCTGTCTCAGTAATAACCATATTTAAAGCTGCAGCTCTACCTCTCCGATATTTCTTATGCATATTATCTACCAGATTTTGATCGTTGGTATAAGCATGAATGGTTTCCAAGTGCCCCTTTTTAATGCCTAATGAGTCGTCTACAACCTTCAGGATCGGGGTTATGGCATTGGTTGTGCAAGAGGCTGCCGAAAACAGTTTGGTACTATCAGGATCAAACTCTTTCTGATTTACTCCATGGACAATGTTGGGCATTTCTTTCCCTGGAGCAGTAAGAAGTACATGGGTAGCGCCTTTGGCCTTCAGATGTCTTCCTAATGCCTCCTTGTCACGGAAAGCCCCTGTATTATCTATGATCAATGCGTCTTTAATTCCGTATTTCGTATAATCAATCTCTTCTGGCTTTTCAGCGCTAATTAGGTGAACGGTGGTACCGTTGATCAGCAGTGCTCTATTTTTTAAGTCACTGTCTACCGTACCCATGAACTGGCCGTGAACGGAGTCTATTTGTAGTAAAGTAGCTCGCTTTTCTATCACTTCCTCATTTAGCTCACCGCGGGTTACTATTGCCCTCAAACGCAATTGACTGCCTTTTCCGGTTTTCGCCATAAGCTCTCTGGCCAGCAAACGTCCTATTCTGCCAAAACCGTAAAGTACTACATCCCTGGGTTGAATCTCCTTGGAATCGTTGGCACCTTTAAGCTTGTCCAGGACAAAGGCCTTAACGTTATGATAGTTGCTATTATCATCGGAATGATACTCGTATGTGAGCTTTCCAATGTCTAGCTTAGAAGGGGGCAGTTTAATATCGTTGATAGCACGCAATATTTCAACAGAATCGAAAATAGAGATGGGTTTTTGGACAAACTCTCCGGCGTACTCATGAAGGTTGATAATGTCGCTTACATTTTTATCTATGATTTGATTTTTAAAGAGGACCACCTCTATAGATTTGTCGTACCAAAGATCACTGATGATCTTTATAAACTCTGTAGTGGCCTTTCTTCTGTCTGCCTGAAAAGCAAGTTCCTTTTCGTAGGATTTAATGGTGCTCATTAAGATGTTGTTTGTTTTGCTGCAAAATTATTGATTTCAAACGTTTTCGTCCAAGTTTTTTTTCAATAAAAAAGCGCCCTAAGAAGAGCGCTTTAGCAATAGTATAAGTCCTTTATTTACTGAAAGATAAGCTTTTCTCTTTCTCCGTCTTCACTAAGTAGTGAGATACTGGTTTTACCATATCTGGAAATTTGTCCGAAAAGCTTTTTTGCATCATGAATATTATCGATCTCTTCGCCATCGACTGCAATGATTACTTTGCCTTCTAGTCCGTACCCTCGATAACGCTCTGGTACGCCCATGATCTTGACACCCTTCTTAGTCTTGAACTCTTTTTTGTCCTTATCTGAAAGATTTTTAACTACAATGCCCATCACCGGTAACTCCTCAATCTGTCTTTCCTTAAGGGTAACCGGCACAACCAGACTTTCTCCACCTCTATCGATGGTAACGGTTACCTCATCACCTGGCCTTTTTGTAGACAAATATCCTGTGAGGTCTGCAAACTTTCTAACATTAATGTCGTCTACTCTTTTAATGATATCTCCGGACCTCAGGTCAGCGTCTTCGGCTCCAGAATCTTCGGCTACACCGTCGACATAAACCCCTTGAATTTCGTTAATGCCTTTTTCCAGGGCATAAGGCGTATTCAGATTTGGAGAGTTAATCCCCAAAATTCCTTTTTGTACGTTGCCGTACTCCATGATATCCTCAACCACTTTTTTGGCAATATTGCTTGGTACCGCAAAAGAATAACCCACATAAGATCCGGTTTGAGAAGTAATTGCCGTATTAATCCCTATAAGATCTCCATTTGTATTTACCAGAGCTCCTCCGCTGTTTCCTGGGTTTACTGCTGCATCCGTTTGGATGAACGACTGATCAACCCTGGCTAAAGCTCTTGCCTTGGCGCTTACTATACCAGCAGTTACCGTAGAGGTAAGGTTAAAGGGATTGCCAACTGCCAAAACCCACTCGCCGATCTTAACATTGTCCGAATCTCCGAAAGCGAGATATGGAAGGTTCTTCTCGGCGTCAATTTTTATTAATGCGATGTCCGAGTTTGGATCAGTTCCTATTACCTCAGCTTCATAACTTCTGTTATTATTGAGGGTAACCTTTAACTGATTTGCTTTTGCTATTACATGATTGTTGGTGACGATATATCCATCCGGAGAAATAATAACCCCAGATCCCGTTCCCACCTGAGGTTGGCTCCCCCTTTGAGAGCCATAGAAAAACTCTGCAATACTATTACGACTCTTGCTGGTGGTCACATTCTTAACGTGCACCACGGCATTTACGGTGGTCTCGGCAGCCGATGTGAAGTCTACATCATTCAGCCCGGAACCCTTATAGGAGGTAGGAGTGTTGCTGGTAGTAAATACGGGCATTTTGTTCTCCCCTGAAACTACCGCATAATTCGGTTGTTCAAAAAATAACTTATAGGCCCCAAGAGTGAGAGCTCCTGCAAACAATGCGACCAAAAACAGACCTGCAATACGCTTCATAGAATTTCAATTTTTAATTAGTTCAACGTAAAATTAACAGAATACCCTTTTAAAATATTCGGCTTTAACTACTTTTTAACTGCTAAAATTACCTTAATAAAATACTGTTCTCTTTGCCATTGTCTTGGCCATGACCTCCAACCAGGAACTTGATTTTTACCTCTTTGAACTTTCAAGACCACCTTCTGTGTATCTTTAGCCCCTTTCGTATTTTGTATTTCTCAGTTCTAATTTCTTAAACTCCTATCTTTGTAGCTTAATGTTTAGAATGAAACTGACATTTTACAAATATCAAGGAACTGGAAACGATTTCATTTTAATAGACAATCGGCACGAAGAATTCCCAAAAAACAATACCAAATTGGTAGAAGAGCTTTGCGACCGAAGATTTGGCATTGGGGCAGATGGTTTGATACTCCTGGAAAATGACAGTTCGTCAGATTTTAGAATGATCTATTTCAATGCTGACGGAAATGAAGGAAGTATGTGTGGTAATGGAGGTCGGTGTATCGTGGCATTTGCCAATTTCTTGGGACTAATTGAGGCTAAAACTACCTTTAGCGCTGTTGACGGATTGCACAGTGCCGAAATAACCCAAGGCCTGGTAAGGTTACACATGAATAATGTGGAAGAAATCAGAGAAAAACCTAATGCGATATTTCTTGATACCGGTTCTCCACATCATGTCCAAATGGTATCTGATTTAGAGCAGTTTGATGTGTTCAGGGAAGGTGCAAAATTGAGATACGGCCTCTATGGAGAGAAAGGAAGTAATATCAACTTTGTTGAACAGCTTCAGGAAGATCAATTTGCGGTACGAACCTACGAACGCGGGGTAGAGAATGAGACTCTTTCCTGCGGAACTGGAGTTACTGCCGTGGCCCTTGCCATGCATCATAGCGGTAAAACCGGCAACAACAAAGTGCAAATAAAGACCCCGGGCGGAGCACTTAAGATAACCTTTGAAAAGAATGGTGATGGCTACCGCGATATTTGTCTAACTGGCCCTGCGGAACAAGTTTTTAAGGGAGAATTTCAATGCTAAGTCTCAAAGGGAAAAATATTAAATTACGTGCACTTGAAGCCGAGGATCTGGATTTTCTTTATGAACTGGAGAATAATCCGGAGATTTGGGAGATTAGTGGTACCATTACGCCCTACTCCAAACAGGTACTTAAACTCTACCTCGAGAATGCCTACAGAGATATATACGATGTAAAACAGCTTCGACTTTGCATTTGTTTAGAGAATGATAAGACCATCGGACTTATAGATCTCTTCGATTTTGATCCGAAAAATCAACGGGCAGGTATTGGGATAGTGGTTTTAGACGCTGCCAATAGGAATAAAGGAGTTGGTGCTGAGGCTATAGACCTCTTGTGTAAATATGCTTTTAGTGTTCTGAATCTTAAGCAGTTGTATGCAAATGTTGGTGAGGAGAATGAAGCTAGCGTCCATTTGTTCGACAAATTGGGTTTTGAGAAGGTAGGGGTCAAAAAAGACTGGATACGTTCTGGAAACACTTATAAAAACGAAGTGCTATTTCAAAAGATCAATAAATAATGTATATCAAAAAAATACTTTTGGCGGTAGTGTTAATTGGCCTTCTTATTGCCGGGGCCTTTGCCTATATGGTGTATGATGCCTTTTTTACGCCCAACACTGCCTTCAACAATGAAGTAGCCCATGTATATATCCCTTCTGATGCTTCCTTTGAGGAAGTAACGGAAATGGTTTCGCCCTTACTAGAAGATATCGCTTCTTTCGAAACCGTGGCCGAAAGAAAAAAATATAACGCTAATGTCAAGGGCGGAAAATACGCGATAAAAGCAGGAATGAATAATAACGATATTGTCAATAGCCTAAGGAGCCAGAATATTCCGGTCAAAGTTTCCTTTAATAACCAGGAAACCCTAGCAGATCTGGCAGGAAGGATAAGTACGCAGATAGAGGCAGACAGCGTTTCCTTACTTAAAGCGTTCAATGACGAGGAGTTTTTGGCTGATGAAGCCCTGAATGAACACACAAAACTTGCCATTTATCTGCCCAACAGCTATGAATTTTTCTGGAATACTTCTGCGGAGGACTTTCGGGATAGAATGCTCAAGGAGTACAAGAGGTTTTGGAATGACGAAAGGCTTCAAAAGGCGAACGCCAGAGGGCTAGATCCGCTTCAGGTGATATCACTAGCCGCCATAGTTCATAAAGAAACGGCCAAGGTAGAGGAACGGCCCAGAGTGGCGGGACTTTATTTGAACAGATTGAAGAAAAATATGCTTTTGCAAGCAGATCCTACGGTGATATATGCCATAAAACGACATAGCGGAAATTTTGATCAGGTCATAAAAAGGGTACTTTACCGGGACCTAAAATTAGATTCTCCATATAATACTTACAAATATACCGGAATACCCCCTGGTCCTATTACTATGCCCGATATTTCAGCCATCGATGGGGTGCTGAACGCTGAAAACCATGAATATCTGTATATGGTGGCCAATGTAGAGAATTTTGGGTACCATAAATTTGCGAAATCTTTAGCGCAACACAACCGAAATAAAGTGCAATACGTCCGGTGGATAAATGAACAAGGAATAAATAGGTAAGTCATTTATCCATAAATTCTTACAATTGGTCAAATAGCCTCTGATTTTAAGAAAATCTTGGGTTTTTTGCATTTCATCTGATGTATATTTGACCTCAGAAATTTAAGCAGTTATTTTTGCCCCCGGCTGCTTAGAAAATCACATATATGAAAAGGTGGATTAGTTTATTCTGTCCTCTTATCATGATCTTTGTTTTAGTGAGTTTCGGTTTTAATACCCCAGTGGAGGTAAAAGTTCCTGAGACCCTAAAAGTAAATAAACCTACGCCGGTTTTGTACCCCAAAAACAAAACCACTTTTAAACCAGCTTTGGTAGTGCCTCCCTTTGTGGGAAGTTCTTATATTGGATTTAAAGAAGCCCTTGCATTCAAAGAATCTCAAGGTAATTACTTTATAACCAACACATTGGGTTATTTAGGTAAGTATCAATTTGGGATTGGGACATTGCAGCTCATGGGAGTTTACAATGCCACCCAATTTTTGAATGACCCCATGCTTCAAGAAAAGGTATTCCTGACCAATGTTGCCAGAAACAAGTGGATCCTTAGGAAGGATATTGACAGATTTGTTGGAAAGAAAATTGGTGGCGTTGAAGTTACAGAATCGGGTATTTTGGCGGCAGCGCATTTGGCGGGTGCCGGGAATGTTAAGAAATACCTGCGTTCTTATGGGAGTCTGGATGTGAAGGACGCTTATGGAACAAGCATTGCGGACTATTTAAAGAAGTTTAGAGGCTATGATATTTCTGCGGTTTCCCCTAAGAGAAACCCAAAAGTTTAAAGCACTACACTATATGGATGAAAGCCCTGACCTCAGTGTCGGGGTTTTTTTATGCCTGAATGAGAAAAATAGAGGGTCGCTTATGCAATTCAATAACCATAGTTTTCCATTCTTCAACGGTAGTAGTAGTGATTTGTTCAGTAGCCAGGGTAATATCGGTAGCAACACAAAGCAGTGTTTTTTTAGAAAGTACTTTAAGAAGTTCTCCAAATAGTTTGTCATTTCTATAGGGGGTCTCGATAAAGATCTGCGTCTGACCTTTTTCCCTCGAAAGTTTTTCAAGAGCTTTAATTTCCAGTTTCCTTTCCTGACTATCTATGGGAAGGTAACCGTTAAAGGCAAAGTTTTGTCCGTTTAGGCCACTGGCCATAAGGGCAAGAAGGATTGAAGAAGGGCCTACCAGCGGGACCACCCTAATGCCTCTTTCATGCGCAATGGCCACAACATCTGCTCCCGGGTCTGCAACACCCGGGCAGCCGGCTTCAGATAAAATGCCCACATCTTCTCCTTGTTCGCAAGGATCCAGAAAAGAGGTAATGGAAGAGGGCTCAGTATATTTATTCAACAATTCTAAATGCAGTCCGGGTTGGGATTTCCGCGGACTTATTTTTTTAATAAACCTTCTGGCCGACTTTTCATTTTCAACAATAAAATAATTGATTTCCTCAATAGCGCGCTTTATGGAAATAGGCAATACCTCAAGAGGTTCGTTATCCCCAAGGGTCGTAGGAATTAAATACAAATTTCCTCTAATATTGCTTTTTCTAGCCATTGTTTTGGTCATTACTAAGCCGCTTTGCAATGTTTTCGCAGGCGACTTCTATCATCGAGAAAACATTTTCAAACCCTTGTGCTCCACCATAGTAGGGATCTGGCACCTCACTTAGTCCGAGCTCAGTTTCCTTAAGAAGCAATTTAACCTTTTCTATCTTTTCCTGAGAATCTGCCAGGGTGATAATGTTTTGGTAATTGCTGCGGTCCATGGCATAAATAAGATCAAAGTCCAGGAAATCCCTGGCGTTGAATTTGCGACATCTTTGATGGCTGATATCTATTCCGTGACTTCGTGCGACAGCAATTGACCTTGGATCTGGTTTTTCCCCTATATGATATCCGGCTGTTCCGGCAGAATCTACAACTACCAATTCCGGATCTACCTTAGAACTCAGAATGCCTTCGGCCAATGGCGACCTGCAGATATTACCAAGGCATACCATTAAAACTTTGGTGGGCATTATTTTTTTAGGAGAATTTCTTGGTTAGGTCTTCTATATACTTGCGGAATTGTTTATCTGTTTCTGCAAGATTATCGACGGTCTTACAAGCATGTAAAACCGTGGCATGATCTCTTTTGCCAATCTGAGATCCTATACTGGCAAGCGAGGCCTTGGTGAATTTCTTTGCGAAGAACATCGCCAATTGTCTTGCCTGAACGATATGTCTTTTTCTTGTTTTGGATTGTAGGGTAGCCACATCCATTTCAAAATAATCAGAAACCACTTTCTGAATATAGTCAATAGAGACTTCTCGTTTGGTGTTTTTTACAAATTTCTCAACTACCTGTTGGGCCAGTTCCAGGGTAACTTCTTTTTTGTTGAAAGAAGATTGGGCAATCAACGAAATAATAGCTCCCTCGAGCTCTCTGATATTCGTTTTAATATGTTTGGCAACATACTCTACAATATCATCTGGCATTTCAACCCCATCTCTATACAATTTGTTCCTAAGAATAGAGATCCTCGTCTCGTAATCAGGATTCTGCAGCTCAGCAGAAAGCCCCCATTTAAATCTGGATAATAAACGCTGCTCTATGTCTTGCATGTCTACTGGTGCCTTATCTGAGGTAAGGATCACCTGTTTGCCGTTTTGGTGCAAATGATTAAAGATGTGGAAGAAAACATCCTGGGTTCCGGACTTGCCCGATAAAAATTGTACGTCATCAATGATCAACACATCTATGAGCTGATAGAAATGAATGAAATCGTTACGGGTATTCTTTTTTACTGATTCAATATACTGCTGGGTAAACTTCTCCGCAGAGATATAAAGTACCGTCCGTTCCGGATACTTGTCCTTGATCTCAACTCCAATGGCATGGGCCAAATGGGTTTTTCCCAAGCCCACCCCTCCAAAAACCAAGAGCGGGTTAAACGAAGTGCCACCGGGTTTGTTTGCCACCGCCATCCCAGCGGATCTGGCTAATCGGTTTGAATCTCCTTCGAGAAAATTTTCAAAATTATAATTCGGATTTAGCTGAGATTCAATTTTTATATTCCTGATGCCTGGAATGACAAAGGGATTCTTAAGTTCCGGATTTTTTGATTTAATCGGTACATCCATTTCCTGAGAAGAAACTGCGCCTCTATTGGCACTTGGAATTTGCTCTGTAAATGGTTCTCGGTTGCCGTAGGTATTCTCCATCTTAATGACATAAACCAATTTGGCACTTTCTCCTAATTCTTTAGTTAAAGCGACCTTGAGCAGTTTAACATAATGTTCTTCTAACCACTCATAGAAAAATTTACTAGGGACCTGAATGCTTAAAGCATTGTCGGCGAGCTTAACTGGTTTGATTGGTTCGAACCATGTTTTGAATGCCTGCGGTTGGATGTTATCTTGGATAAAAGCCAAACAATTGTTCCATACGGAAATAGCAGTAACACCCATTTTAAAATTCGTCTATTATTGTTGGTTAGTGACTAAGTTAGTTGGTTGTAGAAGGACGGCTTAACCGGCCTTTTTTAAGTGTGACAAATATGTGAACAAAAATTTTAATAAAAAAATCATTTTGGGTTGAATTTTCCCTTTTTTTTTTGCATGTTCAACAGCTTACTTTCGTAACCTCTTAAATATATAATTTTTACCCGAGACATCATGCATTTTAACAAAATATCTTTTAGGGTCAGGTACGCGGAAACGGACCAGATGGGGATAGTGTATCACGGCAATTATGCACAATACTTGGAGATGGGACGGGTTGAATGGTTACGGTCATTTGGAATTTCCTACAAAAGCATGGAAGAAAACGGCATTATGCTCCCAGTAATTTCCTTGACCCTAAATTTTAAAAAATCGGCAGTATATGATGACCTTATAACGGTGGTAACGACCTTAAAAAAAACGCCTTCAGTAAAGATAGAATTTGACTATAAAATTTATAATGAAGCCGAAGAAATTTTGGTGGAAGCAAATACCGTTTTAGCCTTTATGGATATGCAAAAAAAGAAACCCATAAAATGCCCGGATTATCTTTTGAATAAGATAGCGAATTGAGTGACGTCTGAAGCTATTATAATCTTTGGATCTTGATTTCTCTTAAACCTGCAAATGCTTCTTGAACACCATCAACCTCACTGTAATCTACCCGCACTTTTAAAAGACAGTCCAATTCCATTTTTTGAGAGACAATTTGAAGCTGTTTTCTTTTTACTATCCTCATAACCTTGTCCATCTGAACATATGGGAAATTGATCAAAAAAATGGCTTGCAATTTCTTTTCTACCACGGTCCCGGATTCCAGAGCCATCTTTGCAGCGGATTTATAGGCGGTTATTAGTCCCCCAACCCCGAGCTTGGTGCCCCCAAAAATCCTGACCACCGCTACAAA
>JBFOMC010000100.1:0-57398 GCA_040830565.1 Flavobacteriaceae bacterium
ATAAAACTACAAATACCTCTATTCCCTATTTTCCTTTGGCCCTTTGCGCCCTCTTTACGATCCTTGCGGTAAAAAAAATAAGCTCAAATCGCTTTAAGTTTGCGTTTGCTCTTGAACTTCTATAGAAGGTAATGGTCAGAAAATCCATGATGCTTCGAGCCTCGAGCGTGGCAAGAGAACAAGAAAAAAGACTATAGACTAGAGACTAGAGACTAGAAAAACTAGATAAAACTACAAACGCCTCAATTCCCTATTTTCCTTTGGGCCCTTTGCGTCCTCACTCCGATCCTTGTGGTAAAAAAATAACAAGCACAAATCGTTTTAAGTTTGCGTTTGCGTTTGCACTTGAACTTGAACTTGAACTTGAACTTGAACTTCTAAAGAAAGTAATCCTTGGAAAAGGAGGAGTAATACATTGACTCAAGCAAGTCCGTTGCTATCCGTCCGGATGCATAAATTGCTGCTTTCCTAGTAAGGTTTCCTCAGATTCTACGTGATCTTCATCAGGGACACAGCAATCCACAGGGCATACAGCAGCGCACTGAGGTTCTTCATGGAAGCCCATGCATTCTGTACATTTATCGGGAGCGATATAATAGATTTCGTCACTAATAGGCACCTGAATTTCATCGGCATTCACGGCCTTTCCATTTGGAAGAACCACATCCCCTGCAAGGGAAGTACCATCACTATACCTCCATTCATCAGCACCTTCATAAATTGCGGTATTGGGACATTCTGGCTCGCAAGCCCCACAATTTATACATTCATCAGTAATTACAATCGCCATAATTTTCTCTTTCCGTTAGCAAAAAATTTCTATTAGCATGCTTACTTTTGCACAAAGGTAAATCCTAATAAAATCCTGTACAAATATAATGGCCCGGCATCATTCGAGATTACAAGCTTTTGTTAAACTAGGTGATTTTCTTAGAGAATACTGCGAATATGCCAATGACTCCCTGAAAAAAATGGATAATGCACATCCTCTTTTTGCCAAAATGGACGAAAGCATTATCAAAGCGGGCCATGCCAACGGTTGGTTTACTAAGGAGCACGTTCTTTTTGCACTGGAACAATGGGGTAACTTACTCACCAAAGAAGGCCTGGCCATTTGGTTGTCTAATTATGAGCTTGAAGGGGTAAAGTCGAAAGACGTTGCCATCATCATGGCAGGTAACATTCCTTTAGTTGGCTTCCACGATTTCTTATCTGCCCTTATTACGGGCAATAATGTCATTGTAAAACTTTCATCTAACGATAAGGTCTTATTGCCATTTATAGCAGAACTTTTACAAGAATATGACCCCGGCTTACAAAACGGGATCCGATTTCAGGAAGAACGCCTGGGAGAATTTGATGTGATCATCGCTACAGGAAGCAATAATACTGCCCGCTACTTTGATTACTACTTCAAAGGTAAACCCAGGATTATCAGGAGAAATCGTGTTTCTATTGCCGTCCTCAACGGAAAAGAGACTCCCGGAATGCTTCGTGCTCTTGGCGAAGATATTTTTAGATTCTTCGGCCTGGGATGTAGAAGTGTTTCTAAAATTTTTGTTCCTGAAGGGTACAGCTTTGATGCCTTTTTTGAGGCGATATACGATTTCAGAGGTATGATTGACCTTGTAAAGTATGCCAACAATTACGATTACAATAAGGCCGTCTATCTTATGAGTGAATATAAGCTACTAGACAATGGGTTTTTACTTTTGAAGGAAGATGAAGGCTATGGTTCTCCCATCGGAACTTTGTTTTATGAGCATTATGGTAGCGAAGAGGATCTAAAAAAGCGATTAAAAAAAGATGCCGATTCTTTGCAGTGCATTGTAAGTCAAGGATTGACCCGGAACGAGGTGCCCTTTGGGCAAACACAGTGTCCTGCACTTACAGACTACGCAGATGGTGTAGACACTGTTGAATTCTTGTTAAAAACATCACATAATTAATCCTAAATGGGCAACGATCTTTCATCTTAATTTATGACCTTTACGGCCTTAAATTGCAAACAAACCCATAATAACTCACACAGATGAAAAAACACAACTTTAGTGCAGGACCCTGCGTGTTGCCACAAGAGGTTATGAAAAAGGCTGCGGAAGCTGTAATCGAATTAGACGGTATTGGGCTTTCACTCATAGAAATTTCGCATAGAAGTAGCGAGTTTGTGGAAATTATGGAAGCGGCCAGATCCCTGGCCCTGGAACTTTTAGGACTGGAAGGCAAGGGATATCAGGTTTTGTTTTTGCAAGGAGGAGCAAGCACCCAATTTCTAATGGCAGCTTATAATCTTTTGGAAAAAAAGGCAGGCTATGTAAATACGGGAACCTGGAGCGAAAAAGCAATAAAGGAGGCCAAACTGTTCGGCGATATCATTGAGGTTGCCTCATCCAAAGACAAGAACTTCAACTATATTCCAAAGAGCTATAAGGTGCCTGAAGAATTGGATTATTTGCACCTCACCTCTAACAATACCATTTTTGGAACTCAAATTAAGCAGATTCCTGTGACAGAGGTACCCCTGGTATGTGATATGAGCTCGGACATCTTTTCAAGACAAATAGACTTTTCTATGTTCGACCTTATCTACGCAGGTGCTCAAAAGAACATGGGTCCGGCGGGTACTACCCTGGCAGTGGTTAAAGAGGATATTCTGGGCAAAGTAAGCAGACAAATTCCTTCCATGTTAGATTATAAAGTGCACCTGGGAAAGGACAGTATGTTCAATACGCCTCCGGTCTTTGCGGTATATACGTCTATGCTAACCTTACAATGGCTAAAAGATATGGGAGGTATTGGAGCAATTGAGGAAATAAACGAAAAGAAGGCTAACCTTATCTATTCAGAAATTGACCTCAATCCTCTTTTTAATGGCTTTGCCCAAAAGGATGACAGGTCTGTTATGAACGCAACTTTTACGCTTGCGGATGAGGCCTTAAAAGAAAAGTTTGATACCCTCTGCAAAGAAGCAGGGATCAACGGCATTAATGGCCATAGATCCGTAGGGGGTTACAGAGCCTCTATGTACAACGCCCTTTCTCTTGAAAGCGTAGGTGTTTTGGTAGACATTATGAGCGATTTGGAACGTAGAGCTTAGTTTGAAGTTTTAAATGTTTAGTGCTAAGTTTAGAACATTCCCAAAGAACTATTTGATTTGATTGAAGAAAGAAGTTTCCAATTTTCCTTGAAAATAATATCACTTGTGAAGTCTCTTCGAGATCAAAAGGAGTTCATATTTGCAGATCAATTATTAAAATCGGCTACTAGCATCGGGGCAAACGTGTGTGAAGCAGGAGCAGGTCAATCAAAAAAGGACTTCACAGCTAAGATGGCAATCGCATCGAAGGAAGCAAGAGAAACTCGATATTGGCTACGACTGTTAACTGAAGGTCAAATAATTTCTGAACAACTAGGCAAGCCGTATTTGGACGAAATTCAAGAATTGGTTAAAATCTTGACCAAAATAGTTAAGACTAGTCAAGCAAAAATTTAGAACTTATAACTTACCATTTAAAACTTAAGAATGAAGATTTTAGCAAACGATGGAATATCTCAAAGTGGAATAGCAGCCCTGGAAAAAGAGGGCTTTGAGGTAATCACTACAACCGTGGCTCAAGAACAGCTACAGAACTATATTAATGAACACGCCATTGTAGGTTTGTTGGTGCGAAGTGCTACCAAGGTCCGCAAAGATCTTATTGACGCCTGCCCTAGCCTGAAATTAATTGGACGTGGAGGCGTAGGTATGGATAATATTGACGTGGAATACGCAAAAGAAAAAGGACTTCATGTCATCAATACCCCTGCCGCTTCTTCTGGTTCAGTAGCCGAACTGGTTTTCGGACACCTTTTCGGAGGAGTGCGCTTTCTGCATGATGCTAACCGAAACATGCCCCTTGAAGGCGACAGCAATTTTAAAAAACTCAAAAAGTCCTATGCGGGAGGCACAGAATTAAGAGGCAAAACCCTTGGTGTTATAGGCTTCGGAAGAATAGGACAGGCCACAGCCAAAATTGCCCTTGGGGTGGGTATGAAGGTCATTTACTTTGATCCCTACATTGAAAATGCCACCATTGAGGTACCTTTTTTTGATGGACAGCAACTTAGCTTCCATTTTAAGGGTCAGACCAAAGAGGCTGTACTCTCCGAGGCAGATTTTATCACTCTCCACGTCCCTGCTCAAAAGGAGTACGTAATTGGAAAAGCAGAATTTGATAAGATGAAAGATGGTGTCGGCCTTGTAAATGCGGCAAGAGGTGGTGTTGTAGACGAAGTAGCACTTATAGATGCCATAGAGAAAGGAAAGGTGGCATTTGCCGGTTTAGATGTTTTTGAGTCCGAGCCAAATCCTGAGATAAAGATACTGATGCACCCCAGCATATCTCTGTCTCCTCATATTGGAGCTGCCACAGGGGAAGCACAAGACCGCATTGGCGAGGAATTGGCTTCTCAAATAAAAAATCTCCTGAAATAGGAATTAAACACCTAATAAATACGGGGGATACAACACTTTTTTTGTACATTACCAGACATAATTTATAAACACTACGAAAATGTCTGGATTACTAGATTTATTAAGCAGCCCAATGGGCAAACAATTGATTAGCGGTATGGCGAGCGAAACGGGGCAAGCTGAGAACAAAACCGCAGATGTACTGAGCATGGCCATGCCATTATTGCTTGGAGCAATGAAAAAAAATGTATCTCAACCAGGTGGAGCCGAGGGACTTATGAACGCCTTATCTTCTAAGCATGATGGTAGCATTTTAGATAATCTACAAGGATTATTTGGTGGCGGAGTAAACAAGGAAGTTGTAGATGACGGTGCCGGAATATTAGGTCATGTTTTTGGAAATAAGCAGCCACAAGTAGAAAATGCCCTGAGTCAGAAATCCGGCATGGATGCGGGTTCTATAGCTCAAATACTTAAGATAGCAGCACCAATAGTGATGGGCTTCCTTGGCAAGCAAACGGCACAGAGTAACGTGCGAGACGCCAGTGGAATGAATAGCCTTCTTGGCGGTATGTTGGGGGGACAACCGCAACAAAATCAGAGCTTAATCACTACTTTGCTCGATGCTGACGGGGATGGAAGCATCCTCGATGATGTTGCCGGCATGGTAATGGGCGGAGGCTCACAAAAAAAGAGCGGTGGCCTTGGAGGTCTTTTAGGCGGGCTCTTTAAAAAATAGCTAAGGCCAAAAAATACTGATATAAATAGGACAAAGCCATTCAATCCACTGAATGGCTTTTTTTTGTATCTTATGATAACTGAAAAAAGGCATGCCTTTTGATACAAAAACAGTATTGCGCTGTGGCGTTTCGGCCACAGTGCAGGTTTAAAAAAAGCTATAAGATGAAAAAGTATTTTGGATTATTTGTCGGGGTCTTCTGCGCGGCTATGCTTTTGTTTGGAAGCTGCGGCGGCCCTAAAGAAGTTATTGAAACTAGCGAAGAGGAAAAACTCGCCTTTCAGCAAACTGAGGGCGATACCGTGGAGATCTCAAGTGATGAAACCGAGTATGAGATCATTATAATTGAACCGGGGTTTAATTTTTGGCTTCAGAGCATTGCCCGTCCCGAGGGTTATTATTCACAATCCTTTATGGAAATTAGAAACCAGTTTTACGTTGCCAACTGGAATCAAAGAGTAATACAGCCATTGCGATTTGATCCTAATTTATATTTGATGCAGATCGACTATGATCCGGCCATAGATTATGGATACGAAGTAAACTACAAACTCTATAACTACTTTATCTATTTCCAGCGCAAGTATGGGCAACGACTTGGGCCCTTTGTCCCAAGGATATAATTGAATATATTTGCCAGCTCATTGGCAGTTTTATGGATAAATTGAAAAAGCGCTGGGGCATTAGCTCCAATTTTCAACTGGTAGTAATATTCGTTGTTTTTGCGATCACAGGATCCTCCTCGGTCTATGTAGCCAAGCCTTTTTTAGAGTGGATAGGAATGGAAAGAGCCAACTTTCCCGATGCCTGGTGGAGTCCCTGGGTTTATTGGACCCTACGATTGTTGCTGATTTTTCCATTCTATCAAGTACTTTTAGTCGTCTTTGGATGGCTTTTTGGACAGTTTCGTTTCTTTTGGAATTTTGAAAAGAAAATGCTCAGCAAGATGGGACTTGGTTTCCTTTGGAAGTAAATTATAGTTTCCTTAACACACTTGCTTAGCCATATTAAAGTAATTTTGCATCGTGATAGCTGATAAAAAAGACACTTACCTGTCTCTTGCTACTTTCTTACTTATCGCCTGTATGGCGTTGCCTTCTATTATGAAGCTATCTCACGCTATTCACGAACATCAGAATCAGAAGTGCTCAAAGGATATTGCGGTTCACTTCCACAATGCGGAGTTCGATTGCGAGTTTCAAAAATTTAAACTGAGTAAACAGTTCTACACTGATTTACAGGATTTAGGTTTCTTTGTCCCTACGGTAATGAGGGAGAATGTTACGCCATCTTATACTTTTTTAAGTTCCTATCAGCAGTTACACTTTTCTCTTAGAGGTCCTCCATCTGCTATTTGACCTCTGAAATGACTGATTTTCCTTCGGTAAATCGATGGAATGTTTCCTTTTAAACTTATTTTGATGAAATTCTTAATGGCATTGCTGTTTACAGCAGCATGCACCATATCCGTAAATGCACAGCAGTGCGATGGTATTCTTTTAGGAGAGGTAGTCGACTTTCACGATGAAAGTCCACTCTCCGATGCAAGGATATCTATTGTAAATAAGGCCGATTTCATTATCTCTGACCAAAACGGGAAGTTTTCCCTAAAAAATCTTTGTGATGGAGTAATGGAATTAGAAGTATCTCATCCCGAATGCAAGACGCAATTTGTGACGGTAGAGATAAAGGGCGATAGTTTTGTGCGTATTGCTTTGGAGCATCATTTAGAAGAACTAGAGGAGGTAAGCGTTACAGGCGATGCTATTCCGGACAAAACCAATTCGGCCCAGGAGGATCTTTTAAGATCCCAGGATTTAGAGCGCTTTGGTGGTGCGAGCCTTGGAGACGCCCTTAAGCAGATCAGCGGGGTTTCATCATTAAATACCGGCGCAAACATAGTAAAACCGGTCATTCAGGGTTTAAGTGGAAGCAGGGTACTAATACTCAACAACGGTGTCCGCATGCAGGATATGGAATGGGGAGATGAGCATGCGCCTAACGTAGACATAAACGCCACCGATCAGGTAACCGTTATCAAAGGAGCAGCTGCTCTCAAATATGGAGGAGATGCTATTGGTGGCGTGGTTCTGTTAGAAAAGACACCCGTAAGGGCGGTAGACAGTCTTTTTGGGAGCACCTCCCTTACAGCAGCTTCTAACGGAAGAGGTGGCACCCTTACTTCAGAGCTTACAAAGTCTTTTGAAAACGGCTGGTACGCCGGAGGTCAGGTTTCGTATAAAAGGTTAGGCGATTTAGAGGCGCCAGACTATGTGCTCTCTAACACGGGAGTGTCTCAATTAGGTGCCTCTGTCAACTTTGGGAAACGCAATTTTCAAAGAGGTTGGGAGTTTTATTATTCCTATTTCGACACTGAGATAGCTATTCTCAGGGCTTCGCATACGGGAAATGTCGACGACCTGATCCAGGCGATCAACAGCGAACAACCCAACCTTATTGAACCCTTTACTTATGACATTCAGTCTCCAAGTCAGAAAGTTGGACATCATTTAGGAAAATTAAATTTTTACCAGAGGTTCAAGGGTGTCGGAAAGTTGTCTTTACAGTACGATTTTCAAAGAAACAGGCGATTCGAATTTGATGTGAGGGTTGGAGATGACAGGAATACTCCGGCAATAGATCTAAGGCTTAGCACCCATACAATGAGTGCAGATTTTAAACTGGATTCAAAGAGCGATTATAAACTCCATTTTGGACTTCTAGGCAGGTATCAGGAGAATTTCGCTAATCCGGATACCGGGGTGAGAAGATTAATTCCGGACTATGAAAGGTACGATTTTGGAGCCTTTATTACAGGGGAATTTTTTGTGTCGAATGAATTCATCCTCGATACGGGTCTCAGATTTGATTTCAATCGCGTAGATGCGCAAAAATTCTATCGGACTTCTCGTTGGGCAGAGCGCGGATACGATGTCGAATTTGCTGATATCGTGGTACAAGACCTGGGAACTCAGCTTCTGACGAATCCAGTGTTTAATTATGAGAATATCTCTTTTTCTGCCGGCCTTCAATATAAGCCCGTAGAAACTACCGCCTTGAGATTCAACTATGCAATGGCTCAAAGGGCTCCTAACCCTTCCGAACTTTTCAGTGATGGCTTACATCATTCTGCTGCGAGGATAGAATTAGGAGATCTGAGGATAGGAAGCGAGACCTCACATAAATTTTCTTTGGCCTTAGATGGCTCTTCGGCGCATTGGGGATATCGCGTTGGTCCTTATGCTAATTTTATTTCCGATTTTATCCTTCCGGAACCCACCACTGTTGAGTTCACTATACGAGGAGCATTTCCCGTATGGGGTTATAGACAAACAAATGCCCGTATTCTGGGGTTAGATCTTACGGCCTATGCCAAGTGGCATAAGCAATGGAGAAGTGATCATCAATTTTTTATCACTAAAGGCACAGATACTGAACAGGAACTGCCCCTGATCAATATTCCGGCAGCTAATCTTAGAAACACGTTGACCTTTACCGCCACGGATCTGCACGGACTAAGGGTGGCCCTGGAAAGTCAGTATGTTTTTCGGCAAAACGAGTTTCCTCCTAATCTGAGGGTGTTCTCCCCTGAGCAAGGCCAGGAAGTTGCTTTTGATATTAATACCCCCCCGGAAGCCTATCATCTCTTAGGTTTGGATGCAGAAATGCAGTTCAACTTCTTTGAGGCGAGCAAACTAACCGCTGGGCTGAATATTAGTAATCTGCTTGATACTCAGTACCGCGATTACCTGAACAGGCAGCGATATTTTGCTGATAATCTGGGACGAAATATTTCAATAAGACTAAAATTTACATATTAAAACAAAATAAAAAATCATGAAAAATCTTAAAATTTTATCCATATTATTTACCCTATCAGTTCTTGTATACAGCTGTTCTGACGACGACAGTCCTCCAGCACCGGTTGATGAAGAAGAGGTAATAACTACCATGACAGTAACCCTTACTCCTCAGGGAGGAGGCACAGCTATTACCCTACAATCAAGGGATCTTGATGGGGATGGCCCAAATGCCCCGGATATCACCGTTTCAGGAAATCTAAGCGCTAATACCACCTACGACGGATCCATTGAACTCTTGAACGAGACTGAGAGTCCGGCAGAGGATGTTACCGAAGAAATAGAGGCAGAAGATGAAGAACACCAGTTTTTCTTTTCTGTATCGGGGTCATTGGCCACCACAGGCTATTCCGACCAGGACGCAGATGGTAATCCGGTGGGACTTCAGTTTACCTTAGTAACCGGAGCTGCCGGTTCGGGAGCCCTGGGTGTGACTTTAAGGCATGAGCCAAAGAAGCCAAATGACGGCACACTTACAGATGCCGGAGGAGAAACAGATATCACACAAACTTTCAATGTCACCGTTGAATAAGTGAGTAATACATTTTGAGTTGTTAGTGTAAGGGAGGGAGCCATGCTTTAAGCTGCCCTCCCTTTCTGTTTTGCACTGCCGGCCATACTCGAAATTTAATGGTCTTTGTCTTTTTTCGAAGGACGAAATCCGTAGAATAGCTGTCCTAAAAAGCGTTTAGGAACCCTATCATCTCCTTTAAACCCAAGAGGAATTGTTCCACTATCTTCTGGAATATAATTGGTTTTGAAGAGGTAATCCCAAAGGCTTAGACTAATTCCAAAATTCACCCCGTATTTGCCCTCTGGCAAGACATAGGAATGGTGGTAAAGGTGCATCACCGGATTATTAAACAAATACTTTAATGGTCCCCATGTAAGTTTCACATTTGCATGGTTTAAGTGTCCTATAGAAATAGCGATAAAGTGGACAATAAAAGCTTGCTGAGGCTCAAATCCTCCAAGCAACATTACCCCCAGGGTCTTAAGAGGTTTATACAAGATATTCTCCATCCAATGATATCTAAAATGAGCGGCAAAACCCATCTCCTTGACGCTATGGTGAATCTTGTGGAATTGCCATAAGAATTTATATCTGTGCAGGAGAATGTGCGTGAACCACTGAAAGAGATCTAGCAGGACAAAGAACACCACCAATTGCAACCAATTGGGCCAGGAACCGATATTTAAAATGGCAAAGCTGGTCGCGCTTATCCCCAAATCCGAAAAAAGCACCTCTAGCACCCGATAAAACCCGCTGATGGCGATGGTGAAAATGAAAAAATTAAAGAAGATGTAAAAGCCATCAAGCCAGAAGTCTTTTCTAAATATAGATTGCTCTTTGCGCCAGGGAAAAAGTATCTCCATGCCCCACACCAGGATTGAAATGAGAATTAACCCCCAAAAGTAATTGGTATACCAGGGAACATCAAAAATTATAGACCTCCAAGTCCAATGGGCATTGTCTAGAAAGGCTTTGGAAAATGCATTCAAATAGGTTTCCATCTCCTGAATTTGCGCTAAAACCTGGAAGAGCTTAGCTATTTAGCGTCAACATCAATAATTTTGGTAGGCTTGGCCCCCTTAAATACATAGGTGTAAAACCACATGATCGTAAATGTTGGGATCACATCCAATCCGGGAACAAGTTCTTCAATAAAGGTGATGAATCCGGCGGCTTGTCCAACTTTACCCTTATAAAGCCTGGTCATCAACCAGCCGGCGATTGGAGCCCAGATTACATCAGAGAATTCTCCTATTCCGGGAATTAAAAATGAAACCATTCCTAAGGCATCAAACAGCAACCCAAGGAATAAGTTTCTGTATTTAGTTTCTTTTGTATTCGACATGTTTAAAAATAGGTATTCCTCCTAAAGGAATCAATTTAAATGCCAAAAATGCAAACTTGAAACTAAAATCTAAAATTATTGGATACTTTTTACTTTTCCTCCATCACCGGAGGTACTGACAAACGTGCTGGCATCCTTGTATATTATCTGTCCGCCATCGTTGGAAGTAGCTACTAGAGTTCTAAACTCAATGTTAGACAGATCTATGGTGGCATCATCGGAGGCCGATACGACAAAGCTGTCCAGCCTGGAAAACTTTTTGTCCATGGTGGCCTTACCTCCGTCTGTCAGGGCTAATACCTGCAAGGAGGGGGTCTGTACTGTGATCACCACTTCGCTGTAGTCCATATTCGCCTTGTCTGATCGTATTTTCAGATTTTTATCGTCAATTTCCCAATGAATATGCCCTAATGCACTTTCATCACCCTCTAGGGATATTTTATGTGCATCAGACTTCACAATATTAATGGTGGCACCGATATCACTGTCAAGAGAAGCAAATTTATCTAGTGTTTCGGTTTTCTGGGCGTATGCTAAAGAACTGAGCAGGGCAAGGCAAGCTAGAAGTCTGTTTTTCATGATCCTGGTCTTAAAGTTGTTACTTTAAAGACTCCCCGGAAGCGGAATTGTTACAATATTTAACACTTTTACCGCAAATTAACCTTCCTAAACCAGAATATTTGCTGATAGGCTCTATTTAAGACCAGGTATCAGGAAAGGTTAGAGCTTATTAACTTAAGAAACTCATTTCTGGTTTCAATTTTTTCGAACTGGCCTCTAAAACCAGAAGTCGTAGTGACAGAGTTTTGTTTTTGTACCCCACGCATCATCATGCACATGTGAGCGGCTTCTATGACCACCGCTACTCCTTTTGGCTGTAAAGTTTCGTTAATGCACTCCAAAATGTCGTGGGTTAAACGCTCCTGTACCTGCAAACGCCTCGCAAAAACGTCTACCACTCTCGGTATTTTACTGAGGCCGACAATACGCCCGTTTGGAATATAGGCAATATGTGCCTTTCCAAAAAAAGGCAACATATGATGCTCACAAAGCGAGTAAACTTCAATATCCTTTATAATAACCATGTCATCATAATCTTCCTTAAACATGGCACCTTGAAGGATTTCAACAGCATTTTGCTTGTATCCCTGGGTTAAAAAGAGCATTGCCTTAGCCGCTCGTTCGGGAGTTTTCACCAAGCCTTCTCTATCAACATCCTCCCCTATTTCATCGATGATCTTTGAAAATCTGTCCTTTACCTCATTGGTAATCTCAATATTGTATTCCTCTAAATTTTGATATGGAGACATATGCTATATCTTGATTTTTATCTGGTTTAACAAAGCAATTTTGGAGCAAGCTAATGATAATAATATTAAAATTAATATTATGTTTAAGCCATGCCCGGGTTTTGGTCGAATTAAAGCAGAATTCCAAACACAATTTTGGGTTGGGATTGTTATTTTTGCCATGTCTACACTAATGTATACTTTCGAGCTGAAAATTTTATGATTCATGATTAGCGCATCCAATATTCAAAAATATTATGGAGAACTTCAGGTATTAAAAGGGGTAGACCTTGAGATCAAGAAGGGAGAAATAGTCTCAATAGTAGGGCCTTCAGGAGCCGGGAAAACTACTCTTTTACAAATATTAGGTACGCTAGATACAGCTTCGAACAAGGAAGATAGCAGACTGCAAATTAATGGTATCGCGGTTAACGAACTTAACGATAAGGCCATGGCTAAATTCCGAAATGAGCATTTGGGATTTATATTTCAGTTTCACCAGCTGTTGCCAGAGTTTACAGCTATTGAGAATGTCTGCATCCCAGCCTATATAAAAAAGACCCCTCGCGAACAAGCTGAATCCAGGGCCGTTGAATTACTCAACTTTCTGGGCCTTGAAGATCGTCACCATCACAAACCCAATGAGCTGTCTGGGGGAGAACAACAACGGGTTGCCGTAGCACGGGCCCTCATAAATAATCCCTCTACAATTCTCGCCGACGAACCCAGCGGTAACCTGGATTCTGAAAGTGCAGACACCCTTCATAAGCTTTTCTTCGAGCTAAGAGACAAGTTTGGCCAAACCTTTGTCATTGTTACTCATAATGCCTCTTTTGCAGACATGGCAGATCGAAAGCTTACCATGGTAGACGGGCAAATACTGTAATATGTTGCTGAAAACCCTTCTGGAGTTCATCAAACACCCCACTTATGAAATTGATGAAAATCGCGATCTAAAATATCGGGTCAGTGTTTTTCTTAAGCTCCTGGGGATATCATTGGCCCTGAGCATCGTCCTTGCAACACTGATAGGCAGTTTGCAGTCCTTTTTTGGTTTAGACTTTGGAGAACATGCCATTGAGGCCCTCTTTGAAAACTATTCAGTACTCATCATTGCCGTTGCTGCAGTCATTCTGGCCCCACTTCTGGAAGAACTGATTTTCAGGGCCCCACTCGCTATTTTTAAAAATAGTCGGTACTTCAATCTATTTTTTTACATCTTCACTCTGGCCTTCGGTTTTTATCATCTTTTGAATTTTGAAATTACCAATACTGTACTGCTGTTTTCGCCATTGCTGGTGGCACCTCAAATAAGTGTTGGGGCTTTGCTGGGTTTTATAAGGGTCAGGTTTGGGTTGCTATGGGCCATGGCCTTACATGCTTGCTACAATTTGGTTTTAGTTGGGCCTGTTTTGCTTTTAAAATTACTAGATCTAATACCAGAATGAAGCAGGACGAATTAAAAGACTTTTTGGATGCAAAGGTGGGGCAGTATAATCAACCCAAATTTATCGATAGTGATCCCATAAGGGTACCTCATAGTTTTGAGCAAAAGGAAGACATAGAAATTAGTGCTTTTCTAACGGCTACCATTGCCTGGGGAAATCGCAAAAGTATTATCGCCAATGCCGGGCGTATGATGGAATTGCTAGGGAATGAACCTTATACTTTTGTTATGTACCATCAGACCAAAGATCTGTCTGGCTTGAACAAATTTGTTCACCGCACCTTCAATGGAACCGATTTTTCGACATTTATTAAGGGACTTCGTCATATTTATACAAATCACGGCGGACTAGAAAACCTTTTTTTGTCCAATGCCAGCCCTAGCTCCCTCCAACCTGCAATTACGGCTTTAAAGCGCTGCTTTTTTGAAATTCCTCATCCGCGAAGAAGTACAAAACACATTTCGGATCCATCCAAAGGTTCGGCCGCAAAACGCATAAATATGTTTCTTCGATGGATGGTACGTCAGGATAATATGGGGGTAGACTTTGGGATTTGGAAAAAAATGAGTCCGGCCCTACTGAGCTGCCCCCTGGATGTACATTCTGGTAGGGTTGCCAGAAGCCTCGGCTTGCTAAAGCGTAAACAGAACGACGCCAAAGCAGTGGAAGAATTAGATCAAAGCCTTAGAAATCTAGATCCGGCAGATCCTGTGAAGTACGATTATGCGCTTTTCGGACTGGGAGTTTTTGAAAAATGGTAAATGTTTCTTTTATAGTACGTCAAATGCAATTTAATGGCCTTTTCAAAAGAGATTACTTCAAATTCATAAAATAAATTCGCTTCTTTTTGTAAATTATTTCGTATTTTTTATACCAAACAGGGTTCCTCCAGCCTTAGTCTTATGTTTAAACTACTTCGCTATCAATATCATAGAAGATGCGAAGCCGTTACACCTTTAAAAATAAGGGGGAATTCCTTGTGATGACCATAAGTGGGGAATACTACTATTGGGACTTTATTAAGCTGCCTAAAATTATTCTGAAAAAATGTGATGCGGAACGCACCAACAAGATTTTGGTAGATCTTGTGCTTGTAGAGTATGCCGACATTCCTACCATCGAATTGTTTTTTTTAGGAGAAGTCCTGGCGGAAACCTTAAGAGACAAAATTAAAATGGCTATTGTATGGGCCGGAGAAGAGCAAAAGAAGTTTTTGCAAACCGTAGCGACCAACAGGGCCGCCTGTCTTCGCATCTTCGATGCCACCAAAACCGCAGAATTTTGGTTATTGTACGATAAGGAAGATGAGCCGCTGGATTTGTTTATGCCTTAATTTTTGAAAATTCAGAGGCCCATATTCCCAAGATCCAAAGCGATCTTCTTACCCCCTTCGGCGATTGAGCGGTAAATAGCCTCTACAATAATCATATCTCTTTTCCCCATCTCTCCCGGAACCAAATTAGGAGTACCTTCCAGGACATGTCTGGCAAAATCATCCATCTGCAATTTTTGTTGACTCTCTTGTTTAAAATTCAATGGTCCGGCCGACGTTCTACCTGCCAGGGGGATATAGGTACTCGCAGGGTCTAACTCAAACCAGCCATTATCGCAAGTAGCGTGCAACTTATTTGCCCTTTTGTTATGCGAAGTCATTATTTCTGCTGTGGCACCGCTAGCCAATTCAAATTGAGCGGTGATGGTCTCATCCGTATCTTTAAAATATTCCGGCCGCGTACTAAACTCCTGTGCTATTACTGAGCTGGGATTTTGGCCCGAGGCATAGATAACACTTTGAATTGCATATACCCCCATATTCATAAGGGCGCCACCCCCGGATAGTTTTTTATTCAATCGCCATTGATCCGGATTACCCCTGGAGACATAGGCAGCATCAGCCGTAATCTTCCGGACCTCCCCAAAGGTCTTTTCACGAACAAAACGTTTTACTTCTTTGGTATAAGGTTCCGAGTGTAGTCTGTATCCCATCCCCAATTTTACACCTGCTTGTTTGCAAGCGTTTATGATCGCCTCACATTCTTCTACATTGATGGCCATCGGCTTTTCACAGATGACATGTTTTCCGGCCTTAGCAGCCCTAATTGAAAATTCGGCATGCATGCTATTTGGCAGAACCACATATACAATATCAATAACCTTGTTATCCGCTATCGTGTCAAAATTCTGGTAATTATAAATATTGGCTTTCGGAATTTGGTACTTTTCGGCCCAAATACGCTCTTTGGCCGGAGTGCCGGTAACAATTCCGGCCAGATAGCAATGGTTAGTATCTAAAAGTGCCGGAGCCAACTGATAAGTGCTGTAACCCCCAAGGCCTACCAGAGCTATTCCGAGTTTTTTAGTTTTTCCTTTTTTACAAGAGCTACCCAGGGCAACCGGCATGCCACCCAAGATCGCAGCTCCCGTAACTCCCTTGCTCAGTAGCTCACCGAATGCCCTTCTGTCCATTTTACCCATAAGCCCAGTTTAACTATTTACTATTAAAAATTCGCTTAAGCACTACTTAAATGTACAGACAAATATTGATGCATTATCATGCTTTAGAACAGTTTTAACTTAATAGCCTTCTTTATTACATCTAATTCAAAAATCCCTATTTTTAAGGTCGACTAATTCTATATAAAAATGAAAAACAGATTACTCCTTTCTACCCTTTCCTTATTCTTTTTTCAAACCATATTAAGCCAGGAGCGCAAGATCCCTATAGACACCGCCATTACCACTCAGCACAATGTAACGGTTAACGGTTCCTCTTTCACCTATAGCGCCAAGACCGGTACTCAACCTGTCTGGGACGAGATGGGAAAGCCGATCGCCGCCCTGCATTATACGTATTACACCAGGAACAATGTAAAGGACAGAGCTTCCAGGCCGCTTTTGATTTCCTTTAACGGAGGTCCCGGTTCAGGATCTGTTTGGATGCACCTGGCATACACCGGACCTCGCATTTTAAATATTGATGATGAAGGATATCCCGTACAACCCTATGGGGTTAGGCACAATCCGTATTCCGTCCTGGATGTCACAGATATCGTTTATGTAAATCCGGCCAATACCGGATACTCAAGAACCATCCCGGAGAGTGGCAAAGAAGTAGACAGGGAAAAGTTCTTTGGAATAAATGCCGACATAAAGTACCTGGCAGAGTGGTTAAATACCTTTGTGACCAGAAACAACCGCTGGCGTTCACCAAAATACCTCGTTGGAGAAAGTTATGGAGGAACCCGTGTAATGGGTCTTTCTTTAGCTCTTCAGAATCAGCAATGGATGTACTTAAACGGTGTTATAATGGTTTCTCCGGCAGATTACAAGGTTATTCGACGTGGCGGTCCTGTTTCCGATGCTATGAATTTGCCTTATTACACGGCTGCCGCCTGGCATCACAAAGCGCTACCGCCTGCTTTGCAGAATAAAGACCTTGTGGAGATCCTGCCAGAATCTGAAGACTATACTATCAACAAATTAGTTCCAGCCATTGCAAAAGGTGGATTTATCAGTGAAGCTGAAAAAAACGAAGTGGCAGAAAAAATGGCTTACTACTCCGGACTTTCAAAAAAGGAAATCCTTGATCACAATCTTGTTGTTCCAACCCGTTACTTCTGGAAAGCCCTTCTAAGAGACCGCGGGGGCTATAATGTGGGTCGATTAGATTCCAGGTACCTGGGAATAGACAGACAGCTATCAGGAAATTCTCCGGATTATAGTGCAGAGCTCACCTCCTGGCTACATAGCTTTACTCCGGCCATAAATTATTATTTGCAAGAAGAACTGAAATTTAAAACCGATATTAAATACAATATGTTTGGGCCGGTACGTCCGTGGAATAACGAGAATGACGAAACCCGCGATAACCTAAGGCAAGCCATGGCGCAAAATCCATATTTAAACGTATTGGTGCAATCCGGGTATTATGACGGCGCTACCACTTACTTTAATGCCAAATATACTATGTGGCAAATAGATCCGAGCGGACGAATGAAGGACAGATTAGACTTCAAGGGATATCGCAGCGGTCATATGATGTACCTAAGAAGAGAAGACCTGCAGAAAGCAAATGAGGATATTCGTGCCTTTATACAACGCACTCAAGCCAATGGTAAAAGTGCCAAGTATTGACCCATAAATTCAGTTATGAAGCTTGTCATTGCGAGGAACGAAGCAATCTCGTCAAGTTCTTCTTTTGCGACCCTACTAACCCATTTTCATGATTTGACCAACTTGTAACAAAACTTCATTTTCTAATACACATAGTTATACACCAAAGATGTACCACTATGGCCGGGGGAGGTTTTGCAAATCATGCGATACAAGTCATTAAGGCCAACCGGGCGCTTTTGAATAAGCGTAAGCGGTTGACCAGGGCGGACTATATCGGTACGACAAGCGAAACCTTTATTAAGATGAGAAAGGCTACTCAAGGGCAGATGAGGGCCGTACAACTCCAAATAGCCGCTAACCGAAGGCGCGAAATTAAAACTTGGGTCATTTCCATATGCCTAACTATATTGGTATTCGCGGGAATCTATTACTGGATGACGCATTAATTACTACTAGGACCAACGGAGTTTGTCCATATTTTGTATCTTCTGCGTTTATACAAAGTATGGACATATGAAAGTATCCAAATCCCTTATGGCACTTCTCTTAGTATTGATCAGCACACCTACCATTACAACTGCTCAGGACTGGGCGGCACTTGAACATTTCAAAACTGCAAATGAAGCCCTGGCGCCCCCCGCAGCTAATGAGAATAGAGTGGTGTTTATGGGAAATTCAATCACCATTGGATGGTTAAATAGTGTCCCCGAATTCTTTGAGGGAAAGCCTTATGTGAACAGGGGTATAAGTGGGCAGACCACTCCCCAGATGCTCCTTAGGTTTAGACAAGATGTTGTGGCTTTAAACCCAAAGGTAGTGGTGATTCTGGCGGGAACCAATGACATAGCTGGCAATACAGGACCCATGACCCTGGAACAGATAATGGACAATCTTAAATCTATGGCAGAGATTGCCAGGGCAAATAGCATTTGCCCTATTCTCTCTTCGGTTCTTCCGGCAGAAGATTACCCCTGGAGGCCTGGATTGAAGCCAAATGAAAAAATCCCTGCGCTTAACAAAATGATTGCAGAGTACTGCAAAGACAGTGATACCATTTACCTTGACTATTTCAAGGCAATGACCAATGATAAAAACGGTCTTGACGAAGATCTTGCCCATGATGGCGTACATCCTACAAAAAAAGGCTATGAGATCATGGCCCCTTTGGCGGAAGCCGCAATTGCCAAAGCCCTGGCGGAATAATTCGTTAACAGCTCTGAATTAAAATCAATCTTTATAACAACTAGATCCCTTAGAGCATTATTTAGGACCTCATTAGGGGAACCTTGAACTGCTCCTAGCAACCAAATACCCTTCATCTCAGACCGTATATACACGAATTCGAGCTATTTATAAAATAAAAAGCTTCTTGGGTTAATAATTGACTAGATTTATAGTCATAGCATAGTTTCCCATAGTTACATAATCTCGCTGGTCAGGGGAGTATTACTTGTACCCTTCCCAATAATGAATTCATATATGAAGCTGGAAGCTTATTTGAGACAAAATCCCAGAACCATAAGAATTATCATTATCCTAGGTATTCTCTTACTTGCCATAGTAAGATCCTGGTACGGCACCAGATTAGATTCCTTTGCAAACGATGAACCTTACCATATTGTTTCTGGTACATATTATGCCAAAACAGGAGACTATCGTCTAAACCCTGAGCACCCACCGCTCTCTAAGTTTTGGGTAGGACTCTGGAATCAGCATAATTTGGAGCTAAGACCTTTTAAGGTCCTGGATGATAAGGGACAAGAGCGTAAATGGTTACAGGAAATTATGTTTTTCGATAATGACGACCATTTATCCCAGCGACAGTCAAGATGGGCAATGTACAGTTTTCACTTTGTTTTAGGCCTTCTCATCGCGCTCATGCTTTGGAATATTTTTGGTTTTGGCTGGGCGCTAGTTTCCCTTTTATGGCTTGCACTCGAACCAACAATTGGTGCTCATCAGCCCCTTGTATTTACAGACCTTCCACTTACCTATGCCATGATATTAGCGGCTCTTACGGCTGGTAAAATGTGCTCACAATGGTCGTGGAAATGGGTAATTGCTTTCGGTATCGCGGCTGGCGGAACTCTAGCAGCCAAGCACTCTGCCCTACCCGGCCTTGCCGCGATTGGTCTATTGGGCATCCTTTTGGCTCTCATACCTTTCTTTAGAAGGAAGATGAAATTAGGATTACATCGGGTCTTAAAACTAGTAGTGGCTGCAATTTTGGGATTGACAGTGCTCTGGGCTACATACGGGTTTCAATATCACAGTTCGGAAGGCGCTCAAGACAAATTTAATCGAAGTTTGGAACTAAAGATTGCAGATCTCAATACTGGCATGTGGCAGAACTTGGTGTCCTTTATGGACCAATCTCATCTTTTCCCAAGAGCATATGTGTGGGGATTTGCTGATACGATTAGGGCGGGTATCGAAGGACGCGGGGAAGATGAACACCTCTTTTTTGGAACCATCGTGGAAGGAAGAGCTCCCTACCTTTATTTTCCCGGTGCGATACTTGCTAAGCTACCTTTAGCGCTAATAGCGATCTTTCTCATCGCCACCATGCTACTTTCTAAACAACTTATAGCGTATTTCAGATCTTGGAAATCCCCTGTTAGTGAATCTCAATGGATCGTTGTTGCCTTTGTCTGTGCCTTTATAGTGGCTCATCTTCTGGCGCTGGCCAGCGGAAGAACTTCTTACGGCGGCATTAGGCATGCCTTGCCTGTTGTAGGTGGCATTGGCACGCTCGCAGGAGGAATTGTGCTGCTTAAAATACCGAGAATCAGCTATGCCAATCGCCTGCTGCCAGCGGCCCTCTTTGGCGTCACACTGATCATGACCCTTGGGGAAGAACGGATCTACGAGTATTACAATGAAATTGTAGGTGGTACAGAAAACGCTTATAAATATTTTGCCGATGAAGGAGTTTATCAGGGGCAAAGGTTCTATGAAACCAAAGCTTTTTTTGATCAGCCTGGAATAGACCAAGAGGAGAATATAAGTTGTTGGGCTTGGTATATGCGCGAAGAATGGGAATCTGAGCATTTAAACTTCGAAGCGGATGCTGTAAAGGATATATATGACGATAGCAACCAAGATGGACTAATGAAGGGGTATTACATATTGCCAATGAATATTTACCTTAAATGGTCTAACTGGGATCCCAACGATATCAAAGACTTAAAAACAGTAAAACGTATAGGGAATATTAGTATCGCTTATGGCGAGTTTGTAGATCCAAAAAATTGGGCCTATTCAATGTCTGGTAAGGTGATCAAATATATTAGGGAAACAGACAATCCTGATTGGGCTTTAGTGGCCAATCGCCTCGAAGGAGTAACCAAACATTTAGATTGGAGCACTACCAGTTTTGTGCTTCTTGGAAATGCCTATTTGAGGACAACTCAAAAAGAAAAGGCCTTAACGGCTTATAAAAGGGCACAGGCTAACTATGCCCAAGATGATCCTTACCAGAAATCGCTTAAGGAGCATATAAGTGCCCTGGAAAAAATAGACGACTTAACTAAACTTGCAAATTTACGGCCGGCGAGTTTTGAATAGGAGACAAAAAGCGCGGCGAATAAGTCATTTTTTTGAAATATTAAAGATTAAGGCTAATAGTAAATCTTTTATGATAGCTTCAAGTGTTATTGGTCCGACAATACTAAAAGACCGCATTCATTTTCTAGACATTTTAAGGGGAATTTCAATCCTTTTTATATTTATTGCCAACAGTGTTTATTTTTCCGGATTTTTTGACCAATCCCAGGAGACTTTACAGTCATTTGCCACTTACCCATTGGACCTTTTTGTCGATTTCACGGCCTTTACCCTAATTGATGGTAAATTCTATTCCATCTTCTCTTTGCTCTTTGGTATTGGCTTTAGTATCCAATACCTTAAGTATTCAAATAAAAAGAAATCCTTCCCGGCATTTTTCAGCAGACGTATGGCCGGGCTTTTACTTTTTGGATTAATTCACCTATACTTTTTTTCAGGCGATATACTTACCCTATATGCACTACTTGGGTTTGTTCTTATACTTTTTAGAAATTGTTCTAATCCGCAACTCCTACTATTTGCAGTAATATTGCTCTTTCTTGCTCCAATGAATACGATTTTAATGAATATAAGCGGGACCTTCTATCCCTATTATTTCTTTGAAAAATTTGGAGACTTTTGGGTGCATATGAATTTACCCGTTCAAGGAGATCACTTTGATTTTGAAAAAGACATTCCTTATCATCATACTACGACAAATTTGAAAGATTTCCTTACCATTTCATTGGGGAATCCTTTGAATCGTTTAGGAGCTTTATTGTTAGAGGGCAGGCCGTTCAAAGTCCTTGGAATATTTTTATTGGGCACTTGGGTAGGCCGCAAAATACTTCAGGATCGTCTTCTTGTGAACTCAAAATTTCTTAAATCTGTGGCTTTTTGGGGCCTGATCATTGGCCTTCCCATGAACATTCTAAGGACCTGCATCACTTTTGAATATCTTGAGATTGCCTCAGCCCGAATAATAGAGTCGGTCTGTTATACACTTGGTGTAGTACCCCTGGCTTGCGCCTATGCCGCACTGTTTGCCTTGTGGCACCTTCACAACAAGCGTGTACTTCATAAATTTAGCGCTGTTGGTCGTATGGCCCTTACCAACTACATTGCTCAGACTTTTATAGCCATTGTTTTCTTTTTTAATATTGGACTCGGCTTGCACGGTAAATGGGGAATGACCGTGACTTTCTCAATTGTTATTGTCATTTTTTATTTGCAAATACTTTGGAGCAATTGGTGGCTCAAGAGATTTAAGTTTGGGCCATTAGAATGGTTATGGCGACAACTGAACTATGGTCAAAGGATCATTAATAGCCGTACGTTAACAACCTAATTATGAAATACAGACTGCTGGCAAAGGCTCAAAGCATAAAAAGTGGGATTATAATGCAAATTATCAGTATGCTACTCTTTGCCTACCTATTGATATCTATCTCCTGCAAAAGACCCTTGGTGCCTCCATACGATCTGGTCATCTCCAATGTCACCGTTATCGATGGAAGTGGAAGTCCTGCTAAACAGCATATGTATGTTGGAATAAGAAATGGTATTATTCATAAGTTAGACACGCTAAAAATAGACCAAAGAGAAAACAATATTGATGCAAGCGGAAAGTATCTGATTCCCGGTTTGTTCGATGCCCATGCCCATGCCAATTCTTATAAAGAAGATTTCAAGAAATTCATCCACTTTGGGGTAACCTCCATTTTTATGCCCGGAGGAAGCAAGGCCTCCAACAGCTATTACGAGGCCATGCGTTCCCTTGCTAAGCAGGATAGCTTGCCTGCCCCAAGAGTATATCATACCAGCCAACATTTCACTATGGAAGGCCGGCATCCGGTAAAGACCTATCCGGGCGGAAAATGGATTGAGGGAGAGACGGTCTATTATCTGCGAGATACTCTTCAAATTGAGCGGATAGTAAAAAAAGTATCCCACGATCCTATTAAGGGTATTAAGCTAACTATTGAAGATGGTCCCTCTCCCCCATTTGTTAGTCGGATGCCTCAGGAATTCGTAAACAAAGTGGCCTCGGAAGCCGAACTTTACGGATTAGCTGTTTTTGCCCATGTTTCTGATAATGATGAACTGAGGATGGCGTTAAAAGCAGGTATTTCAAACATTATTCATTTTACCGGGGTAGATTTCGATTTTGATAAAGAAGAGCAGCTCGTAGACTCTATTATCAAAGCCGACATCTCATGGGTAACTACCTTAATGCTAGATAAGAGTTTTATTTATCCACTATATCCAAATTGGATACAAGAAGTTGAGGCGTTAAACGTATACTCCAATGATACAGCTGCTCTTAAAGATTCAATCAAAATTGCCGAAGCTCAGGAATATCTGAATATCGCAGCCAACTTCTATCAACTTAAGACACCTGGTTTTGAGGGCATCGTTAAACCGCAGGTGTACATTATTAAGCGTATGTATGATCTAGGGGTCAACATGGTAATAGGAACAGACACCGGCAACACTTTTATATTTCCCGGATACAGTGTCCATGAGGAAATGCAAATGATGGAATTGGGAGGGATGAAACCGTTAGATATCATTAGAATGGGTACCTTAAATGCTGCCAAAATGCTTCAGGTGGCAGATAGTCTGGGCACTATTGAACCAGGGAAGGTGGCCGATATGATCTTGTTAGACAAAGATCCTTCAGAAACCATTAAAAATACCTTAAGTATTCAGATGGTTATTAAAAATGGGCAGGTTCAAAGAAGGATTTCAGACTAATTCTTCCGGCGTTTTCCTATCTTGGGGGCATGGCTCATCCCCTGGTAAGCATCCTAATTCCTTTTAAAAATACCGAAGCTTTCCTTCCGGATTGCCTGGATTCTATCCTTTCTCAGCACTATGAGCATTGGGAGGTATTGGCTGTAGACGATCACTCTACAGACGACAGCAGAAGTTTGATAGAGGCATATTGTAAAAAAGACCAAAGGTTTAAATGTTTTAGCAATCAGGGAACCGGCATTATTGAGGCCTTGAGAACGGCTTATGGCAAAAGCCAGGGAGCGCTTATTACCAGAATGGACTCGGACGATATTATGCAGCCGAAGAAACTCGAAATTTTGGCACAAAACCTCGCTGATAAAGGCAAGGGCCACGTGGCTGTTGGCCAAGTGAAGTATTTTTCTCATCGAGGCATTAGCGACGGATATGCCCGCTACGAAAGATGGATAAATACGCTTACAGAAACGGGCACCAACTACTCCGAAATTTACAAGGAATGTGCTATCCCTTCACCCTGCTGGATGACCTTTCGTGAGGATTTGGATGCCTGTGGTGCCTTTGATCCGGACCGATATCCGGAAGATTACGATCTCACCTTTCGTTTTTATGACAAAGGATTGAAATGTATTCCCTGTTCTGAAATATTACATCTATGGCGAGATTATGACAGTCGCACTTCTCGTACAAGCGAGCATTATGCCCAAAACTATTTCCTGGATATTAAGCTCTACTATTTCCTAAAAATTGACCATAATCCTTCCCGATCCCTGGTGGTCTGGGGGGCCGGTACGAAAGGAAAAACCATCGCCCTGAAGCTTACAGAAAGAGAAATCCCTTTTGTTTGGCTGTGTGACAACCCAAAGAAAATTGGAAAAAAAATATACGACACTCCCCTAGTGCACTATTCTGAACTTTCCAAACTCATCAATCCACAGAGTATAATAACCGTTGCGAACGAAGAGGCCCAATCCATGATAAAAGCCTACCTCTCTGGCCTAGGGCAGCAGGCAATGAGCGACTACTTTTTCTTTTGCTAAGAAATGAGCGAATTTACCTTGTAAGGTTTTTAGGATAAATATGAAGGTTTTTTAACATTTTCTCTATGGAAATTTCACAAGCTATACAATCATGTTTACCATTTATACATTCTCATAGCTTTCAAAATGAGTCTTTTAGTAGTTTTAGATTGTTTTATGCCCCCAATACATGAACGCATAAAAAATGAAAGTGCTTTACTCGCCCTTTTGAGCTTGTCGCGCCACATACTTCACACCCCTATCCCCTATTTTTTATTTGTTCGCAGCCCGGAAAATCTTAGTGTACTAGGAGTTCCGAACAAAAAGAGTATGCCGAAAATCTAAACAAAGAGTAGGCGAATAAATCTAAAATACTATGATCGTTTCAATGCAAGGCAACTGGACGGTTGCCGTAAAATCAAAAAATGCTTCTTTCCCACAGCGATTTGTGGTACAGGGTGCCGCCTCCGGAAATGGAATTCACAATGGTACCACAGGAACTTCTGTCAACGTTACCGGCAGTCAATGGTCTATAGCCATTCAGAACAACCCTGGAGGAGGGTGGGTAACCTCTGATACTCAGCTAAAATTTCCCAAAAAAATAGGAGGAAATTATGTTTTTGACATTCACTCTAACGATGAAGGGAATGATCAGGATTTCAACGATCTGATTCTCACCTGTTCTGCTCCCGTGAACATCAACGAATTTATTATTTATGGAAACATCTCCCTTTATGGCAGAAAATGCATCTTTAATCCATGCAGAAAATTTCCTTTTGTTATAGAATCTGCCTCAGCCCTGGAAAGTGCCTTAAAGAATCCTTCCATTGCGGACTATATCAAAAAATACTACCCGGAAAGAATTCCTCAAATAATAGACAATCCCAATCCGCCGGATCCCGATCCCTTCTTTAAGCCCCTGGTCTTTGATCTGTCTAGCGAAGCCATGAAACCAAAAACCGCTCTGACCTACAAGCGAAAGGACCTTAAACCAAAAAGTACAAGGGCGGCCAAAATAGCCTCAGAAAGCCTTGAGGCTTCAAATTTCGAAATGATTGGCTCCTCCAAGATAAGGTCGTTAGACACTTCAAAGGTACTGGCTACTGATAAACTAGAGCTTAGCAAAAACATTGGGGGCCTGCTATTTCCATGTGTAAAAAAACCCGGTTCTAACTTAACCCTCACCTTTGAAGAATACGATAGAACTGTAGATGAATTGGCCGGTGGCGCATATACCGGTACAGGAGATAGACGGTTGCTAGGAGATACCATAACCGACATGAATGGGAACTATATTTTTAAGTTCCAATTTGACATGACACTTCCGGTACTTGAGGATGCCGCTGATATTGCCGCAGGGGAAGATGTAAATGTTGTTATGTTTCCCGATGTGATCGTAAAAATTGTAGAATATACACCTTATGAGGTACGATATGAAAGTGCCCCTTATTATAATGTGCCCAATCTAAAGCGAATTGATCTCTGCCTTCCGGAATCGCAGGTTAGGGTCACCTCCGCCTGTTTCAATGGTAATCTCATTGGCAGTCTGGGAAATGTCTTCCTTGGAGGTAATCAGAATACCGCGGCTTCGTTGTCCTCCGCAAGTTTAACCAGGCATGGTTATTCTAACTACCTGGAACCGAGTGGGGTGATTTCTGTAAACAATACCCTGGCCGGATTCAATGTAGAATGTGCTGCCTGGAGAGGTACCGTAGACATGAAAGGTTGCATGTATGATGCAACAAAAAGTGCGGCGGCAAATAAAATTAAATGGTATACCATTCGGGTAAGGCGCTCAGGTACTTCAGGTTGGGATTATGTCAGTCAGAATTACAAACATCCGAAATTCTCCAAAAGAAACCTTCCCAATTATATCGGAGATGATGTAGGTCCTTTTTATCCGAATGTCGGAGGATCGCTAACAGGAGCGACGCCCGCCTATATCAACATTCAGCGGGAAATTTTTGTAGATGGCGTAGACTGGGAATTTTCCAACCTGGATCGCTATATGCGATTAAATACGGCCTTGTATGATGTGATAGCCGGCGTTAGAACGCCAGGGAAGTTTTACATAAGAGTTGACGGATATACGGCTTCAGGGGCTCCTGTGAGTAATGCTACAGATCTCATTGCTCTGTTTATCCATAACAACGGTCTTAATTTTAGTATGACCGGTCCGGAGTTGCAAGACCCTTCAATAGTAGATGCCGGTTGTGGACTTTTTAGGTTGACCAATGCACAGCTTAAAACACCCATTTCCTTTAACTTTCAGGCTAACGACCCTTACGGTTTTGTAAATGAATATGCGCTAACTATGGGAAGATGCCCGGGTACCGCATTGGAGCTAAACGCCAATATTGAAGGAAACTTCACCATTAGTGGAAGCCATCAATTTCCCGGTGGTACCAGCCCAACCAATGTTCATCATGCATGCCCCGGATATAAAGGCAGTCAGGATGATCACAGTAACCCAGGTCTGGTAAATGTTCAAATTCAGCCCCTGGCAGCTCCAACGGCAGACGGCTGGATCAAAGCTGGAGAATATTTTACTGTTTATTCGTTTGGCCTGACCGCTACACAAAGGATAACCAACGGTTATAACAGCGGCCTTTCCGGCACATACAGAAGGTCTTCCAGAATAATGATGGAACTGCTTAATCCATAATAATGAGTATAGATCTAAAAGGCTTTATAGTTTGTGTTTTAGCCGTTTGGCGCATTACACATTTCTTCTCCCGGGAAGACGGCCCTTTTGAAATCGTCATTGAGTTTAGAAAGTTGCTCGGGCAAGGTTTTTTAGGAAACCTGCTCGACTGCTTTTTTTGTCTCAGCCTATGGATTTCTATCCCCTTCGTATTCTTACTGACGAAGGATCTGAAATGGGGTGTAGTACTTTGGCTGGCCATATCCGGAGCGGCTTGCGTCCTATACAAATTAACTAATAAGGTATGATATGAGTTGTTGTGGAGAGAAAAGAAAGATGTTCTTCAGAAGAAAAGGTTCAGACTCTCAGGCTAAGAAGAGCCAGGCAGCTAATGATCCTTCCCTGCCAGTCGAAGAATTTCCTGAAAAGATCTTTGAGTACGTAGGGAGTACATCACTTATTGTTAAAGGGAATGCTACCGGAAGAACATACCACTTCAGATTTCCGGGACATCTGCTAAGGGTGTCTCATACGGACTCATTTGCTCTGTTTGCAGAATCTGATCTGAAATTCGTCTCCTAGTCTGTTGATATTAGCACGGTCTGTTTACAAGGCTGTATTACGATAATTCCAGAGCCATTCTGAGTCATTTTCGTCCTGGAATAAATCCTAATTTTGTACTAAAGAAGGGGCAGTTTCTGTCAAATACATTTATATTTGCCAAATCAAATTTGGGAATGCAGTTTCAATATCCAGAACTCCTTTGGGCCTTATTTCTACTACTGATTCCGATTATTATTCACCTTTTTCAGCTTCGAAGATTTAAAAAAACACCCTTCACTAACGTAAAATTATTACAGAAGGTGGTTGCGGAGTCCAGGCGCAGCAGTAGGTTGAAAAAATGGCTGTTACTCGTGAGTCGACTCCTTATAATTGCCGGTTTGGTTTTTGCATTTGCGCAACCTTTTTTTGCCAATAAATCTGCTCTTTCCAAAAAGGAAACGGTGATCTACCTGGATAATTCCTTTAGCATGCAAGCGAAAAAAGATGAAGGTTCCCTTCTGGAAATAGCTATCCAGGACTTAATTAAATACGTTCCGAAAGAATATAAGTTTAGTCTTTTCACAAACGACCAGGTTTTTAGAGATGTTACTTTGAAAGAAATTCAGAATGAGCTACTCACCCTGAATTATTCCAGCAACCAGCTACAGTTAAACCAAATTGACTTAAAGGCTAAAAGTCTTTTTAACTCAGATACCACAGCAGTCAGAAATAGCATTCAAATATCCGACTTTCAGGAGAGTATGCTGTCTGAAAGCATAGAACTAAATGGCGGCATACAAAAACATTTGGTACAGCTTCTCCCGGATGCCTCAATAAATATCGCTATTGATACTGTATACATTTCTCAAAACACTCCAAATAGTCTGGAACTTACTACCACCTTAAAGGGAGACGTATCCGTTGAAAGCATTCCCGTTTCGCTGCTCAATGGAGAAAAACTAATAGCCAAAACCGCCGCGGTATTTAACGAGAATAACAGCGCTCAGGTTCAGTTTACCCTTCCCCAGAATGAAACTATTGATGGCAGAATAGAGATTTCCGATGCCACCCTTTTTTATGATAACCAACTATTCTTTAATCTCAATCCGAAAGAAAGCATTAAAGTATTGTCTATTGGTGCTGCCAAAGACGAATTCTTATCACGCATCTACACCCCGGGCGAGTTTGTTTTTAAAAAGACCTCCCTGGCTAACCTGAATTACAGTAATATAGAGGAACAAAATTTTATTATCCTGAACGAATTACAACTCCTTCCTCTTGCTTTACAAAATGCTCTTAGATCTTTTCTTCAAAATGGGGGTCATCTGGCAATAATTCCGCATCCTGAGGCTAATCTTGAAAGTTACAATAGTTTCTTAGCTGGTTATGCTTCGACCTCCCTGGGTGAGAAAATTGGCTTTGAGCAAAAAATCACTGAGATTTCCTTTTCCCACCCTCTTTATCAGAACGTTTTTGAGAAATCTGTTTCTAACTTTCAGTACCCCGGTGTCATGGGTTATTTTAGTGCGCGCACAAGAGGATCTAAGATATTGGGATACCAAAACAATGCGCCTTTCCTTATCGGTGCAGAAAATCTCTTTCTTTTTACTTCGAGCCTGAATGAAGAAATTTCGAATTTTAAAAACTCTCCCTTGATTGTTCCCACCTTTTACGCCATGGCTGCGAACAGCCTAAAGTTGCCTCAGCTCTACCATCAAATTGGGAGTCCAATAGAGGTAGATATTCCTGTGGTAATAACTAGCGACGAAATCCTCAAGGTGCAACAGGGAGACTACGAGTTCATTCCGCAACAGCGATATTTTGCCAATAAAACAGCCTTGATATTTAGAGAAAACCCTAAGGAGGGAGGGATTTACACCATTGTTGACGGCGAAAACAGTATTCAAAATATTAGTTTTAATGACCCCAGAAAGGAAAGCGTACTTAACTACAGTGATATGGAAAATTTGCCCTCCGCCTCCCTAAATGACGACATAGGGGAATTGTTCGGGCAGATCGAAAAAGACAATCGGGTTACAGAGCTTTGGAAATGGTTTGTTATTTTAGCACTGCTCTTTATGTTGGCAGAAATTATAATTCAAAAAATATTTAAATGAACGGTTTTATTTTCCTTTGTAACATCTGCTCAAATGATGGCACAAATAAACTGTTATATTCTTCAAACGATAAAAAAGGGATATGAACTTAATCCTGAAATCGGCCACGATAATTGATCCGGGCAACAGCCGTTATCACCTCAAAAAAAGGGATATCCATATCAGGAATGGACGCATTGAGAAAATTGCTTCAAAGGTTGAGGCAACAGGAAAAACAGAAGTGGTACAACTAAAGAACCTGCATATCTCAAAAGGCTGGCTAGATAGCAGCGTTAGTTTTGGCGAACCAGGTTTTGAGGAAAGGGAAACGATAGCTAACGGTTTACACACAGCTGCCCTTAGCGGATTCACCGACATAGTCCTTAATCCGAATACCTACCCTGTTCCCGATAGCAGTGGAGATATTGTTTTTCTGAAAAACGCCTCCAGAGGTTTTGCTGCCAATTTGTTTCCCTTGGGCGCATTAACAGTAAAAGGGCAAGGCAAGGAACTGGCAGAGTTGTTTGATATGTGGAATTCGGGAGCTGTCGGGTTCTACGATTATAAGTCGGCCATTGATAACTCGAACCTTTTAAAAATTGCTTTACTATATGCCCAAAATTCGAATGGCCTGGTGCATTCCTTCCCAATGGATTCTGCCTTGGCAGGAAAAGGTCAGGTTAATGAAGGGGAAGTAGCCACCTCCTTAGGGCTAAAGGGAATTCCTGTATTAGCCGAAACCCTGCAAATTGCAAGAGATCTGTTTATTCTGGAATATACCGGCGGTAAGTTACATATCCCAACGATAAGTAGTGGTGCCGCGGTAAAGCTTATCGCGAGTGCCAAGAAAAAGGGCCTTGATGTTAGCTGCAGTGTTGCCTTACATAACCTTTTCTTTGACGATGAAGTATTACAGGGATTCGACAGTGCCTATAAGGTAATGCCGCCCATTAGGACAAAACAGGATGCAAAAGAACTTCTGAAAGGTGTCAAGGATGGAACTATAGACTACGTTACTTCGGATCATACCCCGATAGCCATTGAAGAGAAACATGTTGAATTTGACAATGCAGCCAACGGTACTATTGGGTTAGAAAGTGCATTCCCAGCACTCAATACTCTTTTAGGTCCGGATTTGGCCATAGAGGTGTTAACAAGAGGTCGGGAGCGTTTCGGACTTTCGTCTGGAACTATAAAAGAAGGAGAAAATGCACATCTGTCTTTGTTTAATCCTGATTTTACCTTTGAATTCTCTGAAGATCACGTACATAGTACTTCCAAAAACGCCATCTTCCTCGGAGCTCATCTCAAGGGGAAAGCCTATGGAATAGTGGCAAACGGGCAGTGGATAATTTAACTATTTTTGGGTACTAACCAGTGTCCCTAACCTCTTACAAGGAACCTATTGAAATGAACGATGTAAAAGAAGGAAAGACGACGGCAATAATTGCTTACCTCACTATGGTTGGGGCTTTAATTGCCATTACGATGAATATGGAACCCAAGAATTCATTTGCCCGGTTTCATACTCGTCAGGCCTTTGGCCTTCACCTGGTGTTTTTGGGTTTTGCCATTTTTCTAAGTGTTTGGTTTAATAGGTACGCCTGGTATGGGCTTTATATTTTCTACATAGTTTTGTGGTTCTACGGTTTTCTCGGTGCCTTAAATAATAAAAAACAAGAAGTTCCGGTTTTAGGCCCTTATTTTCAACAATGGTTTACTTTCATTCAATAAAATGACTACAACAGCTCCCCTATCCCTGCAACACTTAATACGTCCATCCGCCACAGAAGAAGGCAAACCGCCCGTGATATTCCTTTTTCATGGCTACGGAAGCGACGAAGAGGATCTTTTTTCATTTGCAACCGAGCTTCCAGAGCAATGTTGCGTAATTTCTGCCAGGGCACCCTACCCTATGCAACCTTTCGGCAACGCATGGTACGCCATCAATTTTGATGCAGCCTTCGGCAAATGGACAGATGAGGTGCAGGCGATCTCCTCAAGAGATAAGATTGTGCATTTTATCAAGGAAGCCTGCGAGGCCTATCAACTGGATAAAGAGCGTATCACTCTGCTGGGGTTTAGTCAAGGTACGGTGTTGAGTTATGCGGTTGCGCTTTCCTTCCCTGAAAGAATAAAAAACCTGGTGGCCCTAAGCGGTTATATCGATGAAAAGATCTTGATTGAAGATTATCAGGATAAGGACCATTCTAAATTAAAAGTTTATGCCTCCCATGGGCAGGTAGACATGGTAATCCCACCCGAATGGGCTCAAAGAGCACCGGAATTCATGAAAAATCTGAATATTGACCATGTTTACGAGGAATTCCCGGTAGGCCATGGGGTATCTCCACAGAACTTTCAATCCTTCAGAAGGTGGTTAGAAGACAAGGTGTAAATTGAAAATGCTAAATGGAAATTGGAAAATGGAAAGTTCTAAGTGTTTTATAGCACGGGCATTTTCCATTTTAAATTTTCAATTTTTAATTACTTCGCGTATACAGTAGGTGGTCTACCATGGTAAAATCGACTCCCAAGTCGTCTTTGAGCTCGTATTTAAGGAACAATTCGCCCCAGTATTTTCCATCAGAGAAATCGGCTACTATCCATTTATGATTAAGGATCTTGATCTTATTGATCTTAAAATCGCTTTCCATGCCCTCATAGGGAACCAGGGGATTATCTCCTCTTTTCTCATTGGTTTCCAATAATTTATCTGCTATATATCGCGAAGGATCGGCGATATTAAGATGAACATAATACGCTAGCGCATCATCATTATTCTCCAAAGAGAAATATTGCATATCCAGTACTTTTAGCTCTGCATTTAAAACAGAATCTCTCAGTTCCTGAACGGTCTCCTTATGGTTGGTCATTCTCTGGTCCAGGTCCTTAACCTTGTTGTTACTGCTTACATAGAGGTAGAGCAAAATCATAGAGATAAAAATAAAGAGGTATAAGGATATCTTGCTTTTCATGAGATTGGGTTAATTTATAGTTATTGAATTAGGATTTATACTTGTTCATTAGGAATATTTATAACACTAGCTCCAAGTTATCATAAGCCAAATGTACGTTTTTAGGAAGCGTTTTTTCTACTTGCGCATGAAATCCCATATGATGACTAATATGCGTGAGATAGGCTTTTTCTGGTTGTACTTTTTCTATGAGTTTCAGGGCTTCTTCCAGGTTCAAGTGCGAATGGTGAGGTTCAACCCTTAAAGCATTGACTATAAATATTTTAATTCCTTTTATCTTATTTATTTCTTCATTACTTATTGTCTTGATATCTGTGAGGTAAACGAGTCCAGAAATACGATATCCAAAGACCTGTAATCTATTGTGAAAGGCTTCTATAGGCATGGCCTCTAAGTTCCCCAATGTAAAGGGAGTATTCGCATGTACTTCATTAGGCTGCACCGCCGGGGCTCCAGGGTATCTATCGGCATCGGTAAAAATATAATCAAATCGGCGCTTAAGGGAGGTAATTACCCTTTTATGAGCATAGATTGGAATATCTCCCTGTCTAAAGAAAAAGGGCCGAATGTCGTCTATACCTGCCGTGTGATCTGCATGCTCATGAGTAAAGAGAATACCGTCTAGCCTGGGGATGCTGTGAGCGAGCATTTGTTGTCGGAAATCAGGTCCGCAATCAATCACAAAATTAAAGTCGTCCCAGGAAACCAGAAGAGAAACACGTAATCTTTTATCCTTAGGATCGCTGCTCAGGCAAACTGGGTGAGTACTCCCTATGACAGGAATTCCCTGAGATGTTCCGGTACCCAAAAAAGTAATTTTCAACCCCTCACCTATTTATTTCAAATTTATAACTTATTTATTTAGTAGATTTCCCAATCTTGTTAACTTTGTTGCTAACAAAACGTACGAAATGGCTTCTGTTTTAAACAAAGAGTTTGCTTTTGAAAATATACCTTCCATAAAAGCTAAGACCCTTAGAATTAACTTAAATCCAGATATCTACGGCACTTTTGCAGAAATTGGTGCGGGCCAGGAAACAGCAAGGCACTTTTTTAGATCGGGAGGAGCCTCTGGTACTATTGCAAAGGCTATGAGCGCTTATGACAAAGCTTTTAGTGATGCAATATACGGGTCCGAAAAAGACGGGCGTTATGTAACTCAGGCAAGATTGAAGACCATGCTTTCGCATGAGATGAGTTTAATGGAAGAGCGAATTAGTCGGGAAGAACACCCTGATCGTTTGTTTTTTACCTATGCCAATACTGTGGCGACCATAGATTTTTCTAAAAGATATAAAGGCCATGGTTGGCTAGGAATCAGATTTCAGCTAGATCCGGATCAAAAGGAATTTGATGAAATAGTACTTCACGTGCGCTTTAAGCAAAATGAAGCCAGACTGCAACAGGAAACCTTAGGTACGGTTGGGGTCAATCTAATTTATGGTGCTTTTTACAAGTACCATAAGCCTCGTAAGATGTTGAAATATCTGTATGATCATATCGATAAGGACACCTTGGAGATTGACATGATCAACTTCTCAGGACCCAATTTTAAAGATGTAGACAACAGAATGATGAGTCTGCAGCTAATAAAGAATGATATGACCGATGCTGTGATGTTTGGCCCGGATGGAAATAACCTGCTTCCGGCGGCGGTGCTCTACAAGAAGAATATCCTGGCTATTCGCGGTAGCTTCAGGCCGGTGACAAAAGTAAACATGGACATGTTCAAAAAGTCGCATGACATTTTCATTCGAGAACAAACCGTAGAGGAAGAGAAGTCTATTGTATTATTCGAGATCACCTTATCTAACTTAAAGGCAGCCGGAGAAATAGACGAGCAGGATTTTATGCACAGAGCCGAATTGCTTTGCTCTATGGGTCAGACCGTGTTGATTACAAAATTCCAGGAATATTATAAACTGGTCGAATTCTTTAGCAATTATACCAAAGCCAAAATTGGTCTTGCCATGGGGGTAAATAACCTGGTTGAAGTATTTGATGAAAAATATTACCGACATCTCAGCGGAGGGATCCTTGAAGCCTTTGGAAAGTTATTCTTCAAAGACCTTAAGGTATACCTGTATCCAATGAAAAATACGGAGACGGGGCAAATAATGACCAGTAATAATATCAAGGTACACCCCAGGATGAAAGAATTGTATAAGTTCTTTAAGTACAATGGGAAGGTAATGGATATCATAGACTACGATCCAAACATACTCGATATCTATTCAAGAGATGCATTGAAAAAAATTATGAATGGCGAAGAGGGCTGGGAAGAAATGCTACCAGAGGGCACCGCCAAAACCATAAAAGAGAAAAAGTTATTTATCAAGAAGGACGTAGCCGATAAGGAAAAGGTTTAACTCCTTTTCAACTTATATCTTCTAAGATCTGGGCCGCATGACTCTTCGTGATTACTTTGTCTATTACCCGCTCTACAACCCCATCTTCATCAATAATAAAGGTCTTTCTGTGAATCCCGTCAAAAGTACGCCCCATAAACTTTTTAGGTCCCCATACGCCGAAGATCTCGAGCAGTTTGTGATCCACATCTGCTAATAAGGGGAAAGGGAGCTTGAATTTCTTTTTAAAGTTTGACTGTTTTCTTTGAGTATCAGCACTTACGCCAAGCAGCGAATAGCCTGCATCCTGTAGTTCCTTATAGTGATCCCTCAGATTACAGGCCTCAATGGTACAACCCGGGGTGTTGGCCCGGGGATAGAAAAAAACAATGAGCTTTTTACCCTTGTAATCAGAGAGTTTAACTTCATTTCCATCCTGATCTGCCACAGAAAATTCTGATACCCTGTCTCCTGCTTTTAATGTATTCATACCCTATATTTTGGTTAAATTCGCAATTCCAATTAGAGCGCAAAAATAGATAACAAAATCAATTTTAAATAATAATTCGAACAGTTAATGACCAAAAGTGAAAAGGTAGATTTTGCCATAAAAGCCTTGCAGAACATTTACCCGGAGATTCCGGTGCCACTAGATCATAAGGACCCATATACCTTATTAATTGCCGTCTTACTGTCTGCCCAAAGTACCGATGTGCGGGTAAACAAGATTACTCCCCTACTTTTCGCCCAGGCGGATAATCCTTATGATATGGTAAAACTAACGGTGGAGGAGATTCGGGAGATCATAAAACCTGTTGGGCTTTCCCCAATGAAGTCTAAGGGAATTTATGGACTTTCACAAATCTTAATTGATAAATACGACGGAGCTGTACCTTCAGATATTCATCTGCTGGAAGAATTGCCGGCGGTAGGTCATAAAACTGCAAGTGTGGTGGTTTCTCAGGCTTTCGGCATCCCCGCCTTCCCTGTCGATACCCATATTCACCGACTCATGTATAGATGGGGTTTTTCTAACGGCAAAAACGTGGTGCAGACAGAAAGGGACGCTAAAAGACTGTTTCCTAAGGACTTATGGAATGACCTTCATCTCCAGATTATTTGGTATGGGAGGGAATACTCTCCTGCCAGGGGTTGGGATCTGGAAAAAGATGTGATCACCAAAACCATTGGAAGGAAAAAGGTTCTGGAGGAGTATTATAGAGGGAAAGGAATAAAGAATAAAGATAAAAGACAAAAGACTAGAGACTAGAGATCAGTCATAGAACACCTATAAAAGTGTCACCTTGGCCGCAGTCGAAAGGTAGTTCTAATAAAGTATCAAGAAGCTCATAAACACATAAAAGTTTAGACTTTTTGAGTTTGCGCTTGAACTTGTATTGGAACTTGTATTTGAACTTTTTAAGCTTGTTGAATTAGAAAAAGACAAAAGACCAGAGACTATAGAAAAAGGACGGGAATTAGGAGTTAGGAGTTAAGAAACTTAAAAAAGAAGGAACCAAGCGATTGTAAAACAGTCTAATTACCTAATGTACTCCTCGACATTTAGCTTTTTTGAGTTCGCACTTGAACTGGAACTTTTTACTGCGGGGCTACTAACTCCTCCCCAGTTACAAGATAGCCTTTGAGCCTGCAACTTCCTTGCAACTATTCAATAAACAATTATCAACAATCAATAAACAATGATGCCCTTAAATCTCAGTAATTTTGAGTTTGCACTTGAACTTGAATTTTTTAAGCCTGTTGAATTAGAAAAAGATAAAAGGAAAGGGCCTATAGATGGGAGATCAGTCATAGAACTCCTACAATAGTGTCACCTTGAGCGCAGTCGAAAGGTGGTTTTAATAAAGTATCAAGAAGCTGATAAACAGAGGTATAGCCCTTGGCATTAAAAGGAACTCAAAAAAAAGCCCTGATACTAATTTCAGGGCTTTTTTCAGTCTTAATTCAAATTTGTTTCAAATTTGAAGCTCTTGTATCCAACAAAATGTAAGGATTTGGAATAATTCAGTAGAAACTGAACCGTTCCCGAACTAACTTTAGTAAGTTCACAAGCATTCTTTTCTTCAGAGTAAATTTTTTCCATAAGAAAATAGTATAGTTATGTTAAGATAACGCAACTAAAATGGAAATATTGCTCAGTAAGAAAATGTGCTTTTAATTAGTCAATACAATATTGTGCTTATCTATGATCTTTCTGAGGTTTATAAGGGCGTAACGCATTCTCCCAAGAGCAGTATTTATACTCACTCCGGTGTTTTCAGATATCTCTTTAAAACTCATATCCTTATAGATGCGCATAATCAAAACCTCGCGTTGGTCGTCTGGCAGTTCTTCTATTAGTAACCCAAGATCACTATCTATTTGATCCTTAATAATCTGCTTTTCAGCATTAAGCTTATCGTCTCCTATTACAGAGAAGATGTTAAAATCATCGTTTCCTTCAAACTTTGGCATGCGCTTGTTTTTTCTGAAATGATCTATGATCAGGTTATGGGCGATACGCATTACCCAGGGAAGAAATTTTCCCTCTTCACTGTAAGATCCCTTTTTCAAAGTATTGATCACCTTAATAAAGGTATCCTGAAAAATATCCTCAGTAATATCCCTATCAAGTACTTTTGAATAAATAAAGCTGGTAATTCTTTGGTTGTGTTTGTTTATTAACACCTCCAGAGCTCTTTCGTCTCCGCTTATATAGTCTCTAACTAATTCAGAATCTTGAAGTTGAATGCTCATAAGATAGTTTTTTTGGTTAAGATGATGGCCTTTCCGAGGAGGAAAGATTTTTTGGTTATTAGTTTTTTATTATTATAAATGGTGAATTGAATATGTCGTTTTCAATTACAGTTTAAAAGTAGATAAACAGGGAGGTCTGTGAAAAAGTATGTTGTCAAACACGCCATTTTTGATGTAAAATCGCATTTTCGCAATAATGAGTATAATAAAACCGTGGAAAAGTAGTTGCGTAGAAATTTTCTGAAGAGAGATTACTATTCTCTTACCGCATCTTGAAATGGAATTTGACACTCAGGGAAAAAATAAAAATCCCCCTGACCTATTACAATCAGGGGGTTATTTCTTTGTCAAAGAGATAAAAGTAGCCCGCTTAATTCAAATTACTTTCAAAAGTTAATCCCTCGTGCTTCACAATTTTGAGCGACTTGGAATAACTTAATAGAAACTGTACAGTTTCTTTTTTCGTTTTAACCAGTTTACATTTATCGGGGTTCTCAGAGTAAATTTGTGCCATAGTATATGTTATTATAGCTAAATAACGCAACTATTATGGCTTCCCTCAGTATTACTCGATCTAGAACAGAATAACTCGTTAAAACCTGAATCACTCGGTCTACGGGCAATTTAACTCGTTAAAACAATGTTGTTCTTCTCTATGATCTTTCTAAGATTAATAAGAGCATATCGCATACGACCCAAAGCAGTATTTATACTTACCCCGGTATTCTCGGATATTTCCTTAAAACTCATATCCTTGTAAATGCGCATTACCAATACTTCCTTCTGATCGTCTGGCAGCTCTTCAATCAATACACCTAAATCACAATCTATTTGATCCTTAATTAGTTGTTTTTCGGCATTGAGCCTATCATCTCCAATGATAGAAAAGATATTGAAGTCGTCACTTCCCTCAAACTTGGGCATTCTCCTGGTCTTTCTAAAGTGATCAATAATGAGATTATGTGAGATTCTCATTACCCAGGGCAAAAACTTCCCTTCTTCACTATAAGATCCCCTTTTAAGGGTTTTGATCACCTTAATAAAGGTATCCTGAAAAATATCTTCGGTGATTTCTCTATCCAGTACTTTGGAGTAAATAAAACTGGTAAGGCGTTGATTGTGTTTGCCGATCAGAATTTCCAGGGCTCTTTCGTCCCCGCTCATGTAGTCTCTAACTAATACCGAATCATCGATCTGTAGTTCCATACAATTACTTTTTTTTTGGTTCAACTTAGGGGTTCCTCAGCTCTCTTTTCCTCGGCAGAGAGTGTAAGGGCTCAGTTGTTTAGGTCAATTTTTAAAAAGTAATTGTTGCTTTATAGGCGTATCGAATTTGTATTAGTAACAGATCAAATATAGAAAAAATATCCACTTGCAGAAAAACAATGTTGTGATTTAGCTAAAATCTGATGTAAAACCGACCCTGTTGGTTATTGCTTTTCGGCTGTGTATCTTTGCAGCCTAATATACGGGCATGACTGTAATAACGGACGTAAATCCTAAAGAAAATATCATTATTAAGGGCGCAAAATTGCACAACCTTAAGAATATTGATGTTGTTATTCCCAGAAATAAGCTCGTGGTAATCACTGGTCTATCCGGCTCTGGCAAATCCAGTTTGGCTTTTGATACTCTCTATGCAGAGGGTCAAAGGAGATATGTAGAAAGCTTATCTTCTTATGCCCGGCAATTTTTGGGAAAATTAGATAAGCCGAAGGTAGATTACATCAAGGGTATTGCCCCAGCCATTGCTATTGAGCAAAAAGTAAATTCTACAAACCCCCGCTCTACTGTAGGAACTACTACTGAGATTTATGATTATCTAAAGCTCCTGTATGCCAGAATTGGAAAGACTTTTTCTCCGATATCCGGGAAAGAAGTAAAGAAACATACCGTCACCGATGTAGTAAACCATATACGATCCTACGAGGAAGGCACTAAACTCCTGCTTTTAGCTCCTATTCATATTCCCGAGGAAAGAGATCCTTATAAATCTGTACAGCTTTTATCTAAGCAGGGCTACGCAAGGATTAAGCATAACGGAGAGGTGGTAAGAATAGATGAAAATCTTAAAGCCATTGGGAGAACCTTTGAATTAGTCGTAGACAGGATCGTAAAAAAAGAAGATGAAGATTTTTATAATCGCCTGGCTAATGCAATTGATACCGCCTTTTTTGAAGGTAAGGGAGAATGTATTGTTGAAGAAGTAGATTCTGGCAAGGAGATCCCCTTCAGTAGCAATTTTGTTTTAGACGGGATGACGTTTCTCGCACCAAATGCGCACCTCTTTAGTTTTAATAACCCTTATGGGGCCTGTCCTAAATGCGAGGGCTACGGAGATGTCATAGGAATAGACGAGGATCTTGTTATCCCGAATACCTCACTTTCCGTTTACGAAAGCGCAGTATTCCCCTGGAGAGGTGAAAGTATGAGTTGGTACAGGGATCAATTGGTAAACAATGCTTATAAATTCGATTTCCCCATACATAAACCCTGGTTTGAACTTTCCGAAGAGCAAAAACTACTTGTATGGGAAGGGAATAGCTATTTTAAGGGAATTACAGACTTCTTTAAAAAATTAGAAGAAAAGAGCTATAAGATCCAAAACAGGGTAATGCTTTCCAGATACCGGGGGAAAACCAGATGTTCTCAATGTAAAGGAAGGCGCCTCAGACCAGAAACAGATTATGTAAAGATTGGCGGTAAGTCCATCTCAGAGCTTGTAGAACTTCCTATTGAACAACTACAACCCTTTTTTGAAGGATTGCAGCTAAGCAAACACGACAGTGCTATAGCAAAGCGACTTTTAAAGGAGATTACAACCCGTCTGGGGTTTCTTAGTAAAGTAGGGCTTAGTTATCTCACCCTCAATAGAAAATCAAATACACTCTCAGGAGGGGAAAGTCAACGTATTAACCTTGCCACCTCTCTGGGCAGTAGCCTGGTAGGCTCTATGTACATCTTAGATGAACCGAGTATCGGGTTGCATCCAAAGGATACGGAAAATCTGATTGAAGTGCTGAAAAGCCTTAGAGACCTTGGCAATACGGTCATCGTTGTGGAACACGATGAAGACATTATGATGGCTGCCGATGAAGTCATAGATATAGGTCCTGAGGCCGGAACACATGGCGGGAAGGTTGTTGCCCATGGCAGTATGAGCGAAATACTTAAATCGAACTCCTTAACGGCTGGCTATTTAAATGGCAAGCTAGAAATAGCGGTACCACCGGAAAGAAGGATCTCTAAAAATCATATTACCATAAAAGGTGCCCGAGAAAACAATCTGAAAAATATTGATGTTACCTTCCCCTTGAATATGCTTACTGTGGTCACAGGGGTATCAGGAAGTGGTAAAAGTACCCTGGTCAAAAAAATACTCTACCCGGCCATCCTTAAGGAAGTTGGAGGCTATGGAGAAAAAGCCGGACAGTTTACTGCTTTTGAAGGAAAATATCAGTTCCTGAAGAACGTGGAATTTGTAGACCAGAACCCCATAGGCAGATCTTCGCGCTCAAATCCCGTGACCTACATCAAGGCCTATGACGATATACGATCGCTTTTTGCAAGTCAGAAACTAAGCAAAATAAGAGCCTACCAGGCCAAACATTTCTCTTTTAATGTTGACGGAGGCCGATGCGAGAAATGTAAAGGAGAAGGTGAAATTACCGTGGAAATGCAGTTTATGGCTGATGTACATCTTGAGTGCGATACCTGCGGCGGTAAACGTTTTAAGAAAGAAGTGCTGGAGGTGATGTTTGAGGGAGCAAGTATTGATGATGTATTGAATATGACCATAGATGATGCGGTGTCTTTTTTTGGAACCTACAAGCAAACTAAAATAGTCAACAAGTTAAAACCCTTACAAGATGTGGGGCTCGGCTATGTAACCCTGGGGCAGTCATCCTCTACCCTTTCCGGAGGCGAGGCTCAACGTATTAAACTGGCCTCTTTCCTGGTAAAGGGAAATACCAAGGATAAAGCCTTGTTTATTTTTGATGAGCCCACAACTGGACTTCACTTCCACGACATTAAAAAGTTACTGAAATCCTTTGATTCCTTAATATCTGCCGGACATTCCATCGTAGTTATTGAGCACAATATAGAACTTATAAAATGTGCTGATTACATCATAGACCTTGGTCTTGAGGGTGGTGATGGCGGTGGAAACCTAATGGTAGAAGGCACTCCCGAAGAGGTGATACAAAACAAGAAATCTCACACAGCCCGATATTTGAGAGAGAAACTTGCTTAATATATAAGCTACTATCAATTTGTTGTCGAATCAAACCCCTAATTTCCGTCTACAAAAAAGTAGCGTATTCTACAGGCATAGCCACTGCTTCTTTTGTCTTTTTCTCCCAGAATTCGAAGCTCCAATATATGTTGTTGCTTGGAAAGTCCGGTACCTAAGGTATAATACCAGGGAAGATGAAGCTGACCGCTCCATTTTGTAAAGAGGTTTAGAGGTATCCATTTATGACGGTCAATTCGGTATTCGATCATCCCGGCGTCAGGGCCCGCAGCTACTGCAATACCAATGCTGCTGCCCTCAAAATTGAGTTTTAGCGTGCCATTTGGCTGGGTTCCGACCAGCATGGGGACATCAACATAATTTTCTCTAGTACCAACGTTTGCGCCAGGGTTCCATGAGGATTCAAGCTTCCAACCTCTTGAGAGCTTTGCCTCTTTAATGTGTACCAAAAATCCGTTGTCATAAGCATTCTCGTCAAGTTTTGCCGGAAGATCATGAGGCATCATTTGCCTACTCACCCCAGGGTGATCTATAAATGCTTGCTCCAGAAATTGGAGGATTGAATTGGCGTATACCCCCTGCCCAAAGGGCGAAGGGTGTAAGTCTTTAAAATCTGCTTCCCAGCTAAATTCTCCTTTGTTGATTCTGTCAGTGACTTCTTTTGCCAAATTAATTACCGGAATATTGTAGTGATCGGCTACTTTGTTGTGATTTAGTATCACCTCGGGAATCTTATTTTGGTTATACGTTTTTATTTTATCAGGATCTACAAAATGCATCATGATGATGTCTATTGCCGGATTAACCCTTCTTAAATGCCTTATTATACCCTCCATGGCCCTTACTTGTTCCTCTGAAGTTCTACCATTTGTCGCATCATTTACCGCGGCCTCTTCAAATAGCAGATCTACTTTCCCGGCAGATAAGACATCTCGTCTTAACCTGAAGGCCGCCGGTGTGGTTCCCATTGAAGGGATCCCGGCCTCAATAAATTCGAAACTGGTTGCTGGAAAACGTTTCTGCAGATAGGTGGTCACGCTATCTCTCCAACCAGAATTATAGGTTATAGAGCCTCCCAAAAAAGCGACTCTACCCTTCTTGTTTTGCTCAAACTGAATTTTTGCATTTTCAAGTCCCCCGCGCATCTCGTGATAATTAGATGAAGATAGTGGGAAGGTATTTTTAGTGTGATATTGGATGAAATCTGCAACTAAGCCGGGAGTTTCTACCGGAAAATGATGCCCTTGCAATTGTTGTTCTCCCCCCGTTGAGGGCACTACCGTAGCCGATCCACCAAAAGAAATATACTTCTGAACCAATGGATAGGTATTTTCTTCTGGCGGAACAATCTTGTCTTTAAGTCCGATCATATGCAGTATGGGTACCTTCTGAGCTGCCAAGGGGCCCAAGCCATCTATCGGATTATTCAAATATGCTTTAGCCTTTTCATCATTTTCAAAACCATATACCTCTTTGAGTTGCTCCCAGTCTTCCTGGCTACCTTGGCTTTTTCCAAAGCCTGCAGGCCAGCTCTTAAAATCGCATACCGGGGCTTCTGCATAAATACAAGCGACCTTTTGCGGGTTTTGTTTAGCCCAATTATAAACAAATAGGCCTCCTCTACTTACACCCATGAGTGCCGTCTTTTTATTTAACTTATATTCCCGGGTGACATAATCGTAGAAATCATCCCATGCCTTGATGGCCTTGGGGCTCCCGTATAGGTTATTGGTATTGACATAAGCTAAATGATACCCCTTAGAAACCAGGATGCTATCTGCTTCTGTATGCCAATCAGGGAATCGTGCTCTCCAGATCCAAGGGTTATGGGGCAAAGGATGCTCTGGCAAAACCAACCTGGCCTCGCGCCCTTGATATTCAAAGTCGAGTCGATCAAATCCTTTCCATTCAGATTCCATTTGCTCGGATACCAATACCTCTCCCTCAGGGTTTTGCGCAAAAAGAGTATTATTTGTCAGGAATACCAAGGCCAAAGCGATTAAGAGGAAATTCTTGACATACCGATATGGGCTATATACAATTACTAACATTCTACCAATAATTAAAAAATAATTCTACAGCATTGCCCAAAATAAAACTGCCGAAGGCAGCTAAAAATGAAATCTTTCCAAGACTAAAACTATCCGTAAAAGAAAGCCACAAGGCAACCAGAGCGCAGATTACAAAAATTAGAGTTCCATATAAAGGTACCATAGTCGAAAAGAGTCCGACTGAATCAAATATGGGATCCAGCAAGGCGGTAAATCCGAAGAGAGCAAGTGTAAAATTCGCTTTTGAATGCCGTACAAATAGATAAATACCGGCGACCAACAACTCAATACAGATAGCCAGAGGTCCGTACTGACTGTAATACGACTTTTTGAAATATCCTGTTAAGTCTTCCGGAAAGTGGATCTTCATATAAAAAGAAACACCCAGGACAATGGCCAAAATAATAAATACCGCGGCAAGAATCTTTCTGGTTTTCATGTGTGGTTCTCTTGAATATGGCCAAACTATATCGGCCCGCTGAGAAGGTTAGTGTAAACTCATAGTTGCTAACTGCACAATCTTATGATCTGTCTATTTAAAGATACTCAATTTTTTATAGCCCTTTAAATATCTCAAATGTTATGAAGGTCGATTCCAGGATAAGGTCATTAAGGTTTTAAGACTACTTTCCCTTGGTGCTTTCCTGTCCCAAAACGGTGTAGATGCGTTGCAGTTTCTGCCAAAGGGTAAGGTCCGTCAATAATGCACTCAATTTGTCCTTTTAGAAAAAGATGCTCAATATGTTCCAGGCCTTTATTAGGCTTTAGTGCAAGGATTTTAAGAGTTCTACCGGTAAAAATCTTCAACATTTTTCCAAATAGGAATAGTTGCAATAGTCTACCCACCTTCCCTCCTACGGTTATATAGGTCCCTCCCGGCTTAAGCACTCTTGGATAGGCAAATGGGGTATGACTTGTTTTGCAATCTACGATAAGATCGAATTGCTCACCAGCTTTGGTGAAATTCTCTTCTTTGTAGTCGATTACCCTATCAAACCCCAGCTCTTGCATCATCTTTAATTTTGAGCCCGTATCAACTCCGGTCACTTCACAACCAAAGGTTTTACAAATTTGCAAACCAATAGTACCTACTCCACCTCCAGCGCCGTTGAGTAATACTTTCTGGTTTTTCTGAAGTTCGCCTAAATCTACTAAGGCTTGCCAGGCCAACAAGGATGCATGCGGTAAGGCAGCTGCTACTTCAAAGGACATGGACTCTGGCTTCTTTCTTACTGCTTTTGAATCTATACACATATACTCAGCTAAACTACCAAAACCAAAATCAGAAGTATCTCCGTAAACCTTATCTCCTCTTGCAAAATCGGTTACTTCCCTGCCTACTTCTTCGATAATTCCGGCTAATTCCATTCCCGGGATACGAATCTTGGGTTTAAAAATGCCATACATCAGTCTATATAAATAGGGTTTACCTCTGACCATACTCCAATCATAGTCGTTAATGGCTGTGGCGATCACTTTGATAAGGACTTCTTTGGATTCTGGCTCGGGTTTTGGCACTTCCTGAAGCTGTAAATCGGAAACCGGCCCGTATTTGTTACAAACAATAGCTTTCATATATTCTTGTTATTCTATACCCTGCCCAAAAATAAGTCTGTGGCCATCCGGGTCTGAAACCTCAAACTCCTTCATCCCATAATCTTCCTGACCTAATGCAGACATCGTATTGATCTGCCTTCCCTCAAACTCCCTGAAGAGCGCATCGATATCCCAGACAAAACTGTAAACACAGACTGGGTTAGCTATAGACCCCTGAGAGCCCTGCACAAGATGTAAGCTAACTCCCCCTCGCTTTAATACTGCATAATCGATAGGTTCCATCCAGGTAAAGTGAATAGTAAATCCCAGTTGTTTTGTATAAAATTCAAGAGATTCGGTCATGTTTATTACGGGTAGCACCGTAGCCGCATGGGATAACAAATCATTTTCTTTAGGCATAAATAGCTTGTTTTTGAAGTGCTTTAGAATGATGATTCTGCCTTGATCATCAGCCAACTCTAAAGTTACATAATTAGGCACTACGATCTTCAAATCAGGATAAAACCTGTCTGGAAAACTACTCCAAATTAAAATCCCCAAAAGTGCAAGGATTTATTTAAGATAATTTTATGTAATTGATTATCAGATATTTATAATTCACTTTGAATTTGTGGCACGCTGTTTGGTATCTACCTATCAGAATGTAAAAGTTGCATTCGGAAATTTTAAAACCTTATAACATGAAAAATGTAGTACTCTTAATAGCAGCCCTAGTATTAGGTACAACGAGTACCATGGCTGTGACAGCAGAAAATAAGGTTGCAACACGCAATGCTTATAATATTAACAAGTCCTTCATCTTCGTTGAGAACGGCATTACGTTTGCAGTTTATCCGGATGGTGAGTTCGACTTTTATATCGATAATTATGTGAGTGGTCGTAGAAACGGTATCACTTTTAATTCAGGTTACGACTATAGCCCCTTCGCTCAATATGATGATTACGGAGCTGTAATTCAGGTAGAAAATGTACCGATATACTATGACTTTTATGGACGTGTTAATCAGATTGGTGACGTGGATATCCGCTACAGGAACGGACGCGTAAGGCGAGTAGGCGGACTACATGTTTACTATAACTACAATGGTTATTTTGACTACTGTACAGGATATGTAAATGTGTTTAACAGACACTACGTATACAGACCATTCCATAGGTTTTTCGTAAGACCTGCATTTGGCTTCTCCTTAGTATTTGGAAGACCATACAGACAATTCTATACTCCTATCAGGTATACTTATTATAGACCTTATAGAAATAACTTTAGAAGAGCGTATGCCAGAGTTGGTAGACCCTATAACTATGACAGAGGTCACAGAAGACACCGAGTATATAGGAATGACAAGCGTGTAGCGGTTCGTGAGAACAGAACTAGAAGGGTAGACGGACTTAGAAGTAACAATAGAGTGGCCTCTAGAAATAATAAAGGTGTTAGGTCTAATAATAGTGTAAATAGAAGAGGAAATACTATTAAGAACGAAAGGACTATTAAAAGAAGTAATATTCGCAAGAACAGTGGTGTAAGCAGCAGAACGGTGAAAAGAAGTACCAATAACGGTAACGGAACTATAACAAGAAGTACCACTGTTAGAAAAGGAAATAATAGCGGAGTACGATCCAATACTGGTAGAACGGTTAGCAGAAAAACGGTGAGTACTACCCCAAGGAGTAAAACTGTTACAAGAAGTACAAGGAGCTTTAACAAGCCTCAAAGCAAAAATACTGGCAGCAGAACTGTAGCTAAAAGTACTACACAACGTAGCTCACAGGCAAGACCTGCCAGTAGAAGTAGCAGAAGCAGTAAGGCTAATACAAGTAGAAGTACATCAAGGAGAACAGTAAGTAAAGCTCCTTCAAGAAGTTCCAGAAGTACAAGTGGAACACGAAGTAGAAGTAGTCGCACAAGAGTGCAATAAAGATAGTTTTTAGGTTGGTTAGTTGTTTAGCCCCGTGGTGGATCTTTCTGCCGCGGGGCTTTTTTAATGAGCCCCAAATTTCTTTGAAATTTGTCGGGCGAATTAACGCCGAACGGAGTGAGGGGTCTCGTAAAGACCAGCAAAAACTTCTAGCCCCAAATTTCTTTGAAATTTGCTAGGCGAATTAACGCCGGATGGAGTGAGGGGTCTCGTAAAGACTAGCAAAATCTTACAACCCAAATTTCTTTGAAATTTGTCGGGCGAATTAACGCCCCTCACTAAAGAAGAACAATAAGTTTTTGAGAACTCATTCCTCCCAAAAATATTTGTCCTCCAATCTGTCCATATTCTCATTGCTGATTCGTTCTACTAATAGGATAGTCCTTACCTTAATTTCAAATCAAAACTCCGGAATTCATGGTAACAGTAGTTACCCAGATCACAATCAATAAAGGAATCAAAACGGTTTCAGAATACGCGTCAAACCCAGAGAATGCTCCAGAATGGTATGTAAACATCAAATCTTTCGAATGGAAAACGCCGAAACCTCTTGCCGTAGGTTCTCAACTGGCCTTTAGTGCCCACTTTCTAGGACGTGTATTGGAATACACCTATGAAGTAGTTGAATTTATCCCAGGTCTCAAACTGGTTATGCTTACCGCCGAAGGGCCTTTTCCTATGGAAACAACATATACATGGGAAAGCGTGGACGACAATACTACGCTGATGACCCTTCAGAATAAGGGCAAGCCATCTGGCTTCTCAAAGATCTTCTCCCCTATCATGTCGGCCGCCATGCGAAGAGCAAATAAGAAAGACCTGAAATTACTGAAAACCATTTTGGAAAAGGCTGGTGATCAAGTGCTTTAGATCTTTCGCAAATGGCCTATCTCCCTAACCATTTTGAAAGTACCCCGAAAACGTCCTCAGAAATCTTAAATCTGTATAGCACCCCTATATACATTGCCAGGATCAACCCGCTCTTTAAAAGAATATTAGGAACTGGATGAAACGGAAATTGCAATACGTAGAAAAGCGCAGCTATAAGGAGCAGAAGGCAGACCACCTTAAAAGTCTCTGAGGTAAATGGTTGTATGTGGAATTTAACTTGCACAAAAACCAACTTTGAAATATTATACAAGCAAATGGCAATAAAAGAGGCCAAAGCCGCACCAATTAATCCGTATATCGGAATGAGCCAAACATTAAGTAATATCGTGGTAGCGGCTAAAATAACCCCCATTAGCAGTACCGCTCTATAGTAGTCAGAATTGTATAAAATCGCATTGTTGTTGCCCAACAAAGCGTCAAAAACCTTAGCCAGTCCTATGAGTAGTACGATGAGAAAACCTCCCCTATAGGCCTCAGGAAGTAATTGGTACAGATCATTCAGGTTTAATAAAATGAGTAAAAAAATAATCCCGGCTACTATGAAAAGCGTAAGAGAACTTTTTTGATACAATTGTTTCAGACCTTTCTGGTCTTGACCGTTCAATAGTTCGGCTGTCATTGGATAAGTGATCTGATGCATAGCCCTTGACGGGACCGCTATCACCGTCGCTATAAATATAGCCACACTGTAATAGGCTACATTTTCTATCTCAATAAATTGATTGATCATAAATCTATCTATCTCCAATAGCACAACAGCAGTTGATCCACCCAAAATGATAAGTGCACTGTAATTCAATATTTTAGTACTGTTGTCTGGGAACTTAAGTATGAGTTTCGGCATTTTGAGCGTATATGCATACCACTTCATGATTACGGTCCTAAGCAAATAAAGGGCTACCAGAGCCTTTAGGAAACTTATGACAGTAATGATCTCTACGTATACCAAAACTAATAATAGGGTTACTCCTGCTCTTACAAATACTTCTTTCATGAAGTTTCCAAAAACAGATTTCAGCTGCACCTTAGACCAGGAATAAAAAACTTCAAAATAGGCCATGGCCATTCCAATTAAGAAGATGTACCATACATAGTCTGCTACAATAGCATTTTCACGGGCCAGAAATGCACCAATAGCCTCGTTGGCAACATAACTGATACAGGCTACCGGGATAATAAAAATCAGGGGTAAGACGAGCATCATCGAAAGAAATCGGTCCTTCTGCTCCCCTTCTTCAAAGCTGCTGTAATATTTAATCATGGCGTTGGGTACTCCAAAAGCAAGTATGGGCATGAGCACAGTAGAGGTAGATAAAATAACGCCTACAAGTCCAAAATATTCATCCGTTAAAAAGCGGGTGTACAGGAATAGCGTATTGATCGCTCCAATCCCAAATCCAACATAAGTGATCAGTGTATTCTTAAAAGACTGTTTGTAAACTACTCCCATTGCAAATGTTCGGCCAACTTTCTGGTGAGCTCTCTTCTACTGTATTGCTTTATATCTGCCTCTTCCATATATAAGTTACCCTGCTGAAAACGCTTAAACCATTTTAATATTAAGGCCTTGAGATCTCCTTTTGCTTCATAGTTGAAAACAGCACCGGTATTGGTTTCTTCAATGATCTTTCCGGCATCCCATCCTGAAGGACCAAGAGCAAGAATAGGCCTCCTGGCTGCCATATATTCAAATAGTTTGCCGGGAACAATACCTCTGGTCTCCTTAGAATCTATCTCAACCAACAACAATACCTGCGACCCCCGTTGCCTTCTGAGTGCCTGAGCATGAGACACATATCCCTTTAACTTAATGTATGGAGCCAATTCGTATCTGTATAAACTGTTCATTACTTCCTTGCTTACTACGCCTATAAACTCCAGTTGAAGGGATGACCTAAAGATCTCGTTTTCAGCAGCGAGTTGCGATAGCACCTTCCAGAGGTTTTGTGGATCCCTACCGCTTAACAAAGATCCAATGTGAGAAATGGTAAACTTATCGTCTAAATTAGCTCCACCTAAATAATCAGTGTCATAGCCATTAGTGATTACCTCAATTGGCTTTTTGGAGATTAGTTGAAATTCCTTTTTTGTGGTATTGCTGGTAACAAGAATTTTATCGGCCGAATTTAATACCCGATGCTCAAGTTCTTTGTGTTTTTGTTGGGAATTCTTACTCAACCTGAGCTTTTTATGATACCCTATACTGGTCCAGGGATCTCTAAAATCTGCTATCCAGGGTATATTGTGTCGCTCTCTCAATCCTAATCCAATTAGGTGCATACTATGTGGTGGACCAGTACTGATGATGGTTTCAATTTCTTCCTTGCTAATTACAGCTGTTAAATACCTGATGGAAGGTTCTATCCAATACTTTCTCGCATCAGGGATAAAAAAATTCCCTCTGATCCAGAGCATTGTTTTCTCTAGCCAAGATGATTGTTCCGTCTCAATAATTCCAGAGCTTATACGCCTGGCCTTCTTTCCCGAAAGTAGTTTGGCAAGGTAGTAAGGTTCCTTAATTTCGTTTTCATAGTATTTGATGCCCTCCGGAATCTCATCCACTAAGGTCTCATCCACTATAGGATAATTGGGATTCTTGGGAATGTAGACCACAGGTTTAATCCCAAACTCCCTTAAGTATTTCACAAACTTAAGCCAGCGTTGTACTCCGGGGCCGCCGGCAGGTGGCCAGTAGTAGGCGATTATGAGTACTTTCCTTGCCAAACTAATCTAGGTTATTTGCATTTTTTAACCTCTCAAATTCTTTGATAGGTTCAGGGCGTTCAGGAAGATAAATATACGCTTCCAAGAGTAATGGAAACTTCATCTCCAAATAATCAGGTTTCAGGTGTTTCTTCTAGCTTCTCTTTCCGTCTCCTCCAATAGGCATATCCGATACCACCAATAGTTAATAGCCCAATAAACACTGAACTACCAAGGGTTATTTTACTGCCATTTGCAATCAACTCGGGCTCAAATTTAAACTCCACGGTATGATCTCCAGCTGGTACCGTCATGGCCCTCAGCACATAATTCACCTTAAAATGAGGGCGTTTTTTCCCATCAATATAGGCATTCCAGCCATTTGGGTAATACATTTCTGAAAAAACCGCTACTCCCGGATAGGGATTTCGAGTTCTGTAAGTCAAATGGTTGGGTTTGTACTCCTCGAGACTAACTGTGGAAGTGGAATCTTTTTGAAAATTAAAGCGATTGACATTGGTAAAAATTTCTGTATTTACCACAGCCTCATTGTCGACATCCAAACTGTCTAACGCAAGTATTTCCTCATCAGCGCTTTTTACCTCCTGTAATCTTTTGATGAACCATCCATTTCCGGAGGCTTCCGGATTCAAAGCCGCGTAACTTTGCCCCTCTTCATCTTGCTGTATCACATACTTTACGTTAAGCATATTTAAAACCCCGATATTGCCTTTTCCAATATGAAAATAGAAGAGATCCTCCATCCCTGCAGGTTTCGCAGCGTGATACCCAGTTATAGACTGATGGAAATACGAGGCCCTGGCACCATCAAATCCCTGTGACGGATCATACACCCTAAAAATTCCCTTGTCTTGTTTTATTTGCTTGTCGAAGGCAGTCTCCTGAAAGGGCTGAGACATTTGCCGTTGTCTTACAAAATTATCAGCATTGACATACCGCCTGCCCACCCCCACTAAATCAATTACTATAAGTAAGCCAAGTGAAATGATCAGGAGGTTTTCCTTAAGTCGCTCCTTAAGGTAAAACCACAGGGCCAAAGCGGTTAAAACCACGAAGATCAAAGAGCGCATGATATCGCTCGAATAAACTGCTTCCCTATCTCTCTTGATCATTGTCAATACTTCATCGCCAAAGTATCTTTCGTAAGTGACGTCGCTAGGGGCAGAAAAATCAAAACTTCCCTTGAACAGGAAGAGGGCTACTCCTAGAATAACAGTAATTAAAAAGCTAAATTTCAAAGCTTTCAACTTCTGTTCTTTTGAAGTCGTTGGTCTAAAAAAGGCCACTAACGTCATTACGGCAATTATCGGCACACAGAGTTCTAAAATGACCTGAATAGAAGAAACCGCTCTAAATTTATCGTACAAGGGAAAGTAATCGATCATGAAATCTGTGAGCAGGCTAAAATTCTTACCCCATGAGAGTAGGAGTGACATTATTGTACCTCCTAATAGCCACCATTTTAGTCGGCCCTTTAGTAGGAACATCCCCAGAATAAAGAGAAAAAAGATAATGGCCCCGATGTAAGCAGGCCCTGAAGTTGAGGGCTGTGGACCCCAATAAAGCGGTAGACCACTTGAAAATTCCATTGCTCTGGTACGCGGGAGGCCTTGGTCTAGAAGGTAGTCGTAGGTCTTTGAATCTTCCCCTAAATTCTCAGAATTAGACCCACCAAAAAGCCGTGGTACAAAAAGGTTTAAGGACTCTGTAATGCCGTAACTCCATTGGGTAATGTATTCCCGGCTTAGGCCATCCGTACGCTCTTTTGGACTACCATCAGGATTAATGGTCAGTGCAGATTTCCCTCTTGTACTCCAATCTGCATACTCCTTGGTAGCCATCAAAGCTGTTGCATTCGCTGCTATACCGATACCGACCGCCACAAATAGCAAACCAACAGATATAAAATAGTGTTTTAATTTTCTCTTTTGAATTGCGTCTATCAGATAAGCTGCCCCTAAAATAAGGACCAAAAGCATAAAATAGTAAGTCATTTGGTAATGATTGGCCCCTACTTCGAGGGCCATGGCAATGGCGGTAAGTACAAAACCCCATAGATACTTTTTACGGAACATTAGAATTATTCCTCCCAGTAGCATGGGGAGATAACCAATGGCATGCGCTTTAGCATTATGACCAACCCCAAGAATAATTATAAAATAGGTTGAGAACCCAAATGCAAGTGCCCCTAGTACCGCCAGTCTATAATCAACTTTCATGCAGCACAAGAGGATATAAAACCCAATGAAGTAGAGAAAGAGATAGTCGGCCGGCCGAGGTAAAAACCGAATAAGACGGTCTAACTTCTTAACATAGTCATGTGGATAGTAAGCGCCCAATTGATACGTGGGCATTCCTCCAAAAGCACTGTTGGTCCAATAGGGTTCCTGCCCGGTCCTCTTCCGAAAATCGTTTTGTTCCTTAGCCATCCCCGTAAATTGTACAATGTCTGACTGTTGTATGGTTTTCCCTTGCAGTACAGGAGAAAAGTAGGCCAGGGAGGCTACAACAAAAAAGGCAAATACGAAAAAGTGGATAAATAAAGTATGGAGACTTTTCTTCATCGGGTGGTTCAATGGTGTTGGTTATTCTATCTCCTCAAAATCAATATACTCCCCAATGTCATCTGAGGCCTTCTTGGGTGCTTTTCTTTGTTGATTGTTCTTATTTCTCACATAATCCTCTTGTCCAAATTCCTGGCCTGGAAACGAACTAAAAGTTTCCTGGAAGTGCTTCTCTGCTCTCTTAGCTGCATAGCTGAACAGTTTTGGGCCAAACCATCTTGCCAGTATTTTCAGCAAATAGTAAATCAGCACTAATATTAAAATGGTCTTTAAAATTGCCATATTCTTCTAAAAATTTATATCAAAAATACAATTCCAACGTTGTAATAGCAGTACAAAAGTCATAAAATAATAATAAAAAGGGGCCGAGGTCCATCTCGTTAAAATGATTCATAAGACAAAGACACTGTTGCTTTTGGTATCCGTTCTACCATTTTTTGCCATTTCCCAATACACCGATGTTATCAATTCTAACCGCCCAGGCCTTTCTGTTAGTGCTTATGCCATCGGTAAAAATGTGTTGCAGCTAGAAGCCGGACTTTTTTATGAGCAACGAGATCACAGTAGACTTAACACCCAATCTAACATTTGGGGAACAGACATCTCTCTGCGGTATGGCTTACTATTTGAACAGCTAGAGCTGAACTATGAGGGGACCTTTCAAAATCAGAATATAACTTTCGCAAATTTTGGCTTTGATGAATCCAGGACCGACTTTGGCAGAAACAGGATTGGCCTTAAGTATTTGATCTATGATCGCTATAAAGCTCCCGAGCGCAATAAACCTAATCTCTATAGCTGGAGGGCGAATAATCTGTTTCAATTAAAAAACCTTATCCCATCCGTTTCGGTCTATGCGGGTGCGAATTTTGTTTTGGGAGACAATCCGTTCTATCTGGAAGATCCTACGGTCTCGCCTAGAGTTATGGTGGCCACTCAAAGTAGGCTAACTCCCAGATTCGTACTTATCTCAAATATTGCGTACGACAGGATAGGCACTGATTTTCCTGAATGGAGCTACCTGGTTTCTCTTTCACATGCCTTTAGAAACCCTAAATGGAGTGTGTTTGTAGAAAATCAAGGAATTAATAGTGATAGGTACTCCGATGTGCTTTTGCGAAGTGGAGTGGCGCACTTGTTTAATGAGGACTTGCAAGCAGACATCAATCTTGGGGCAAGTTTTAAGAATACTCCTTCCAGAATCTTTGTGACCGCCGGAGTTTCTTATAGGTTCGATTTCCATACCGATGAACTGATCCCTATCGATGATCAAAAGGCGGGCGAAAATGGTGGGCCAATAAAAAAGAACGCCATGAAAAAGAAGAAGAAGGAAAGAAGGAAAAAGAACACGGGTTCCGGCGCTGAGGATATTGATCTTGGCCCCTCTAAAAAACAACTTCGCAAACTAAAGAAGCAACAAAAAAAGAAGAAGAAATCTGGCAATGGCGCCATAGACTTTTAGGAAGAAGCACCCATAAAAGGCCTGGGATACCTACATAAAGTTTCTTTTAATCTTTATTCTATTCCCAAATATTCCTAATATTGCTCCATCCAAAATCACGGTATGGTAACCCTACGCGAAGCTACCTCAAAGGCTGACCTCAAAAAGTTCGTAAAATTTCCTTTTGCCCTGTATAAAGGCTCTCCGTATTGGGTTCCACCAATCATTAGCGAGGAACTGTCCAGTTTTGATAAGGATAAAAATCCGGTTTTTAAGGATGCCGATGCACGTTTTTTTCTGGCTTACAAAGAAAATAAACTTGTAGGGAGGGTTGCGGCCATTATCAATTGGATAGAAGTCAATGAACAGAAACTGCGCAAAATGCGTTTTGGGTGGTTCGATTTTGTTGATGATCCTGAGGTTTCCAAGACACTTTTAGACAAAGTCGCTGAAATTGGCAGGGAAAACAACCTGGAATACATGGAAGGGCCTGTTGGCTTTTCGAATTTAGACAAAGTTGGAGTCCTAATAGACGGTTTTGATCATATTGGGACAATGATCACTTGGTACAACCACGAATATTATAAAGCTCATTATGAAAATTTAGGTTTCGTAAAGGAAAAAGAGTATTTGGAGAATAAGTTTCAAGCCGCCAATGCCGATCCCAAACTTTTTTCCAAAGTACAATTACTCATCAAGAAGCGCTACGGGCTTCGCGAAATGAATTTTACAAAAACCAGCGAAATTATGCCATGGGCCGACAAGATGTTCGATCTTTTCAATGAGACCTACTCAAGCCTGGCTTCTTTTGTTCCAATCACCGACATTCAAAAAGCGTATTTTAAAAAAAAGTACTTAAGTTTTATTAACCCTGAGTATATCAAATTTATCGTGGATAAAAACGATCGGTTAATTTCGTTTGCTATTGTAATGCCTTCTTTTTCAAAGGCTTTACAAAAGGCTAAAGGAAAGCTCTTCCCTTTTGGTTTTTATCATCTTTTAAGGGCCAAAAAACACAGTAAGGATGTTACTTTTTACTTGATTGGAATCCATCCGGAATATCAGAACAAGGGAGTTACCGCAATCGTCTTTAACGAGTTCTATAATACTTTTAAGAAGAAGAAAATAGAGACCTGCTACAGAACTCCTGAATTGGAGGAAAATAATGCTATTCGGCAGATGTGGAAGCATTTTAAGCCCGTTACCCACAAACGAAGGAGAACTTATAGGAAAGCCCTGTAGAGTCTGGCCTACAGAAGTTCACTCGCAGGAGCAAGTTCAAGTACAAGTTCAAGTTCAAGCGCAAACTCAAAACAAGTTGAACATTAGTTCTCCATTGTTTAATTCTATTAAAAGAGAATTCGAAGAACCGAGGAACCAAGGAATTAATAATTAAGAATTAATTCACTGTTCACTAACTACTTATTACTGTTTACTATCAAAAGAGCAAACTCAAATCAAGTTGAACTTTAGTACAGCATTGTTTATTGATAATTGCTTATTGTTTATTGTATAGCTGCAAGGAGATGGCAGATTCAAGAGCTATCTTA
>JBFOMC010000101.1:0-26097 GCA_040830565.1 Flavobacteriaceae bacterium
ACGATATCAATGCTGTATCGTGAAATATGCACAAAGCTCTGTATACCAGCAGCTAGGGCATCAACAACTTTCGAATGGCCCAGCTCGCCTATGGTCACCATATTGTGCTCCATACATTTTTTTACTATTGCTTCGAGCTGGTCAGGCTTTACTCCATAGTGCACTAAAAGCACTTTGACATCGTTGGCAGCAATAGAATCGATATCCTTGTTGATTTCGTCAGTGGTTGCCCATTGTTTTATCAATTGCTCTTCTTCAGACCATTCTGAATCGCCATAATAGCTATCGAATTTATAGATCTGTGGTGTAGGATTTCCATCCCAAAAAATTGGGCCACGCCTGCCTCCATCTAGACCTACTATCGTCGTAACACCCAGGTATAAAAACGCATTTGCATAGAATTGATCGTTCAAGGCAGCAAAAGCATCAATTAGTCCTGGTACGAGAAACGTTCCTTCAATATTTAGGATTTCAGCATTATCAGGAATAATTACCTCTTCTTTTTTCCCGACTGCCGTAATTTCATTGCCCGAAACGAGTACTACAGCATTTTCAATATCTGAGAACGAGTTGCCATAATTATCAAGATCAAGTACAGTACCCCCAACCAGAGCAAATGTTTTATCAAGTTCTTTGTTAGAATCTGAGCAAGCATGAATAAGGCAGCTACCCAGGATGATTATTCCAAATCTAATCAATGCTATTTTCATCTTTATGAAGGTATTCTGAAGGGGATTGTTTGAAATAGGCCTTAAAGCAACGCGTAAAATAAGACAGGCTGTTGAAACCAACGGCATATGCGATCTGCGAAATGTTATCTGACTGCTGTGATAATAATTGAGCAGCCCTTTTTAACCTGAAATTACGGAGTAATTCTCCAGGCGGATGGCTGGTAAGTGCTTTAATCTTAGTATGCAAAGTGGTTTTGCTCATACCCAGAGATTTTTGCATTTCAGGAACACTAAAGCTTGGATCTGAATATGATGATTCCATTAAGTCTAGTACCTGACTCAAAAACTTTTCATCGAGGGATGTAACAGTAATTTCTTTAGGATCCATGGTGACATTCTGAGAAAAAAGTGTTCTTAGCCTGCGTCGCTGATCAATAAGGTTCTTAACTCTTATCTGAAGTTCTCTGGCATTGAAGGGCTTGGTAAGATAATCGTCGGCCCCGGTCTCAAGACCCTCAAGTTTATCTTCAATTCCTGCCTTTGCGGTAAGCATAATAACCGGGATATGGCTGGTTTTCAAATCTGTTTTCAGGTGTTTGCAAAGTGTTACACCATCCATCTGCGGCATCATAAGATCTGTAATTATCAGATCAGGGACTTTCGTCTTGGCAAACTTCAAACCTTCAATACCATTTCGGCCTTCCAAGATGCTGTAATATTCTGCCAATTGCTCTCTTATAAAATGGCGCATATCGTTGTTGTCTTCAATTATGAGCACTTTAATCTCTTTTCCTTCCCCAGAAATTGGAACTTCTTCTTCCTCTTCTTCCCAATAGATGTCTTCCACTGGCTCAGCAGTATCCTGCCTGACGTTTGATTTAATTTCTTCAAGGGGCATTATCACTCTAAAAGCTGTTCCCTTACCTATTTCACTTTCCACATAGATGGTACCTCCCAATAATTCTATTAGTTCCTTGGTAAGGGCTAAACCGATGCCTGAACCTGTCTTTTCCCTGGTATAACTATCGTCTACCTGGAAAAAACGATCAAAAATATACGGGAGCTTATCTGCTGCAATTCCTTCTCCGGTATCAACAACTTTCAACCTCAGCCTATTGCTCCTAAACTCTGCCTCAATGCTAACCATACCTTCATCTTTTGTAAACTTCAAGGCGTTACCGACCAGGTTATAAATGACCTTTTCCGTTTTATCTCTGTCAAAGGAGGCCCAAAGCGATCTGGAGGGTATCTTGATTTGGTAGTCCATACTCCTTGAGGCCGCGTGAGAACTGAATGATGAAGCCGCAGCACGTATGCACTTAAAAACATCACCCTCGGCCATATTTAAAGTTAATTTACCACTGTCTAATTTGGAAAGGTCTAACAATTGATTTACCAAATTCAAAAGGCGATTCGCATTACGGCGAATCATCTTAATATTTGTTGTGCTGATCTTATTTTCCGCGGCGGTTTCGAGTTTCTCGACCGGTCCTTTGATCAAAGTGAGAGGGGTACGAAATTCATGCGAAATGTTGGCAAATAGGCGAGTTTTCATCGTGTCCATCTCCTTAAGACGCTCTGTCTGATATTGCAACAGTTTGTTTTTTTTTCTGATCTCTTCGGTACGTTCCGCGACCAGGGCTTCCAAAACTAGATTCTTTTGCCGTAATTGCCTGGAGCGCCATTGCCCGAATAGCCAGAAAAGCAAGGCTCCCATCATGGCATAGAGCATATAGGCCCACCAGGAGCGATACCATGGTGGCAGAATAGCAAACATGTAATGATCTTCACTTCCAACATGCCCAAGAGCGTTTTTAGAACGTACTTTAAAAGTGTAATTACCTTCAGGGATATTCGTATAATCCTTTTGTGTTTCGTTGGTCCATTCAGACCATTGGGGGTCGTAGCCCTCTAATCGATATTGGAATTTATTCTGATCCTCTTTATAAAAAAATGGACTTGAGAACTTAAATCGTAATTGATTTTGCCTGAATGGAATCTCATAGCTTTTCCCGAGGCCGTGCCCTCCAAACAAAAGCGAATCGTTTTGATACCAAACCTCCTTGATAAAGGTGTCTGGTTTTAAATCAGAGTTCACCAGGTTTCCCGCTAATTGATGTCTTATGAGTCCAACAGAATTGGCCCTATACCAGAGCACACTATCTGCGAGTTCGGGGAATACTACTTCACGCCGAAGGTCAATGATCCTTTGCTCATTCAATGCTTTCAATTCGTATTCTCCCCTTGCCTTTTTTAAAGCTACGAGCTGATCTTTTTTCTCATCATTCTCATATACTATGATCCATATATTTCCTGCTTTGTCAACATGACTCACCTTTGCCCTCTCAGCATGGATCCCCAATGCTTTATAAAACGTTTTGTTCTCCTCAAAACGATCAGTTGTAGTATTATAATAATAAGGTACTCCTGCTGAAGTGATGAAATATAGCATACCATCTATCAAATATGGAATACCAACATCATTTGGAAACCCATCTTTCTCAGTGTAGATCCTATGAATGGGTTGTTCCAGAGTTCTCGCGGCCTGTTTGTTTGGAAATGATAAGGAGCCTATGGTATTATCATTAGTCCTCAACCATAAATTACCTTCATTGTCTTCAACTACCGTGTGTACGGAATACTTGACCTCTTCAAAGGTTTTTTCCTCTTTCCATTCACCTCGTTCATAACGAATAGCTTTAAGACCAGGCGCCAACGCAACAAATACCATATTACTGTCTAACTTGGATACTTGTAGAAAATGGATACTCTCTTCTAGTATTTGTTTTGGGCGTCTTTGTTTTGACTTAGTGTAAAGCCCATATGCCCCGATCAAAAGTTGGTTCTTGAAAGCCATGAGATCAAATGTGGAACCACCCACATCGGGAATTGGCTGGGCCAAAATTCGACCTGTGACGTTGTCAAATCCCAATACCTGAAGACCCGTAGCCGTTCCAATAAATATCGAATCGTTAAAACGGATGATGTCGTAAATATGCTCGGATAGCTTATTCGGTTTATCATAGACCGAAAAGGCCGAAGGATATTCAATTTTAGCGATCCCGGTCTGCAAACCTGCCCAAAGGAGGCCAGAGCGATCTTGAAAAAGTCCAAGTATTTGGTCTGAAAGTAGCAGTTCTTCACCTGAAATTAAAGATCTCCGCCTACCCAGTTTATCGACAATTAATATTCCCTTGTTCAAGGACCCAAGGGCAATTGTACCATCAACAAGCCCAAGCCCTCGATACAGCACATTTTCCTCAAGAAATTTAGGCATGTCAATAAGAAATTCTTCAAAGCCATTTGGTCCCAGCTTAAACATGCTGGCAGAACATCCTACCAATATTCCATCCTCCATGGGCAACATAAACCGTAGTCGCAGATCTGTAAATTTTTCACCTTGCGGCACCAGATTGAAACTTCCATTTGTTAGTTTGGTTAGACCTAGATTTGAACGGTGCTGGTAGATGTCATTGTCAACCTTATAAGTTGAAATCCTGGCCTCTTCAGGGTATTCCCATACCGTAAATGTCTCCCCATCCCATTTGAAAAGTACTTTGTCTGCACCAAAGAACACTCCTTGGTTGGTCGAATAAGTTTGCCTGATAATATTGAAGTCGTGATATTCACCTTCCAAAAAGGGTAATAAAGAAATGAATTGCATTTCTCCATTTTCTTTGGGCTCCAGGTATCCCAATTCATTATGGGCGCCCACATAAATGGTACCATCCTTTGCCCTATCTAAGGAAAAAACGGTCCCTTTATTGGGTAATTCCACCAAATTCCAATGTACTCCATCATAGGATAAGACCCCATCACCATTGGCAAAATATATAATTCCCAAACTATCCTGGGTAGCACCCCAGTTTTGGTAAAAGGCATCGTAGGTTTCCGGACCGTAATTTTTGACAAATGGATGTCCGGCCTCCCTTATCTGTTTGGTCAATACCTGACGGTCTTCCTCCTGACCATAAGTAGGAAAAAAAAGAAAACATCCCAGAAAAAAGAAGCTTAAGTATGTCTGACAGCTTACAACTTTCATAGTCTCGTCTATAAGATACTGATTTTGAAAACAATATGAAGACAAGATCCAAAATGAAAAAGATAATGTAAAGGTACTTGCACAATAGTTCTAAAAATTTGAACAACAGTTTAGATGGGCAGGTATCAATAAAAAAAACCGAAGCCAGAAGCTTCGGTTCTTACAGCTGGTAATTTTTCTAACAAGCTCAACCGTCTATGAGCAGCCCATATCGTTGTACAAGCCTTATTATAATGAAGTTATGGAGTACCCTTAATTTCCTTGAAACTCGTAAGCGCCGATATCAATATTACTAAGTGCTATCCGCGGATTTCCATCTAAATCTATAGGTGTGCCATTACTATCAATAGCGAAGAACTCCAGGTTGGTATCAGGATTCCCATAGTCAATAGCTGGTGATCCTTCTTTTAGCCTTAAATCCCCGTCCAACGCATTTACAAAATTAGGATCTAAAGTCATACAGTGCGAGGCCCTAAAACTAAGTCCCGGTACTATGTCACTGTCTAATGCATCCCTGTAAATGCTGTAAAAAAGTCGGATAGAACTGTCCAAATGGTTGAGAATTTCACGGCTTATACTTGAAGCATTATTTCCCCAGACAATACTGTTAAAGAGTACAGGATTGCTATCCTCAAAATTATAAAGGCCCCCGCCATTTTCGGCCGTATTCCCATTAAAAGAAACATTTATCAGGGTAGGGGCACCCCTTTTATTCACCATTCCACCTCCCCAAGTGCTATTATTAGCAGTAAAAAGTACGTTTGTTAATATGGGTGTACTTTCCTGAACAAACATTCCTCCACCTCTACTTGATGCAGTATTACTAATAAACCGGACATTCTTGAGTGCGGCATTGCCTTGAATTATACTCAATCCGCCTCCTATAGTAGCGGAATTCCTTTCAAATAAGACATTGGATAAATCTGGTAAAGAATTCCGTCCAGAGCTAAATATTCCTCCACCATAATGTTCATTTTCATTTGCTATGAATGAGACATCGACTAGTACCGGCGAGCTATCAAAATTTACCATCCCTCCTCCGCCTCTTACCGATCTATTGCTAATGAAACTAACATTTTTGAGCGTAGCGGTATTGCGATAAGCAAATAATCCTCCCCCAGATTGATCTGCTATATTATCTCGGAACTCAACATCGAATAATGAAGAAGTACCCCCTGAGTCATAAAAACCTCCGCCATTGCCCTTTACGCCATTATCCTTGGCTTTATTCTCTATAAAAGTAACATTTACCAAGTCTGTTATAGCACCAATACTTGTATACAATCCGCCTCCATTACAGGCTACGTTCTGCCCAAAGGTGATGTTCGTTAATCCAAGATCAGATCTTTCGTTCCATATACCACCCCCATGGCTTTTTGTGTCATCGCAATAGGAAAGATTACCATTGCGGATAGTAAGGTTGCTCATAAATATCTCCTGACCAGGTAAAATATGGATCACACGATCTTGAGCTATTTCCGGAGATTCAGCCGCCTGGATAATCGTATTACTTTCGCTTTCTCCTTGTAGTGTAATGGATTTCTCTATTTCAAAGCTTTCGGTATATGCGCCATCTGCGATCAAAACTAAATCTTGAGAGTCTGCCTGGGCCAGAGCATATCCAATGGTGGCACAAGGTAGCTGGTAACTGTTGCAATCGTTCTCGTCGTCCGTACCGATTTGGGCGTTTACAAAACGAGCATTGTCCGGAAGATATGTAAACTCAGGACCGCTGGCTTTTCTTCCATCAACGGTTACCTCTACCGGTCCTGTGCCGGCACCTTGCGGCACTTCCACAACTAATGCTGTCTTACTAGCCTTTATAATGATGGCCTGGACACCATTGAAGCTAACTTTATTCTCTTGAGCTGTATTCCCAAAACTTGACCCTAAAATGGTCACCTCCGTACTAAACTTTCCTTTTTCGGGAGATATGGAGCTAATAACAGGTGCACTTGGCGGCTGTTGTTGCAGATTTCCGTCCTCTATTCCATTATCTTTACTACATCCCCCTATTATCCCCATTATTAAGGCAATTGAGGCGACCTTCTTGAAATGTTCTCTTATTATTTTCATGACTTTTTATTTTGATATTATGGGGGATAGCGAGTCTATTTATGGTAGCTTAGGATTCATAGGAGCGAAAACACCTTCAGGGTTTTCCATAACTATCCAGGCATGGAGGGTCCATAAGCTAAATTCCTCACTGATCTCCCAAACGTCCTGATCTCCCGTAAACCCTTCCGGGGCGGGTTGGGGATTATCAAGATCCGCTATGGGTATGCCATATTCCACGGCTACAAAATCCCAGCCCCCGCCGTTATTAGGAACATAAAGAAGCACTTCCGGTTTTGTTATTTCAAAACTGCCGTCTAAAATGGAGGCTTTTAAGAAGTGATGCCCCATACCTTTCCGGTAACCGGTTACATCCACATCATATCCTTCTGCCTTGGCCACATCAATATCTTTAAATCGATCTACAGCTTGTTTAAGTTGTTCCAATTCTATCTCAAACGGTTCCAGCGCTTGTGGTTCGTCATCATCACAAGAAAAAATGATGAAATTCAAGATCAGTAATAGTGCTAAACTGGCTTTTCGAACGAAAATCTCACGTTCTAGTATTAGAGTTTTCATACTTATAGGTTTTCTAGTTAATTGATACCTTCTACGGTTTGAGGGAAGTCTTGGTATGTTGTCTGAAACACATACCGCTTATATAATCTAACGATCAGTCGGGGCATCTTAATCCTTGGCGGTTTCCGGATTTATTTGTGTAGAAAGGATGCTTACTTTGTTAATCGGGAATCCTCCTTTTTCGGCATGCTCTCTCAATAGTGTTTCATTTTCGGCCTTATAGACGCAATACACCTTATTATCTGTAACATAACTATGAAGCCACTCTATTCCTGGGCCCATTTCAAATAATACCTCGTTAGATTTTTGGGAGATCCCTTTTAATTGTTCTGGGGTAAGTTTTCCGGCTTCAGGGATTTCTCTTTCTATTAAATAGGTGTTCATTATCTTTTCTTTAGAGGTTAAGTCTTCATTTATTTTAGCGTAAACCGATGCCTGTTCCTGACTAAAGCCATATTGAAGACTAAAGAATAAGCCTATGGCAATACATTTAATTACTTTAATTGTTTTCATGATTTCTAGTTTTAAAGGTTATACCCCAAAACTAGAAGTACTGATGCTCTAAAGCTGTAATGGATAATTCTAAAAATTGAAAAAATGAGTCGTTCCCTTAGGAGTAATCCTTGATGTAGGCAATGGGTTGCAGACCAAAACGCTGTTGGAAACATTTGGTAAAATAGGAAGGACTGGTAAACCCGCTATCGAAGGTAGTTTGGGCAATATTCCTATCAGTTTTTAATAATCCGAGAGATTGGGAAAGGCGAAATTCTCTAAGCAGTTCATTTGGAGACATCCCGATAAGGCGGGTGCTTTTTCGATATAATTTGGATTTGCTCATAGACATTTGATCACAAAAATCGCCAACTCCAAATCTTGGGTTATCCCAATGCTCTGTTAGCGTGTCCATTAAAAGTTGTAGAAAATTCTCGTCTGCCGGATTAAGCCATTTAAAGCTATTCTGCCCCGAGCTTTGGAGCCCATCATCTTTGTAGATCTCCTTAATGATCGAAGCAAGAACTACCTGCCCATCTTCTCCTACCCGGCACAGGTATCTGGCCATTTTTACGGTATCCCCAAAAAGTTCTTTGTGTTTGGTTACCGGCATGCCGGCATTAAGACTTGTACGAAGCTTTAGAAGTTCTGCCGCAACATGTAGTTCCCTAAGGATAGAAGCCGCACAATTTACGGCTTGGGTGACGGAAACAAAAGAAGCTATAAAACCTTCACCTTTTAGTTCCACTTCACTGCCCTCATGCACCTTAAGTTGCTTTCTTACTATCTCGTGATACAACTTTACCAGACGGTCTGCCTTCTGCTTCCCCAACTTGTGTTTAAGGAGCCGAATATCTTCGGTAGTCGTTACCAAAATAATCCTGAAAGCAGGATCATTAAAAATTTTGAGTTCCGGATCAGCAGGATCATAGTAGCCCTCCGGGTCGGTCATTCTACCAAGAAAGGCTTCAACAACGTTGCTGTTCACCTGCACAATTTCATGTGGAATAAGGCCATGAGCCTTGTCGTGCATTTTTTTAACTGCTATTTCATCAGGGGCATCTATAAGGCAGAAGGCACTACCCCTGTCCTCATCTACCCAATAGGTCATACAGCGACATCCATACTCATCCTGGATTTTTAAATCCTCGCGATGCGCTTCTGCAGCGTGTTTGGCTTCAATACCCGGAACAATATGTCTGTCCATGTATATTGGCATATGAGCAATTTAATACAACTTAAGATAAAACAAATGATTCAAAAACGCTTATATGTTCTAAAGAAACAGATTTTATTGTCCTTAAAATGAAACATTTAGTTCATTTTCTTGTAGAAATAGATCACTGTATTACTGTTGAATATCCGTTCGGGCAGTGAGGACTTCGACTGCGCTCAGTCTGACATCTTAGAACAATCCTGGTTGCTGTCCTCCTTTTATTCTTCCCAGGTGCTTATAGGCCAATTCTGTAACCTCTCTCCCCCTAGGGGTACGCATAATAAAACCTTGCTGGATTAAAAAAGGTTCGTAAACCTCTTCAATCGTTTCGGCATTTTCAGAAACGGCAGTGGCCAATGTAGAAATGCCTACCGGCCCTCCTTTGAATTTATCTATGATGGTTGAAAGTATCTTATTGTCCATTTCATCCAAACCATGTGCATCTACATTAAGCGCCTTGAGGCCATACTTGGAGATCTTCATATCTATACTTCCGGTCCCTTTGATCTGGGCAAAATCTCTCACCCGTCTAAGAAGTGCATTGGATATTCTGGGAGTTCCCCTGCTTCTTCCGGCAATTTCTATAGCAGCCTCGTTTGTTATGGGTACCTTTAAAATATCCGCACTGCGCTCCACTATAGTGGACAGCAATTCCGTGCTGTAATACTCTAACCTGCTCGAAATACCAAAACGGGCTCTCATTGGGGCGGTCAACAAGCCAGATCTTGTAGTTGCGCCTATTAACGTGAAAGGATGTAGATTGATCTGGACGGATCTGGCATTAGGTCCCGTTTCTATCATAATATCAATTTTGTAATCCTCCATGGCGGAATACAAATACTCTTCTACTATGGGGCTCAATCTGTGGATCTCATCAATAAAAAGGACATCTCGTTCTTCAAGGTTGGTCAAAAGGCCGGCCAGGTCCCCGGGTTTGTCCAATACCGGACCCGAAGTAATTTTAATCCCTACCCCGAGTTCATTGGCCAAGATATGCGCAAGGGTTGTCTTCCCTACTCCCGTAGGTCCGTGAAAAAGGGTATGATCTATAGCTTCGTTACGAAGATTTGCTGCCTGAACAAAGATCTTTAGATTCTCCAAAACCTGCTCCTGTCCTGTAAAATCGTCAAATGAAACTGGGCGCAAAGCCCTTTCAATATCCAGTTCTTCTTGGGAAAAATTACCTGCAGTGGGATCTAAATGCTCATTCATCTTAACACAAAGATACTAAAAAGATAAGGGGACCCATAAGCAGGTTTTATTCATAATAATTTGGAAAGCATGATAATTATCATCCTTTTTAAGCAGATTTATTCGCTCCTTTACCACGGCAATTAAATCAAGTAGGACTCATATTTAAAAACAACAATTATGGCAAGTTCATTTAACCTTCATAAGTATGGAATTGACACTGAAACAATATACAGGAACAGTAGTGTCCCTGTTTTATACGAACTAGGGCTACGCCTTGAAAAAGGCACTGCCATCTCTGATGTCGGCGCTCTTATGACCTTCTCTGGAGAAAAAACAGGTAGGAGTCCAAAAGACAAACGCATAGTCAGAAACCCGGATTCTGAGAAGAACATAGATTGGGGAGACATCAACATAGGACTGGATGAGCACACCTTTATGGTAAACCACGAACGTGCTCTGGACTATTTAAACACCTGTGATCATTTGTTTGTGATAGATGCCTTTGCAGGCTGGGATCCAAAATACCGCATTAAAACGAGGATTATCTGTACCCGGGCTTATCATGCACTTTTTATGCAAAATATGCTGATCATGCCTACAGCCGAAGAACTGGCCGATTTCGGGGAACCAGATTACTTGATATTAAACGCAGGTGGCTTTCCGGCAAATAGGTATACTTCTGAAATGACTTCCAAGACGAGCATTGATGTAAACCTTGAAAGAAAGGAAATTGTGATTCTCGGCACCCAATACGCAGGTGAAATGAAGAAAGGCATCTTTGGTATTATGAACTATTTAATGCCTCTGGAAGGCGTACTGCCCATGCATTGTTCTGCTAATGTTGGAGAGAATGACGATGTAACTATTCTTTTTGGGCTTTCTGGTACAGGAAAGACTACCTTGAGTGCCGATCCCAAAAGAAGACTTATTGGAGATGATGAACACTGCTGGACAGATGAGGGTACTTTTAATATTGAAGGAGGTTGCTACGCCAAGGCCATAAATTTGTCTGAAGAGAACGAACCAGATATTTACAATGCCATCAAATTTGGAACGGTATTGGAAAACGTGGTCTATGACAAGGCTACCAGAGAGGTAGATTACACAGATACCTCTATCACTCAGAATACCCGGGCATCTTATCCCATAGAATATATTGACAACGTGCAAATACCCTGTATTGCGGGCCATCCAAAGCATATCATTTTTCTTACTTGCGACGCCTTTGGGGTACTGCCACCAGTAAGCAAATTGACTCCGGAGCAGGCCAGTTATCACTTTATATCCGGATATACCGCTAAGGTAGCGGGTACCGAAATGGGAGTTACCGAGCCCCAGGCAACTTTCAGCGCCTGTTTTGGTGCTGCCTTTATGATGTGGCACCCTAACAAGTATGCCGAATTACTGGCACAAAAGATAAAGGATCATCAAGTTACGGCATGGCTCGTAAACACTGGATGGACCGGGGGAGCTCATGGTGTAGGCTCCAGAATGAAATTAAAATATACAAGAGCAATGCTAGATGCCATACACAACGGAGATTTTGATCAAGTGGCTTTTGTTGAAGACGAAGAATTTGGGTTCCAAATTCCTGAAGCGTGCCCCAATGTACCTTCTGAAGTCCTCATTCCAAGAAATACCTGGGAGGATAAGGAAAAATATGATGAAACCAAAAAGAAGCTCATTGGGCTCTTTATAGAAAACTTCAAACAATTTGAAGCCAATGTTAATCAGTCCATCCTGGAAGCGGGGCCCAAGTCCGATTACTTGATGCAAGCATAACTCAACTAACTTAAAAACTGTGCCCGGAAGGTTAATGTATCTTCCGGGCACTCTTTATTTCCATACTTCCCTGTTGTAAGAATTTTGGAGATAAAGTCGTATTTTCAAGTCATGCAAAAGACCAGGTATTCCTCCGGAGTTTTACAGTACATTCCTTTTTTTTATGTGATTTGGTCAGACGATCTTTTATCGGCCTCCGAAATTGCCGTGGTTACTAAGGCCATATCAGAAGATGCTTCCTTAGAGGAAGCTGATCAGAAGACCTTACTAAGATGGTTAGATGGAAAACACGGTCCGAAAAATCATGAGTTAAAACAGTGGAATCAACTCTTGTCCAATTCCGGTGTTAAACTCGTGGAGAGTGAAATCTATCCCTTAGCTACCTTTAGTCAGAAAGTAGTTTGCGAATACAAGGAACTCTGCCCTTTTAATGAACAGCTGAAACAGATTGAAATAAACCTAGGAATACAACCCAACCATTATAACCATTTATTCGATGTTGAAGTAGTACATGAGAAAACCTCCAATTATTACGAGGCAGCCGTAATAGATGAAATATTTAAAGGACGATATGCCAAAGTGGTAGATGACTTCCGAGAATTATTAACTAAGGACATATTTAGATGGGAGGTGCAAAAAGACAAGGCTATCTTTAGGGAAAGAGTTCTGAAACAACTACAACTTCTTGCAGACCACGGATATGGTGCCCTGGCCTACCCAGAAACCTATGGAGGGATAGGAGACATTAATGTTTATGCCTCCATTTTCGAGAACATTATGTATGTAGATGGTAGTCTGGCGGTAAAGTTTGGCGTACAATTTGGGCTTTTCGGAGGAAGCATACAGAAGTTGGGGACAGAGAAACATCACGACAGCTATCTAAAGGCAACTGGCGAAGCCAAACTACTGGGCTGCTTTGCAATGACAGAAACCAGGCATGGGTCTAATGTTAGAGGTATTAGAACAACAGCCACCTACGAAAAGGAAAGCGACACCATCATCATAAATACCCCTGGCAAAAACGACAATAAGGAGTATATAGGTAATGCCATGCACAGCACTATGGCTTCAGTATTTGCACAACTTATTGTAGATGGTACAAATCATGGAGTGCACGCTATTCTGGTTCCATTACGTGATAAGGACCATCAGTTATATCCGGGAATACGAGTAGAAGATAACGGATATAAACTGGGACTTAATGGGGTAGACAACGGAAAGATCTGGTTTGACCAGGTAAAAGTCCCAAGAGAAAATCTGCTTAACAAATATGGGGAAATCCTAAAGGACGGCAGTTATTTCTCTGGGATAAAAAATCCCAACAAGCGTTTTTTTACCATGCTTGGCACTTTGGTTGGTGGTCGTATTTGTGTGGCTAAAGGGGCCCTAAGCGGTGCTAAGATGTCTCTCGCAATTGCAGTGAAATACGCACTGGACCGAAGGCAATTTAATGACAGTGTCAAAGTACAGGAGGATTTGATTATGGACTACCCCACGCATCAGCTGCGACTAACTCCGGCTATTGCGTCGGCCTATGTTTATCATATTGCCCTGGATCAACTTATGCTCGATTACGCGGACGACAAGGTGGATGATAAGCGTAAAATAGAGACTCAGGTAGCCGGTCTGAAGGCTGTTATTACCTGGTTTTCCAATGCAACCATTCAAGAATGCAGAGAAGCATGCGGAGGTAAAGGCTATCTATTAGAAAATAGGATCGCAGACCTCAAAGGAGATGTGGACATATTCACCACCTTCGAAGGAGACAATACGGTACTGATGCAGCTAGCTGCCAAAGGCATATTGTCCGATTTTAGAGCCGAGTTTAACAGTGCAGGCTTTACTTCAGTACTAAAACTTATTGGAAGTCAGATCAGTGACAAATTAACCACCATAAACCCCATATACACGAACAAAGTAGATAAGGATCATTTGTTCAATCCCAAATTCCATAAGCATGCTTTCAATTACAGAACCAGAAGGCTTACCTATACGCTTGCGATGCGCATCCGGGATTATATTAAGAAGGGGATACCTGCCTACCAGGCATTTCTGAAAGTACAGACCCATTTACTGGCCTTAGGTAAAGCGTATAGTTGTGAATTGGCGTATCATAAATTCCATGTCTTTGCAGAGGAGATCAAAGATGAAAAACACCGGTTATTGTTTCAAAAACTTGGAACTTTATACGCCTTATATCAAATTAGACAGGATGCGAACTGGTATTTAGAGCAAGGCTATTTAGGGGGAACGAAGTCCAAGGCTATCAGGCAACGGGTAGAGCGATTATGCTCTGAACTCAGGCCCCATATAGAGGTGCTTGTAGACGGATTCGGAATTCCGGAACCCTTACTTACTGCGCCCATTGCTACCTAATTTCTCCTCTTGACCAATTCTGAGGTATCTAAAAATTCATTGATGGTAATCTTAGGATCGCCATAGAGTTGTGTCCTTGCAGAACCTTTTGAAGTAAGTACCAAATCTCTAAAGGCATAAATTCTAGCGTTGGAAGTTTCCTCAACGGTGGCATTAACCACAGCGGCTTCAAACTTCTCGCCTTTGAATTTAGCATTCTCGAAAAGCCTTAGATTCAAGGTATCCGTAGTACCTTCCATCCTAACCGAGGCACTTTTATGCATTTCCAGAGTGTTTTTTTCGCCTACCACATAAATACTTGCATCTACCCGGTCTTTGAGATTTATATTGAGTGAGTCGCTATCAATATTAAAGTCGCCTGAACTCTGGCCTTCCATATTGATATGGGTAACGGGAGCACTTGCATTTAGTTGAAGTCTGGAGGCTCCATAAGTATTGATGTAGAGTTCATCCGTAGAAAGAATATCCTCCATTTTGATCACCCCATCTCTCAAGGTAATGGCCTCCAGTTCTCTATAGTTCACCACAATTTCAAGCTTTTTTTTCGAAGTTATTTTGTAGAAAGAACTAATAACCAATGTACCGTCTTCCACCTCAAATTTGAGTACATCAATTAAATTATCGTCTGCGGTGATGTTGTATCCTTCTGCTGTCGACCTTTGTAAATCAATGTCCAGATCATCATTGAGTTGAATGGCGTTGAAAGGAGGTAGTTCCTCACGAATCTCTATGACAGCCTTGTTTCCCTTGATCTTAGGTTTTCTCTGGGAGTACAAGCTAGTAGCAGCTAGTATCAACACCAGAATAATTAGATTTTTCACTCTTAATTTTTTTAAGTTCATATAGCGGTGGGTTTCACTAATATATCAAAAAAAGTGATATAGCAGTTTCACAAACCTTTTGTCCACAAAAAAGCCCATCAAAAGATGGGCCGTTTTTTATGATCTGTATTTTGCGCTAATGATGAAGTTCTTCCTCTCCGTCCTTCATAGGTACAGTCTGAGGTACATAATCCTGCCCGGGAATGATATATTCTCCGTTATCATCTGTTTTGCTGTAATCATAGGCCCATCTGTAAACATGAGGTATTTCCCCATGCCAGTTGCCATGGAAATGTTCCTGGGGGGCAGTCCATTCCAGGGTATTCGCATTCCACGGATTCTGTGGTCCACGCTTTCCATAAAATATACTGCGTATAAAGTTGTAAGCAAATAACAACTGAGCGGCAGCGGTAATCAGGGCAAATACAGTCATGAGTACCTGAACATCGGTCAATTCATCAAACATCGGAAAGGCGGTATTCTCATAGTACCTTCTAGGCACTCCTGCCATACCTACAAAATGCATAGGGAAAAAGATACCATAGGAACCAACTGCCGTTATCCAAAAATGTACATATCCCAAATTCTTATCCATCATTCTGCCCTGGAACATTTTGGGGAACCAATGATATACCCCTGCGAATAATCCGTAGAGCGCTGAGATACCCATTACCAGGTGGAAGTGGGCTACAACGAAATAGGTGTCATGTACATTAATATCCAATGTACTGTCTCCAAGAATAATACCGGTTAGTCCTCCCGTGATAAAGGTAGAGACCATCCCTATAGAAAAGAGCATTCCTGCATTCAATTGCAGATTTCCTTTCCATAAGGTAGTGATCCAGTTAAAGGCTTTCACCGCAGAAGGTATAGCGATCAATAGGGTCGTAAATGTAAATACTGATCCTAAGAACGGGTTCATTCCTGAGATGAACATATGATGTCCCCAAACGATGGTAGACAAGAAAGCAATGGCCAAAATAGAGGCAATCATAGCTCTGTATCCAAAAATAGGTTTACGTGCATTTACAGACATCACCTCTGATACCATTCCCATAGCGGGAAGGATTACGATATATACTTCGGGGTGTCCCAGGAACCAAAAAAGGTGTTCGAACAGTACAGGTGACCCTCCCTGGTAGTGTAGCACCTCTCCTTGAATAAAAATATCTGAAAGGAAGAAAGAAGTTCCAAAACTTCTGTCCATAATAAGTAACAAAGCTGCCGACAAGAGAACCGGGAAAGAAATAACACCAATGACGGCTGTCACAAGAAATGCCCATATGGTTAAAGGTAACCTTGTCATAGACATTCCTTTGGTTCTAAGGTTTATTACGGTTACAATATAATTCAGGGAACCTAATAAGGATGAAGCTATAAATATTGCCATAGAAACCAGCCAAAGTGTCATCCCCATTCCGGACCCGGGTTGGGCCATTGGAAGGGCACTCAAGGGTGGGTATATGGTCCAACCTGCAGCTGCAGGACCTGCTTCTACAAATAAGGAGATCACCATAATAACACTAGACAAGAAGAACATCCAATAAGAAAGCATGTTCAAAAAGCCCGATGCCATATCTCTGGCGCCACATTGTAATGGTATGAGCAAGTTACTGAAGGTACCACTCAGACCCGCTGTTAACACGAAGAATACCATTATGGTACCGTGTATGGTTACTAATGCTAAATAAATATCAGCATCCATAACTCCGTCAGGAGCCCATTTACCCAACAAGGCTTCCATTACTGGAATTTCTTCCCCTGGCCAGGCCAGCTGCATTCTAAACAGCAGCGACATCGCTATACCAATGAAGCCCATGATCAAACCAGTAATCAAATACTGCTTTGAGATCATTTTATGATCCTGACTAAATATATATTTAGTTATAAAGGTCTCCTTATGATGATGTCCGTGATCATCGTGCCCGTGATCATCTCCGTGTTCGTGTCCTGTTCCTGACATATCAATAATTTATTTTGTATTATAATTTTATTTATCGCCTCTATTGCATCGAGGCCATGGTCTGTTGGAAGGTTTGCTGTGTCTTCATCCATTCATTGAACTCTTCCTCGGTTTCTACAATGATCTTCATTTGCATATTGTAGTGCGATTTTCCACAGATCTTGTTGCAAAGCAAAACGTAATCATATTCCCAAGGGTCTGAATTTGGTTCTCCATTGGCCGCCCTTTCGGCTCTTATCTTGTTAGTTCGTTTTACCTTATCTATAACATCTGGGTTCTGTCTTATTTGTTCGGTTGTGATGGTAGGCGTAAATGAAAACTCGGTAGTCATACCTGGAACACAATTCATCTGCGCTCTAAAGTGAGGCATGTAAGCAGAGTGCAGCACGTCTTGCGAACGAAACTTGAAGTTCACTTTTCTGCCAACCGGAAGATGTAATTCTTTTACAATCACGTCGTCTGAAGCGTTGGGATCTGATTCATCCAAACCAAGCACATTGGCCCTATCAATATCTATCATTCTGACGTTTGCGCCACCCAGGACATTATCTTCCCCTCCGTACCTGGCCGTCCAGTTAAATTGCTGGGCATACAGCTCAACGATCAACGGATCATCTTCATCATTAATATCCATAATATTGGTCCAGGAATACAATCCCCATAGTATTAGTCCGGCTAGTACGATTACCGGTATAATGGTCCATATAAATTCCAGCCGGTCGTTATCTGCATAAAACAATGCTTTCTTTCCTTTTTCGCCTCGGTATTTGTAGGCAAAATAATGAAGTAAAGCCTGGGTAATGGTCTGTACAAAGAAGATGATCACAAAGGATACCAGCATCAGATAATCATATTCTCCTCCATGGGCCGACGAAGCTTCTGGGAGCAGTACTTTTGTATACTTCCAGAAACTGAAGATGGTGATCCCGTAAATAAAGATCAAAAAAGCAAACATCAGGTAACCGTTATAACGGTTGTCTCTATCGCTTGCAACTTCGGCATATTCTGTCTTGAGTTGCGACAATTCAAAAATTTTGGTCATTTGCCAAATCGCAATTGCCACTAGAACTAAAACAGCTATGATCAATAATCCAGTCATTGTATGAGCTAATATTATACTTTAAACTTACTAATAATGAAATTGCCTACTTTCCTCAATATACGGATTGCGCTTGGGCTGTAATGGTGCTTTTGTCAAAGCCCTGAACACCCAGAAAATAAACAACCCGGCAAAGAACAATATTCCTCCAATCTCCGGAATACCGATGTACCATTGGTCTCCAACCGTTGCCGGCATTATCATATTAAACACATCTAAATAGTGGCCAGATAAAATGACTATTCCGGCCATAACCACGAACCAATTAACTCTTTTGTAGTCACTATTCATTAACAACAAGAGCGGGAAGACAAAGTTCATTGCAACCATTCCAAAGAAGGGCAATTTGTAGTCTTCAATCCTGGTTACAAAATAGGTGACCTCTTCGGGAATGTTCGCATACCAAATAAGCATAAACTGTCCAAACCACAAGTAGGTCCAAAAAATACTAATCCCGAACATGAACTTAGCCAGATCATGAATATGAGAATCGTTTACGTCTGGCAAATATCCTTTAGATTTCAAATAAATACTCACCATTGCAATTACCGTAATACCAGACACAAACATGCTGGCAAACACATACCATCCAAAGAGCGTACTGAACCAATGTGGGTCAACACTCATGATCCAATCCCATGACATAATAGATTCTGAAACCAGGTAGAATACCAAAAACGCTGCTGATATTCTAAAATTCTTTTTAAAGTTGCTGTTGTCATCAGCCTCATCTTGAGCTAAAGAAAATTTTCTTGAATACTCCCTGTAAGCTATCCACCCGCCTAGAAATATGGCGGCTCTGATCAAAAAGAAGGTAGGATCAAGATAGCCAGACTTGTTTTGCAATAATTCATCATGGGCAACAACTTCGGCATCCATCCATGGGAACATATGATTCATGTGCAGGACAGAAAGTACCAGAATGACAAATACAATAATACCTCCGGGAACTAAATAGGCCGTTATTCCTTCCATTACTCTAAACAGCAAGGGCGACCATCCTGCCTGGGAAGCTCTTTGTACCCCGTAAAAAGCCAATACGCCTAAGGCGATCATAAAGAAAAAGAAGGCCGCAACGTATAAGGCAGACCAGGGTCTATTTTGCAACTGGTGTAAGACGTGCTCATAATGTTCCGTACCGTGAGCAGCCTCAGCTCCATGCCCCTCAGCTTCTGCCCCATGAGCATCTCCATGACCACCGGCCTGAGCCTCCACTATGGCTTTTGCATCTTCAACCGTAGAGGGTGCTGATACAAATCCTATCCCCAAACCAATGATACCCAGGGCCATTAGTACAATGGATCCTATTTTAAGTCTGTTAGAAAATGTGTACATATTTAAGTCTATGTATTATTTTGATAAATCCTGCTTCAATTTCATGACGTATTCTGCCACCTGCCAACGTTCTTCATAGTCCAATTGTCCGGCATAGGACCCCATGGAATTGATTCCGTAATAGATGACATGGTAGGTGGTCCCAATATTGATATTCCTTCCTGCATCATCATAGCTGGGCACGCCCAATATTTTTTCTCGCTTCACTAAATTCCCCTGACCATCTCCTTTGGCTCCATGACAAATGGCACAATAAATATCGTACAACTCTTTGCCTTTCGCCAGGTTAGCTTCCATATTCAAAGAATCTAACGGACTTACTTGTAGTCTGGAAGAATCTTTGCCTACCAGATCATTTGGAATATTATAGGGCATAACACCTCTTGGGATGGTATTTTCTGCCGGCTGTAAAGCTGCCATGCTATAAGGTAGAAAATCTGCCTTGGCATAGGTTTCATAACCAACAGCTTCATACATCTGAGGGAAATACTGATAATTTGGTTCCGTGTCGGACTTGCAGGAAGCAAGCAGTACAACCAAACCAAATACAATTCCTATTTTGACTAATTTGTTCATAGTATATTCCTACTTTTCAGTAATATTTATTTCTACTGCACCTGTATCTGCCAATAGTTCCTTCAGAGCAGATTCATTATCATGGATTCCAATCTCCATCACAAAATGATCGTCTGTGGTTCTGACGTCAGGATTTTCGGCCTTTTTAAATGGCCATAATTTACTTCTGAGGTAGAAGGTTATCACCATTAAGTGAGCAGCAAAGAATACTGTCATCTCGAACATGACAGGTACAAAAGCCGGCATGTTCTCTATATAGCTAAAACTGGGCTTACCCCCAATATCCTGAGGCCAATCCTGAATCATCATATAATTCATCATAACTATGGCAACTGTAAGTCCGAGACATCCATACATAAAGGAAGTGATCGCAATTCTGGTTGGTGCCAATCCCATGGCTTTATCCAAGCCGTGAACGGGAAATGGGCAATATACTTCTTCAATGTGATGTTTGGCTGCTTTTACCTTCTTAACGGCATGCATGAGTACATCATCGTCGTCATAATAAGCTTGTATAACCTTAGTAGAAGCCATATGTTAGTTATTATTTTTTAATCTGTTTGCCTGTCCTGCCCAATCATCTCTCTGCGCCCTTCCCGGGAAAGAGCCTGTAATGCTGTCTAACAGATCGTATTCCTTTTCTGTCATCCTACCCACCTGGGCAAAGGTGAATATCCCTATCTGATTTAACGTTTGCTCCATTTGAGGGCCAATTCCTTTAACCCGTTTAAGATCATCGGCAGTTTCCTTAGTTGCATCAAAGGAACCTATAGTATCCAGAAGGGAGGTAACTTTTTCATCGTCATTGGATATTGGTTTGGGCGCCTCTTCCTCCACAGTTTCTGCAATTTTGGGCGCACCGCCTATTTTATAAAGCGGTTGCCCGGCGTCTCGTAATTTTTTATAACGTTCTCCTGAAGATTTCAAGATAGATTTTACTTCAGCTTGTGCGATAACCGGGAAAGTTCTCGCATACAATAGGAAAAGGACAAAGAAGAATCCTATGGTTCCAATGAAAATCCCAATATCTACAAAGGTTGGTGAGAACATGGTCCATGAAGAAGGTAAATAATCTCTGTGGAGCGAGGTAACGATGATCACAAATCTCTCGAACCACATCCCAACGTTCACCACAATAGAAATAATGAAGGAAACCACAATACTGGTCCTGATCTTTTTAAACCACATGATTTGTGGAGAAACCACGTTACAGGTCATCATTAATAGATAAGACCACCAGTAAGGACCTGTTGCTCTATTTAAAAAGGCGTACTGCTCATACTCTACTCCAGAATACCAAGCGATAAACAACTCGGTAATGTACGCACAACCCACGATAGAACCTGTGATCATGATAATGATATTCATCAGCTCTATGTGCTGTACAGTAATATAGGCCTCCAGATTACAAACCTTTCTCATGATGATCAGGAGGGTTTGCACCATCGCGAAACCTGAAAAGATCGCTCCTGCAACGAAGTAAGGAGGGAATATGGTTGTATGCCATCCGGGAATCACCGAAGTAGCAAAGTCAAAAGATACAATTGTATGTACGGACAGTACCAAGGGTGTTGCCAAACCAGCAAGAACCAAGGAAACTTCCTCAAAACGCTGCCAATCTTTGGCACGGCCACTCCAACCGAAGCTCACCAGGCTATATATTTTCTTTTGGAAGGGTTTAACCGCACGATCCCTGATCATCGCAAAATCTGGCAGTAAGCCTGTCCACCAGAAAACCAAAGAAACGGATAGATAGGTTGAAATTGCAAATACATCCCATAGCAGAGGTGAATTAAAGTTCACCCATAACGATCCGAACTGGTTAGGTATAGGAAGCACCCAATACCCTAACCAAGGTCTTCCCATGTGAATAATAGGGAAAAGACCCGCCTGAATTACGGAGAATATTGTCATGGCTTCTGCAGAACGGTTGATTGCCATTCTCCATTTTTGTCTGAATAATAATAATACTGCCGAAATTAAGGTTCCGGCATGACCAATACCTACCCACCAAACAAAGTTTGTAATATCCCAGGCCCAACCTACAGTTTTGTTAAGTCCCCAGGTACCAATACCTGTAGAAATGGTATATACAATACAACCTACTCCCCAAAGAAATGCAACCAGAGCAATGGAAAAAACAATCCACCATTGCCTATTGGCTCTTCCTTCTACCGGTGCTGCAATATCTACAGAAACGTCGTGGTAGCCTTTATCTCCAAGGACTAAGGGTTTACGTATTGGTGCTTCGTAATGCGACGCCATAAAATTATATTATTGTTACGTTCTCTTTCTTTAATTATGCTTCGTCTGTGTTTCTCACTTTTACATGATAGAACACATTTGGTTTGGTGCCCACGCTTTCGAGTAGGTGATACATTCTGTTGCTTTCCGCTAGTTCAGCTACTTTACTCTCACTATCATTAACATCGCCAAACACTATCGCTCCACTGCTACAAGCATTGGAACAGGCGGTTTGAAATTCGCCATCTTTGATCTCTCGACCTTCCCTTTTTGCATCCAAAATGGTCTTTTGGGTCATTTGAATACACATAGAGCATTTTTCCATCACCCCACGGGAACGTACATTAACATCCGGGTTAATAACCATTTTACCCAGATCATTGTTCATGTTATAATCGAACTCATCATTATTATTGTACAAGAACCAGTTGAACCTTCTAACCTTATAAGGACAGTTATTGGCGCAATAACGTGTACCAACACATCTGTTATAAGCCATCTGGTTTTGCCCCTGCCTTCCGTGAGAAGTGGCTGCCACCGGACAAACCGTTTCACAAGGTGCATGATTACAATGTTGGCACATCACAGGCTGAAAGGCCACTTGCGGGTTAGTTGCAGGATCTTCCATTTGCTCGAAACCTGATTTGGATTCAAAGGCTCCTGAGAATTCATCTTTTTTGGTATCGTCTTGTTCAAAGGTGTCTTCGGAAGAATAGTATCTATCTATCCTCAACCAATGCATATCTCTGGACTTTCTGACCTCTTCCTTACCAACCACAGGTACGTTATTCTCTGCGGTACAAGCTATTACGCAAGCGCCACAACCCGTACATGCATTAAGATCTATAGACATATTAAAGTGGTGCCCAATTGATCTATCAAAGCTATCCCAAAGGTCTACTGTAGTCGCGGGAACTTCTTGGTGATCAAGGGATACCTGGGGTACGTGGTTCCACTCAGCATGGTCCTTAGTATTGAATATCTCAAGGGTGGTCTCCTTAATAATATCTCCCCTACCCATTAGCGTATTGTGCAATTGAATGCAAGCAAACTCATGACTACCAGGGGCCTTTTCAATGGTAGCGGCTTGAACATTAGCAAAGTTCTGGTATAATTTGAAGGCATTAACTCCGACCTTCATCTCCTCTTTCAAACCAACTTCTTTACCATAGCCGAATGACAGTCCTAGAGTACCTTCAGCCTGTCCGGGCTGAATTAGTACAGGGACATTATTCAGACTAACACCGTTTACCGTAATGTTAGCATAGCTTCCGTCTAAACCTCCGTTGGCCACGTGCCAATTTTCCAAGCCAAGCATATTAGCATCTGCCTTAGAAACGGTCACATAATTATCCCAAGAGACCCTGCTAATGGGATCTGGGAATTCTTGAAGCCAAGGGTTGCTGGCCTGTTGCCCATCTCCCATACCCACTTTGGAGTAGAGCACTAATTCCATGCCTTCATTGTCAGAAGACGCCAAGCCACTCACCGCAGATGCTATGGGCAGCACATTGGCCTCCCCACCATCTTCCATAGCTGTAGCATCCTCTTTATCCGTTTCTAGCTGGGCAGCAGCTATAGGATCTGCATTTCCAGACGTATCACTCATGACATCATTCATTGGAACAAAAACACCATCGTGTAGGGCTTTATCCCAATTTCCACCGTCAAGGATGGAAGTATTCCAGGTTTCTTTTATGTAGTCGTAGTAGCTCTTATCACTACCCATCCAATTTAACAAAGAGCTCTGGAATTGTCTTGTATCAAACAACTCTTTTATGGTAGGCTGCATTAGACTATAATGACCTTTCTGCAGTTGAGCATCACCCCAAGATTCCAGGTAGTGATTAGAGGCTGCGGTGTAGTTTGAAACCGCAGTAGTTTCATTCCAGTTCGTAGAGAAGGTAATAGAAAGATCTACTTGTTCTAAACCTTCCTGAAAGCCTGCTGCATCTGCCAGGGTATACATTGGATTCACTCCGTCCATTATAAGAGCGCCAACCTTCCCTGCTTTCATATCTTCAATGAGCTGGCTTACAGCCGCGGTATTTCCCTTGCGCACATATTTTGGAGAAGCCGTGTCTATGGCTTTACTCCCCAGCATTTCATTAATTGACAAGGCAACCGCTTGTGCATTTGGATCTTCAAGACCTGTAACGACGACAGCCGCACTCTTATTCTTAGCTATTTCCCTAACTATAGCATCCAACGCTCTTTCTACAGCTTCATCAAGATCTCCTCCAATTGAGGTTCCGTTAAGCTTACTGTATAACTTGGCCAAGGCAACTTTTTGCTTACTTGGAGCAAGTGGTATTCTTTTATCTGCATTAGCTCCGGTAAGTGACATATTAGCCTCTAACTGGTAATGCTTAGACATTTTTCCGTTTTTGGGTACTCGGCCTTTAGCATAGCCGCTGTCAAAACCACCACCTTGCCAGTCGCCCAGAAAATCTGCTCCAAAAGAAACGATCACCTCTGCCTTTCCAAAATCATAGCTCGGAAGCGCTCTTTCTCCATATCTTGCTTCAAAGGCTGAGAGTGCAGCGTCTTCACTAATCGCATCGTAAGTAATGTGGCTTACGTTGCCAAAAGCATCAGTGAACTCGGATATCAACCTATCAGTCGAAGGACTTGCATAGGTCTGAGTTAATAGAGCTATTTGTTTGCCTGAATTTCGAAGTGTCCCTAACTTGGCCTTGGCAGCCGCATCAAGGGCAGACCATTCTACCGGCTCTCCTTCCTGCAAAGGACCTTGAATTCTGGTACTGTCATATAAGGAAAGAACTGAGGCCTGGACTCTGGCGTTAGCCGCTCCTCCTACCTTAGCATCTGTATTATTTTCAACTTTTATGGGTCTTCCTTCTCGAGTTTTGATAAGCACACTTGCAAAATCAAAACCATCGGCAATAGTAGTAGCGTAATAGTTGGCAACCCCGGGAATGATGCTTTCTGGTTTTACCACATAAGGGATAGATTTACGCACAGGACCCTCACAGGCGGCGAGCGAGGCGGCGGCAGTACTGAACCCTACGTACTTGAGGAAGTCCCTTCTATTTGTCGTACTTGCTGCAAGCCCTTCTTTATCACCCAAAAAGTCGTCTACCGGAATCTCTTCCGGAAATTCGTTTTGTCTTAGCCTCTCAACAATGGAATCGTTCGGAAGTAATTCCGCTTCGCTCTTCCAATATTTTTTGTTTGATGCCATACGATATATCTGAAATTATCTTATTAATAGTGACACTTACCACATTCCAAACCACCCATATCTGCAGCAGTAAGTTTGTCTACTCCATACTTCTTAGAAAGCTCTTCATGGATTTTGTCATAGTAAGCATTGCCTTCTATTTTCACATTGGTCTCCTGGTGGCAGTTAATACACCAACCCATGGTCAATGGAGCGAACTGACTCACAATTTCCATCTCTTCTATAGGTCCGTGACAGGTTTGACACTCTATACCGGCAACCGAAACATGTTGAGAATGATTGAAATACACAAAATCTGGTAAGTTGTGAACTCTGACCCATTCTACAGGCTGCGTTTCACCCGTATACCTTTGGTTCTCTTCGTCCCATCCAACAGCCTTGTATAGTTTTTTGATCTCGGCAGTGTAGAATTCATTGGTATAACCATTAGCAAGATCCTCTGCGCAT
>JBFOMC010000102.1:0-6615 GCA_040830565.1 Flavobacteriaceae bacterium
ACCCATTGTGGTTTACGGGACTTCCATTGCCCAGGGTGCTTGTGCGTCCAGACCTGGTATGGCGTGGACGAATATTCTGAGCAGAAAAATGGATCGGCCATTGATAAATCTCGCTTTCTCGGGCAACGGGCGCTTGGAAAAAGAGTTAATAGATATACTTTCCGAGATAGATGCAAAACTCTATATCCTCGATTGTCTTCCGAATCTATGGAACGCTCAGCTTTATGACGACAAGGAGTTGGAAAATAGGATCACCAATGCTGTTAAGCAAATAAGGCATTTTAGGCCAGATACTCCTGTTTTACTCACCGCACATGCGGGTTATACCGATGGGCTTATTCAACCTCAACGCGAGCAACAGTTTAGGAGAGTAAATACCATTCAAAGGACAGTTTTTGACCAATTAAAAAATGAAGGTATTCCTGAATTATACTATCTCTCACATCAAGATTTAGGATTGGAACTAGATGATATGGTAGATGGCACTCACCCAAACGATTTGGGAATGATGCGCTATGCAAACGCCTATGAACAAGCGTTACGAAGTATTCTTCACGAGCCAAAAGGACAAATAAGCACTACCAAACCCGTTACTCAAAGACGCGAACCGCAGATATATGAATGGGAAGAAAGACACGGCGAAATTCTGGAAATGAATAAAAATGCTCCTCCCAAAACGATTATTTTGGCGAATTCTATAGTGCATTTCTGGGGAGGTCTGCCAGCATCTCCTGTAGCCAAAGAAGAGGGCTCCTGGAAAGAAATTTTTAATTCACAAGGGGTACGCAATTACGCTTATGGGTGGGACAGGATAGAGAACGTGTTATGGCGAGTATATCATGGAGAGCTAGATGGTTTTAAAGTAGAGCGGGTGTTGGTGATGATTGGAACCAACAATCTACATCTAAATACTGATGAAGAAATAGTGAAAGGACTAAAAATGCTAATGAAGGCTATAAGAATAAAACAGCCAACGGCCGAATTGTTTCTTCTGGGCATTCTACCCCGTAGGGAACGGGAAGAAAGAGTAGCTAAACTAAATGTAGAAATCGCACAATTGGCAAAGGAATTGGACATCGGATATGCAGATTTCGGAGAGCGCTTTTTAAATGACAACTCGAAAATAATAGAGGGCTTGTTTTCCGACGGATTACATCCAAACAAAGCCGGATATTTAAGGTTACGGGAGGCGCTCGTACCTTTAATTACAAACTAGAAGGACGTAATTCTCTTGTGCAAAATATGAATTTAATACTCCTCATTCATCTCCTGTTTACGGCCTTTATGACCGGAGTGTGCTGGTTTGTACAAATTGTTCATTACCCTCTTTTTAGACAGATCCCTCCGGAAAGTTTTCCGAATTACGAAAAGAAAAATTTCAGAACGGGATGGGTAGTTGGCCCTGCCATGTTCCTAGAATTAGGCAGTGGTCTGTGGATACTTTATGATACTTTTCATATTGTCTTTTTACTAAACATGGTTTGGTTGGGTATTATCTGGCTAAGTACGGCCTTGATTCAAATGCCTTTGCACAAAAAGCTTTCCCAAGGATATAACGAAAGATATCTACGCTTGCTGGTCTCAACCAATTGGATTCGCACGGTTTTCTGGACCTTAAGATGTATGCTCCTTACCTACAGTATAGTTACCGGCTATGGTTTAATCAGCACTACATCACAGAGCTAATTAGAATTCATTACATTTAAAGGTCTAAGAATAAATCCAATAAAATCCTAACATGATCTCATTAAAGAACATCTTTTGTCTCGTTGTGCTCTTGAGCAGCTTTACAGTAATCTTAGCACAAGATAACCCCTTTGTTTACGGAGATGCATTACCAGATGCTCCGGAACTCTCAAAAAGTGGTGACTATCAAATCGGTGTACGCACCTTGAATGTAGTTAATCCACAACAGATAGATATCCTGAACTCCAAAGATGGCCAGGATCCTCTATACGACCGTAGGCTTATTTTAGAAATATGGTATCCGGCCGCTGCCAAAAACAACGATAGAACCATTGATTATGACGAACTCATGGGAACTGCCGGCGACAGTTTAAGACCGTTGATCCCATTTAAATTTAAAGGCCGGGCAATCCGGGACGCCTTACCTAAACGAGATGTTGGTAGCTTTCCTTTAGTGATAGTATCTCATGGTTATGTAGGTTCCAGGTATTTAATGACCTATTTAACTGAGAATCTAGCTTCAAAAGGGTATATCGTCGTGGCTATAGATCATACGGATTCAACTTTTAGAGATGCAAACGCCTTTCAAAGTACCCTCCTAAATCGGGCAAAAGACATCAAATTTGTCCTAAATAAAATGGCAGATTTAGGGACTTCCGAAAGCGAAGATTTGCTTGCTGGCATCATAGATACAAGTAATACCGCCATTCTTGGATATTCAATGGGGGGCTACGGAGTGCTTAATGTTGCCGGAGCTGGTTATAGTGACGCCTTAACGGGTTTCTTCTCAGGAATGACCGGAGGGAGTACGGCCATATCTGCACTAGCAGCAAGTAATTCGGATTATCAAAGTTCAGGAGATCAGCGGATCAAAGCCGTAGTGGCCTTTGCCCCTTGGGGTATGGCGCGTGGAGTTTGGGATGCAGAGGGTTTAAAAGGACTGAATACCCCCACTTTTTTTATTGCGGGAAGTGAGGACGACATTTCTGGCTACGAAAATGGAATCAAAGCAATTTACAATGGGGCGATAAACGCGGAAAGGTATTTGCTCACCTATAAAAATGCCAGGCATAATGTAGCTCCAAATCCTCCTCCTCCAGAATCTTTAGCTCCCGGGTTGAACATTGATGAATATTATAGATATGCAGATTCTAGCTGGGATCAGCGAAAGATCAACAATATTAATCAACATTTTGTAACTGCTTTTTTGGGCACTTATATAAAAGGAGAGGATCATTCAAAATATCTAAACATATCTGAAGATTCCAATGAAAAAGATTGGCCAGGGTTTAAACCCAGGTCTTCAACCGGGATGGAATTACTCCATGCTTCTCCTTCAAACTAAACACTTAGAGAAGGCTAGCTAAACAGATATAATTCTTGAAAAGCCATTTAAAATATTTTGATTCCTATGAAAAGCTCAGTAAGGAGGTAGCAGCACATACCCTATCAAAAATTAGTGAAAGCGAGTCGCTTCATATTGGGGTAGCAACCGGGAATAGCCCAAGGATGGCGTATGAATTCATTGGCAAGGCCTTAAATGAAAATCCTATTTTAATTCCTAAGCTTAGGATATTTCAGCTTGATGAATGGCTTGGACTCTCTCCCCAAAATCCTTCCTCGTGCCAGCAATATCTATTTGAACATATAATTCGCCCCTGGAATTTGGAAGTGGATCAGTATTTCCTGCTTGATGGTCAACATCCAAACATGGGTTCCCAGCTAAAGGAAATGCGGATGTACCTGGATAAAAACTCTTTAGATCTTTGTATTTTAGGAATGGGTAAAAACGGCCATCTCGCTTTTAATGAACCCGGAAGCCGCAAAGCTGATACTTGTAGGATGGTTTCATTGGCCAAGGCGAGCAAAAATCACCAGATGGTTGAAGGTTTAGATGTAACACTGGAAAAAGGTATTACCATTGGGTTAAAGGAAATCATGGTCTCCAAGGAATTGCTGTTGATCGTAAGCGGTGAAGGGAAACAAGAAGCCCGTCAGAAACTTCTGGGAAAAGCTCCAATTTCCAAGTTTACTGCCTCGGTAGTCAACGGACATGCGAACTACAGTATTTATTTGCAAGAAGCACCAGATTAAACCGAAATGAAACTAGAACTCCTCGACTGGATCATTATTGGGATCTATATTTCCATAACCACTGTGATTGGTTTTTGGTTTACTAGAAAAGCAGGGAAAAGCATGGAGGACTATTTCCTAGCAGGTCGTTCTCTACCTTGGTGGATCGCGGGTACCTCTATCGCCGCTACCTGGTTTGCCACAGATGCACCCCTGGCTGCAGCTTCCCTGGTTAGGCAACATGGTATTTTTGGAAATTGGCTCTGGTGGTATGAAGCAGGAGGGCTGATGTTGCTCGTTTTCTTTTTTGCCAAATATTGGCGCAGGGCTAATATCCTTACTGATGCTGAGTTTATGGAATTGCGCTATTCGGGCAAGGAAGCCTCAGCCCTAAGAGTAGTTTCGGCGGTTTATAACGGTTTGCTGAAAAATTGTATTGTTATGGGCTGGGTAATGCTGGCTATGGTAAAGTTTGCAGAGGTTTTGCTTGGCTGGGATGCACTAACAACCCTTGGGATCTGCGTTTCTCTTGCCGTGATCTACACCAGTGCCTCGGGAATTTGGGGTGTCGTTTCTACCGATCTTTTTCAGTTTATCACAGGCCTTATTGGCTCTATTATACTTGCCGGGATTGTATTACATACCGTTGGAGGCCCAAGCGGACTGGTAGAACAGATTAATCATCTAAAAGAAGCTCCTGTTGGCGCCCTGGATATCTTGCCTAACCCAAATCATATTTCCTCTTTGGAATTTGCTTCTTATATGTGCCTTATACTTGTACTTTGGGCTCGGAGCGGACATGACGGTTATAGCGGGCAGCGTCTTTTTGCCACTAAAAATGATAAGCATTCTGTTTTGGCTGCTTTTCTGTGGGGCTTTTTGGGAATTACAGTGATGACATGGCTCTGGATTATTGTGGGTTTAGGATCGTTGGTAGTTTTTCCTATTTCCGAAGCCATTCCGGCCTTGGCTGCTGATCCTGAATTGGCCTATCCAATGATGCTGGCAGAATTGATGCCAGTAGGTTTAAAAGGCATGTTAGTCGCTTCTTTTTTAGCGGCCTTTATGAGTACTATGGATACGCATCTATGTTGGGGCGGGTCCTATTTGGTAAATGACATCTACAAACGGTATATCATTAAAGACGGGAAACCTAAATCTTATGTCTGGGCTTCTCGAATTTCAATCCTTTTCCTGGCCGGGTGTGCTGCCCTTACAGCTTACTATATGGAATCTATAGAGCAGGCATGGATCTATCTCATAGATCTAACTGCCGGGATGGCAATCATCTGGGCGCTACGCTGGTATTGGTGGCGGGTTAATGCCTGGGCAGAGATCTCAGCCATGATCTGCTCCCTAATCCTGGCAAACGGGGGGCTTATATTTATGGGATTACATGGCATTGGCCTTCTCTCTGATACTTCTTTTGAAAGCCTAAACACATTATATACCAGTGAGTATAATATGATTCGCGCTGTTGTAATATTAGTGGCTACCACTATGGTTTGGATTATGGTAGTTCACATATCCAAGCCAGTAGACAAAGCAGTTCTCACTAATTTTTACAGATTGGTAAAGCCTTCGGGCTGGTGGGGAGAGATTGCCAGAGAAAATCCGGATATTATTTCCGAAGTTCCCATTAGTTTCAGATGGATGGGCTGGTTTCTGGGAATTGGATTTATATATTGTAGTTTACTTGGTATAGGATATATAGTAACTGCTAAATACCTGCTTGGCATTGGCCTGTTAGGAGTAGCTGTTTTGTTACTATATTTCCTAATGAAACGATTTGAGATCAATCCTAACGGTTTATAAAATGAGCACCAAAATTGTATTGATAGGCGCAGGGAGCAAGGAGTTTGGCCCTGCTACAACCAGAGATGTTTTGTTAAGTGATGTCCTGGCCAAAGGCGACATACATTTAGAACTGATGGATATTAACCCGGCTGAATTGCTAGCCCATCAAAAATATGCAGATAAGATTGCCCAAAAACTAGGCAGAACAACTAAGATAACCCAGACTACTTCCTTAGATGATGCGCTTAAAGGAGCAGATTTTGTAATCTCCGCCATTGAAATAAAGCGGTATTTTTATTGGTCTCAGGATTTCCATATCCCAAGAAAATACGGTTTTCAGCAGATCTATGGAGAAAATGGAGGAATAGGAGGCCTTTTCCACGCACTTCGCAATTTCACTCCTACGCTGGAGATCATCAAAAAGATGGAAACCCTATGCCCTGATGCTTGGCTATTGAACTATACCAACCCACTTACAAAACTATCGGAACTTATAAATAGAACCACCAAAATCAAATTTGTTGGGCTTTGTCACGGTGTATTTATGGGGAAAGAACAAATTGCAGCTTTCCTTGAGCGCGATGTACATTCTATAAAAGCTTTTGCATCCGGACTTAATCATTTTAGCTGGTTCCACACCATTGAGGATATGGAGGGGAATGATCTGTATCCCGAATTAAAGAAAAGGGAGCAAAATGCCCATTGGTTAGCAGACTGGGACGAAATTGCTTTGAGTAGAACCATGTTGAGGGTTTTCGGACTTTACCCTTCTCCGGGGACCAATCATATTGGAGAGTATGTGCGCTGGGCCAGTCCGTTCCTGGCCAGTCAAAAACTGCAGTATTTTTATGATCCCAGAGAGGAGAATCCGTGGGTAGAAAAAAAGGCACCCACCTATTTGTATAACCTCAATACCAATCCTACTCATACAGCATTCAATCCGGAAGAGCCTTTGGTTGCCTTATATAACCATGAAGAAAAAGACCCCGACGAGATCTGTGGTTCAGGCGAATTGGCCATCCCTATCATTGAAGGGTTGGTTTTTGGTACGGAACATGA
>JBFOMC010000103.1:0-4184 GCA_040830565.1 Flavobacteriaceae bacterium
CCATTTCATAATTCACTACTTTGAGTTTTCCGGAGGCTATTTCGGCACTTCGTTTTTGCAAATAAGCCAGCCAACTTTCCTTTCCAATGACCTCGGACGACCCATTAGTATGTTGATAATTTTCCGTAATCATGGAGGCCAGCTTTTTATTATCTCCAGATTTAAAGGCAATATTAAATACTTCTATGCTTTCCAGGAGTGCTTCCCGCCGTGTCTCCAGATCCTTGTCTGCACTCTGCCTAGTACTACAGCCAACAATACCTGTAATTAGTAGGGTTATTAGTAATTTGTTTATGATTTTCATACTGTCTAGGTAATACGATATGGCAATAAATGCTTAGTTGTAAAATTAATTCAAAGAAGTTTATATCAACTAAAAAAAGACAAACAAAGAGGCATTGCCAATAAATTTGGCAAAGGAAGGTATTGAGATCAATTCACTTTTTATATGCCCCGCTATAAAGTTGAAGCTTTGCTGTCTTTAAATGAGCCAGTAGGTTCATTAACTTGGGTTTGGTTTGCTCACCCATCAAAACATTCAACCCTATTTTTGGAGGCCCTTCTTCCTTAAGTTTAGTAAGCAACGTTTCAAAGAAGTTGATGCCAGCCTGAGTTTGATCTGTGCTGAGGATATCAGATAACCCTAAACCCTTTAAGAGTTCTTTCATATCCTCCCATCCAAAAAGAAAACTCTGCTCCGCCGTATTTGCCCAGGGCATAGGATAGGTTACTTCGCCTTTTCCCGTTTTAAAGATATCGTAGTAAAGAAAATATCCTCCTGGCTTTAGTACCCTGTAGATCTCTGAATAGAGTTTCGCTTTATCAGGAATATTCATCTGCACATGCTGGGTCCAGACCACGTCAAACTTAAGGTCTTCAAAAGGTAGGTCTACGGCATTAGCCTGTAAGAAGGAAGTATTATCCTGAAGTCCAACCAATTTGGAAAGGGCAGTTGCAGTCTTAATGAACTCGGCACTGAGATCTATACCTACACAATTACAATCAAATTTCTCAGCAAGCATTCGGCATGGCCCGCCAATGCCGCAGCCCACATCTAAAACACGGGCTCCTCCAAGATCTATCAAACTGGCAAGCTCTTCGGAAACGGCCGCGCCTCTTACATGAAATTCATCAACCCCGCTAATGTCAGTCCTGCTAACCTCCTCCGGGCCGATCCCCTGTTCTTTTAGCCTGCCGAGAATCTCTTCGAATAGGCCCTCCTTGAGATAATGGTTCTCTATACTGGTATACAAATCCTTCATATTGTTTTGCTTTTAAGACCGAGGCATAAACAGCAAGCCCGGTCTTTCTATTCTGTTCTGATCAGGGTTTTAAGAACTTGTCCTATATGTCTGTTTCTGTGAACATCTTCAAAGTGCTCTGCTCCGGGTCCCTGGGCTAACAAGGGCACCACAGCGGCAGTATGGTTGGTGGTAGACCAGACGATTTCCATCTTTGGATAGTCGTCAGACTCTGCTGTGACAGCAAGCCCGCCCGTTTCGTGATCTGCAGTAAACAACAACAGCGTATTTCCATGCTCCTTGGCAAAGTCCTGAACATAGTCCAAGGTACTCTGAAGTGCTTGTAACCCTTTTATGAGTCTTTCGGTATCGTTAGCATGCGAGGCTGAATCCATTTCTTCACATTCTACCAAAAGTATAAATGGTTGATCTTTAGAAGACAAAACGTCAAGGGCCACCTTGGTCAACTCTAAAAGATTGGGAGACGAGTCCAGATCCTGAATTTCATCTTCTTCAAAAATAGCGGCAAAAGGTTTTGAATCGGATGTGGTTGGAGGGAGTTCTAAAGAATGGTCCAGAAGGGTAAATTTTTGTGTCAGGATCTCCATGGTGGTTTCCAGGTCCGGGACTTCATCCTCACCCACATCCTCCAGTTCCCCGAAAAGAAGATCCAATTCACTGGCTGCTATCTGTTCTAAAATCTCTCTTGCATTATCTCTGGATTTGGTATGGGCAACAAAGGCTGCCGGGGTAGCGTCCCAGACGTAGGAATCTGTAACGATGGCAGTGGCATAATTGTTTTGGGTTGCGATCTCAAATACATTCTCCTTGTTATTGCCGTCTTTGTCTTGCCCAATGACATCGAAAAAAGTGGTAGTGCCTGTGGCCATTGCCGTAGCAGATGCTCCTGAATCTGTTAGCGGACCATAGGTATTTCTCGCATCGTGCCAGCTTTTTACTTCAAAGTTTTGCCATACTGAATGTTGCCCCTCTATTTGTTGCGACATCATGGCCAGGGAAAGATGGCTGAAACCCATTCCATCTGCTATAAAAAAGATAATATTTTCGGGTTTTTGAATGCTATCCGGTACAAAAACCTCTTTTGATTCAACCTCCGGGGCAAAGTCTATATTGCTCGACGAGGTCTTTACGATCTTATATTTGAAAACGTACATGAGACCCACAAAAAGTCCCAGCATTAGGAGTCCTAGAAAAGTAGTTTTTTGCCATTTTTTCATAATCTTGATTGTTGATGTGTTCTTGAAGGTTTGGTTGCCTGTCTCTATACTATTAGTAGCTCTTTTAAGGGATTTGGTTACAGGATTACGCTATTCTTTTTTAATCTCGTAACACAGTTCCACCATCCCATCCTTATAGGCTGTTAGATCCTTTAAATGCAAATGGTGTTCCTGCCCAATATAATCGAAAAAGAGGGTTCCCTCACCTAGGATTACGGGCATGATGGCTATCACTATCTCATCGGCTAATTGCAATCGTATAAATTCCTTCGTAAGCATGGCACCTCCTACCATCCAAATATTTTGATATTTAGGTTTTAGCTGTTTTGTAACAAACTTTACCAGCTCACCATCATAAAACACAACATTCTTCTTTTCGGCCTTTAGCTTCCTCTTGGTTATGACAAATACAGGTAGCTCACCATAGGGCCAGCCCAATGCCAAGGCATGTTCATAGGTTTTCGATCCCATGACATAACAGTCGATATTACTTAGGAATTCTGCAATTTCCTCTTCAGTAAGGTTTTTCCCTTTATCGTAAGTATCTTTGGAGTGCATCCAATCGATGCTTCCGTCTCGCTTGGAAACAAAACCATCAAGGCTGGCAACCATATGAATAGTAACCTTAGAGGACTGTCTCATGTTTTAAAGATAGGAGATTTTATGCCTGCCAAATCCCCTCATACAGGTTTATTTTGCCAAAACCTATGAGTTCATAAACTCTTTTAGAGCTGCTTGATGTAAAAAAAGGCCTCGCCGGAATCGTCAGTAAGCAAAATACGTTCGGGCTCTTCATTTATTAGTGATCCCCGGTTTTGCAGGACTTTGTTTTTGGTTTTTTCGAGCTCTTCCACGCCAAAAGTGCATACCCAATAGTTATACTTACCCTTAATGTCATGGGTCAGCTCAAGTATATCGCCAAAATGTTCACCGGCGGCTGTGGTTAAGGTGTGGTATCCAGCCGTCTTTTGTTCCATCTTCCAGCCAAAAACCTCCCGATAAAAGGGCAACACGGCATCTGCGGAGGAGACATGAAGTTCATTCCATACCAGGGTGTTCTTAGTTTGTGTTGTGCGCGTATCTTTTAGTTTACCTCCCTCATAGATGGTAAAACCTGCCCCCTCGGGATCCCTGATCAAAGCAATTTTCCCAAATCCACGGACCTCCTCATCCAACTCTATAATGCCTCCCAGGGCTTTGGCCTTGGCAACGCTTTCCTTTAAGTGCGCCACCCTGAAATAGGTCATCCAGAAATGAGGCATCCTCATTTGTTTAAATTTTTGAGGTGTCTCGTATAAACCTGCCACCTCTTTATCTCCTAAATACGCCATATAGTAATCGGCTTTTCTATAAAAAGTCCATCCAAAAACATTTTGGTAAAACGCCATTGAGCCTTCAGGGTTGTAGGTCGAGAGATCTGCAAATATGGGTTGATGTAATTTCAATGTGCACTTAGAGTTAAGAATTAGGCTTTTATCTTTTGCTGGTTCAAGGGCATCCAGTCTGGCGGCTTTACAAAGGCCAGCATTTTGTTTTTGAATCCTTTGATCTGTTTTAGTTTTTTATGGAAGCGGGTAATTCCATGGAAAAATACTACTATAGGATTGACACTATTCAAAGCTTGGGAAATTCCATAGACCACTTTTTCTTTTTCGGGTTCAAAAGTGCCTAAGAGTCTGTCCCAAATTATAAAGATACCGGCATA
>JBFOMC010000104.1:0-7775 GCA_040830565.1 Flavobacteriaceae bacterium
ATGAATCCCTACCAGGGGTGTGAACATGGATGTATCTACTGTTATGCGAGAAATACCCATGAATTTTGGGGATATAGCGCCGGACTAGATTTTGAACGCAGGATCTTAATAAAAAAGGATGCGGCTCAATTACTCGAGGCCAAACTTAAATCTAGAAGTTGGCGGGCCTGTACCATTGTGATGTCTGGAAATACGGATTGCTATCAGCCGGCCGAAAGACGATTTGAGATTACAAGAGCCTGTCTTAAGGTATTCCTGAAATACAGGCATCCCGTTGGAATTATCACAAAGAACGCGCTTATACTTAGGGATCTGGATTTGCTCAAGGCACTTGCCGCGGATGGATTGGTAGGAGTCAATATCTCTCTCACTTCCTTATCCGAAAAAACACGAAGAATTCTTGAGCCCAGGACAGCCACTACAAAAAGAAGGCTGGAAACAGTTAGAATACTTTCAGAAAACAATATTCCTGTCAACGCCATGTTGGCTCCCATGATCCCTGGAATCAACAGTCACGAACTTTTAAGCCTGGCAAAGAGCGCCTCCGAGCAAGGCGCTGTTTCCTTCGCTTTTACCATTGTTAGACTTAATGGGGCAATAGGCCATATTTTTACGGATTGGATAAAAAAGACCCTTCCGGATAAGGCGGACAAAGTACTTCACCAGATTGCTGATTGCCACGGGGGGACTCTGAACGACAGTAGGTTTGGAATAAGGAACAAGGGAGAGGGAAAGATCGCAGAGCAGATCCATGAGATGGCCAGGTTGGCAAGGCGAAGATTCTTTAGTGAACGGTCCTTTCCTAAACTTAATACCCAACTTTACGAGGTTTATAAGAAAGGCCAGATGAAATTATTTTAGCAGTCTTGTCCAATTCACTAAATTGAATTCGTCTCTATGGTACGTAAGAAATTAATAATAGTAAAATTTAGAAGTCATGAGTAATTATCTGTTTTTATTTAGAGGAGGAGATGCAAGAAGGTTAGAACAATCTCCTGAGGAAATGCAGGCCCATATGCAAAAGTGGGGAGCCTGGATGGGCGGTTTAAAAGAGAAGGGTCAGCTAGTAGATGGCTTACCATTAGCCAAGGAAGGAAAGGTGGTTGAAAAGGCAGGCGAAGTCATTACCGATGGGCCCTTCGCTGAGGGGTCTGAGGTTGTCGGAGGATATCTGATTGTTTCTTCGGACAATTTGGAAGGGGCAGTTGAGATCTCAAAGGGATGCCCCATATTTGAGCATGAAGGCAACGTAGAGGTACGTGAAATTATGTCTATGAACATGTAGTATCATCATAAACCTGAAATAAAAGTCCGACGATAGCTTCGGACTTTTTACTTTTATAAGATGCAGGACCAAAAGGAAATTGTTGAAAATGTATTCCGCTATGAATACGGAAAAATCTTGGCTATTCTGGTCAATAGATTTGGTCCTGCACATTTGGAAAAGATTGAAGATGCCGTACAAGATGCGCTTCTTAAAGCGATGCAGATATGGGGGTACCAAAATGTTCCGGATAAACCTACCTCCTGGTTGCTAAGAGTGGCGGGGAATAGTTTGATAGATACCCTGAGAAGGGACAAGAAGATGATCAAAGAGGGAGAGTTCTCTAAGGAAATGAAGAGCAATCCAAAAGAGATTGCTCTGGAGAATAGCATCTCTGACAGTCAGCTCAAGATGATCTTTGCCTGCTGCCACCCGGCATTATCCGTAGAATATCAAATCATTCTAAGCTTAAAGCTTATAGGAGGTTTTGGCAATAAAGAAATAGCCAGGGTGTTGCTCAAAAAGGAAGAGGCAGTGGCTAAATCGTTTACCAGAGCAAAGCGAAAACTCAAGGAGGAAATTAGCACCCTCGACATTCCCATTGAGATCGGATTACAATCCCGATTGTTTGTTGTAATACGTGTTATTTACCTGCTTTTCTCAGAAGGTTATGCTCCTTCCTCGGGAGATGTGGCTATTAAGAAGGACGTGTGTTTTGAGGCTATTCGTCTGGCTATGTTATTACATGAAAATGAATACTGCAGGCACCCTAATTTAGAAGCTTTGATTGCTTTAATGTGTTTTCATGTTTCAAGATTTGACGCCCGCCTGGACGATCAGATGGAAATTGTAGACCTGGAGCATCAGGACCGTTCTAAATATAACAAGGAGCTTATTCAGATAGGAATTAAGCATCTGGAAAAATCCGGAACAAAGGCTCAACAACCCTCTAACTATCATCTGGAAGCAGCCGTGTCCTATTACCATTGCGTTGCAAGTTCTTTTCAAAAAACCGACTGGAAAAGCATTTTGCATTTATACAACCTCCAACTAGAGCGGCAATACTCACCCGTCGTTGAACTTAATAGAATAATCCCTTATTACAAGGTTTACGGTCCGGAAAAGGCACTTAAAAAACTTGAGCAATATAAGGTTAGCCCTCATTTTAAAGATTCTAAGCTCTACTACGCCATTTGGGCGGAGCTTTTGACGCAAACCGGGTCTTTTAAAAAAGCCGAAGAAGCACTTAGGGCGGCTATTGACTTAACTAACAACGAGTTGGAAAAAAAGCATTGGACAAAGAAGCTCGAAGTCCTGAAGCCTTAAATTCCTTCTAACTTAGTTCCCAGCCTTTTCTATAACTACCCTTTACCCAAGCATTGGCTCTTTCATAATTGGTAACTCTCATATTCTCTCCATCCCAAAGAATTTTTCTTCTTCCCGGGTAGGCAAAAGGATCCCAGTCTCCTGCTTTTTTCCCAGGTTTAAATTCCTTGTATTGAAATGCCTTGATGGCAAGGTTACCCATAAGGACCGCTTCTGTTAAAGGACCTGAACGCTTAAAGTCTGAGGAAGTTTCAGAACCGGTTAAACAACCCTCTACCCAATTGCGCTGGTGACCATTGATGTCTCCATCTATTCTTTTTAAATAGGGATCGGGGGCATTTAGTAACTTCATGGTATCCGACGGAAGCAGTCTTGCATTTCTGGAATAGGTATCGCAAATCAGTATTCCTCTTGTACCGTAAAAAATACTTCCTCCACCGCTATCTCCTATAGTTTCTCCATCTTTCAGTTCGTCGGGAAGATCAGGAAGTAGTCCGCCATCATACCAGTTTAAGGCAATATCCCCATGTTCTGGCGTATTGAATTTGAGTCGGACAATTGAGGAAGAAGGGCAAGAATGGCTATAGTCTGCCTCGACAAAATCACCAACCCAATTAGTGGTACAACTGGCTTCGGCCTCTGTTGGATATCCGAGGTCTAAAACGCCAAAGGGAGTTTCCATTATATGGCAACCCATATCTCCCAGGGCTCCGGTTCCAAAATCCCAGAAGCCTCGCCACTTAAAGGGTAAGTAGGCATCATTATAGTCGCGCATTGCAGCTGTGCCTAACCAAAGATCCCAGTCTAAACCTTGGGGTACAGCATGTTTTTCCGTGGGAAGAGGTACGCCCTGTGGCCATACAGGTCTGTTAGTCCAACAATCTACCTTATATACCTTTCCTATTACTCCAGACTGGATCCATTCTTTGGCTTCTCTACTACCATCACTTGAAGCCCCTTGATTTCCCATTTGGGTGACAATACCATTTTCCTTGGCGATGTTGGTCATCATCCTCGCTTCATTGATGTTGTGTGTAAGCGGCTTCTCTACATAGGCATGCTTTTTAGCTTTCATAAAGGGTATCGCAATTGCCGCGTGCATATGATCTGGTGTGGCTACCATGATGGCATCCATTTCCTTCAAGTGTTTGTCGTAGACTTTTCTGAAATCTTTGTACTTAGGAACTTTAGGATGTTTTTTAAAGGTGTTTGCGGCTCTCCTATCATCAACATCGCAAAGTGCTACGTATTTTACTTTGTTGGTCTGATCCAAACCATTCATAACCCCACTACCTCGACCTCCAACTCCAAAGGCCCCTACATAGAGGGTATCGCTAGGAGGCACATGGGTTTTTCCCATTACATAGCTGGGAACTATAGAAAACACCGCGGTAGAGGCGGCGGCGTTCTTTATAAATTTTCTTCTTTGCATTTTCATTTAGGTTAAAGTAAGCCTTGAAGATACAAAAAAATGGAAATGAAACTTTAGGAAATAAGCTGTTTAATTTATCCGAATATACCTATGCTTTGCCATTCCACTCCTTGTAAAAATGCTCTAAGTACTGAAGCATAAACTTATGCCTTTCCTCCGCAAGCCTTTTTCCGGCATCGGTGTTCATCTTATCTTTGAGCAGTAATAACTTTTCATAAAAATGATTGATGGTTGGGCTATTGGCTTTTTTGTAAGTCTCTTTGTTCATTGAAAGATCTGGTGGGATGTCTGGATCATAAAGTTTTCTATTCTTATAACCACCGTAATTGAAGGTGCGTGCTATGCCAATGGCGCCAATAGCGTCTAACCTGTCTGCATCCTGAACTATCTTCAGTTCCGTGGAGTTAAAGGGGTTACTCCTTTTTTCGAGGCTATTTTTAAAGGAAATATTTCGTATGATCTGTTCCACATGTTCAACGGTTGCCTCTTCCACACGGTGTTTAAGAAGGAAATCTCTGGCCAGTTTTGGGCCTATAGTCTCATCCCCACCATGGAATTTTGCGTCTGCGATGTCGTGTAGCAAAGCGGCAAGACTCACTACGAAGGTATCGGCTTTTTCTTCTTCAGCTATTAATAATGAATTTTTATATACCCGTTCTATATGAAACCAATCGTGCCCTCCTTCTGCGCCTTCCAAAGTTTCCTTTACAAAGGCTTTTGTTTTCTCTATAAGCTGGTTTTGGCTCATTTAAAAGACGTTACATTATCCGTGATCTGTTTTTCAATGGTCTCCAGAAGGAGTTCAACATCGCCCGAATTCTCCAAAGGTTGATGAACCTGGAAAGAGAGTCGGTTCCCAATCCCATAGGGAAATTTACCGTACCGAAGCATCTTCCATGAATTGTTAATGCTGATTGGAACCAATAGTGCTGAAGGAGCTTTTTTCATTAGAACCTTTAGTCCGGTAGTTTGGAATTTCTTTGGATGCCCGGTTCTGCTCCTTGTGCCTTCGGGAAAGATGACGGCGCTGTAATTGTTTTTCTCAATATAACTCCCCAATTTTGAGATTTCCGTTAGGGCCTGTTTGCTATCTTTCCTATCTATTAGAACCGATCCCCCGTGCCTGAGATTAAAGGAAACACTTGGTATACCCTTTCCCAGTTCCTTTTTGCTTACGAACTTAGGATGATGGTCCCTCATAAACCAAATAATTGGGGGTATATCATTCATGCTCTGGTGATTGGCAACAATGATTAGGGGCCGGTCTTTGGGAATGTTGTGTGGATTTATAAAGGTATAGCTCGTTCCCAGGAAATGCGTACATCGTATCAGAAACAGATTTAAAATACTAACGCTGCGTTTATGTGCCTTATAGCCAAATACCTTGAGACATAGCCATTGTATGGGATGGAACACCAGTAAGGTAAGTCCAAAGAAGAGAAAGTATAAAACCGTCAGCGGATATGCGAGCAATTTTTGCATAGTGCTAAAATAAAACAGACCTGCAAGGTTTTCAAAACCTGGCAGGTCTTTTCTTATTTAGTTCTGTCGCCTGTATGCTTTTCCTTTAGAGGTTCAAAGCAATTTAGCAAAATTCGTTATAGGCCTCAGTAAGGTTTTCAGCAATCATCTCTGCCGGTCTACCCTCAATATGATGGCGTTCAATCATATGCACAAGTTCACCATTTTTGAACAATGCCATGCTTGGAGAGGAGGGAGGGAACGGAACCATCAAGTTACGAGCAGCGTCCACGGCCTCAATATCAACGCCTGCAAAAACGGTGACGAGCTGATCTGGTTTCTTATCATTTTGAAGACTTAATTTGGCTGCAGGTCTTGCGTTAGCCGCGGCACAGCCGCAAACGGAGTTTACAACAACTAAAGTAGTGCCTTCTTGACTTATGGCATTTTCAACGGCCTCAGCGGTATACAATTCCTGAAACCCAGCAACAGCCAGGTCTTCTCTCATAGGTTTTACTAATTCTGCGGGATACATAGATAATTTTATTTTAAATGGTCTACAAAGATAACCAATTTGTCGTATTTCAACTTAAAAGCTTATCAAGCTAGCTGCCCCAATTTTAGGAAGCAAAACCATATCTTTGCGGAAATTTATATAGGAGTATGATCAAGTGGTTTGCGGCCATGCTGGGGTATTTTCTCTTTAGGTTCCCTGGAGCCGTGGTCGGTTTTCTTATTGGTAGTTTTGTTGATAATATGAGCAGTAGTCGAGGACCAAGTACGGTTTTTCAGGACTACACCAGGCGAACAGTATCTCCGGCCGATTTTGAACTGCATCTTTTGTCGCTTTGTTCATTGGTAATTAAGGCAGACGGACAGGTTAGTCAGCGAGAATTAGACTATGTTCGCCAATATTTTCTCAGCACCTATGGCAAGGAAAAAGCGAACGCCATATTTAGAACTTTTAATGAAGTTATCAATAAAAGGGAGATTTCCGCTCAGCGCATCTGCAGCTTTTTAAATCAACGTACGCGGTACGAAGTTCGCCTTCAACTGCTGCATTTTCTCTTTGGGATAGCCCAGGCAGATGGGTCTGTAAGCAAAGCAGAAATAGACAAAATAAGGGAAATTGCCGGCTATTTGAGGGTGGGTAGAAATGACTTTGAGAGTATCATGGCCATGTTTGTCAAGTCTGTGGATAACTCGTATAAAATACTGGAGATAGAGAAGACCGCAACTGATGAGGAAGTAAAGAAAGCCTATCGGACCATGGCTAAAAAGTACCACCCAGACAGGGTTAATACTGAAAATGAGGCGATAAAAAAAGGCGCTGAAGAAAAGTTCAAGGAGGTGCAAAAGGCCTATGAATCTATCCAGGCAGAAAGAGGACTTTAGACGGATACTCGGTAGCAGTTTGCAGTCGACAGAATTAAAGAAAAGCTATTGGTTGAACAACAAAAAGTATCTGGCCTTACATTTCTACTTAAATAAGTAATGCAAGAATTCTGGTTTTATATCGAGCTAGGTTTTAACCATGTTATGGACCTGGCAGCCTACGATCATATTTTGTTTCTTTGCGCCCTGGCAATTCCTTTTACCTTTAAACAATGGAAAAGGGTGGTTTTGCTGGCAACCGTATTTACGGTGGCTCACTGCCTTTCTCTGGCCTTGTCTGTTTATGACGTGCTAAATGCTAATGTTAAAATCATAGAATTTCTGATTCCGGTTACCATTCTCTTTACGGCAATCTTGAATATCTTTTTTGCAAAAACCACTTGGGCTTTTTTGAGCTTATATTCCCACATATTAGCCACTGGTTTTTTCGGTATTATACACGGTTTTGGCTTTTCAAATTATTTTAATATGCTTATGGCAGAACAAGAGACAAAGCTAAACCCTCTTCTGGGTTTTGCAGCAGGTATTGAAATTTCCCAATTGTGTATTATATCAGTAGTTTTACTCATTACTAGCAGTCTGCCAAAGTTACTGGGAATAAAACAGCTACAATTTGTTATGCTCGCTTCTATAATCGTAGCTTTGATAACAATACCCATGCTGACAAATACGTTCCCTTGGTAAAAAGCCTACTAAATTGTGACAATGACCGGTATATGCGCTCTGAACACCGTTTTTAATAGAAAATTAACCGTTTTCGGTTGTGGGGCTTTTTCAAAGCAGGTATCTTAGTGGTTTGTCAAAACCCGATAACCCAAAATAAGTCTTCTTTGATGAAGGAAAGCAAGCAGGAAAAATACGACAAGGCTTATCTTAGAATGGCTCATGAGTGGGGCA
>JBFOMC010000105.1:0-2444 GCA_040830565.1 Flavobacteriaceae bacterium
ATCAATGTCGATGACCTTAGCCCGGAGAAAATGGCGGCATTTCAACAAGCTCAATCCGGGCTTACTGGGGCACTTAGCAAATTGATGGTAGTGGTTGAACGATATCCGGAACTCAAAGCCAATCAGAATTTTCTTGAACTACAATCGCAACTCGAAGGCACTGAAAACAGGATCAATGTTGAGCGTAATAAGTTTAACGAGAAGGTAAATATTTACGATATTCATACCACTAAGTTCCCGAATAAAATACTGGCCGGATGGTTTGGTTTTAAAGAGATGCCCAGATACCAGGCAGATGCCGGTGCAGAACAGGCGCCTGATGTGAACTTTGAATTTGACTGATCCATGCCATCCACAAAGGTTGAAGATTTTTTAACTACGAGGGAGGAACAAGACATTGTTGAGGCCATTTTAGAAGCGGAAAGGTATACCTCCGGGGAGATTAGAGTGCATCTTGAAGCCACCTCATCTTTGAACCATTACAGTAGAGCCCAGGAAGTTTTCCACCTTCTTAAAATGGACAATACCAAGGAAGACAACGGAGTACTGATCTATATAGCCGTTGAAGACAAAAAATTTGTCATTTACGGAGATAAGGGTATTGATACTGCCGTTCCTGACAATTTTTGGGATAGCACTAAAGACATTATGCAGTCCTATTTTACACAGGGGCAATTTAAAGACGGTATCGTCCAGGGGATCCTTAAGGCCGGAACCGAATTAAAAGCGCATTTCCCCTGGCGCCCTAATGATACAAATGAACTGCAGAATGAGGTGTCTAAAGGCTAGTTTTTTTCTTTTCCTGCTGTGTTCATTTAGCCTTCAAGGGCAATTCAAAATTCCTGAGAAACCTGAAAAGCAGACCAGTGTATATGATTATATCGGGCTGTTATCTGAAGTAGATAAAAGCAGTCTTGAGCAAAAGCTGATTCGCTATTCCGATAGTACGTCTACTCAGATAGTCATTGCCATTATTAACTCTACCGAAGGAGAAAATATCAACTTTTTGGGAGCCCAATGGGGCGAAAAATGGGGGATAGGGCAAGCGGATAAGGATAATGGAATACTGGTCCTTTTGGCTAAAGGAGACAGAAGAATTGCCATCAATACTGGTTATGGGGTGGAAGGAGCCTTAACAGATGCGCTATCCAAGAGGATCATAGACAATGTGATCATTCCAGAGTTTAAGAGAAATGACTATTACGGGGGACTAAATAAAGGTTCGGATGCTATATTTTCTGCTCTCAAGGGAGAATTTAAAGAAGAAAGATCCTTTGAAACTGAAGGCTTTCCTATCGGAGCATTTTTACCGATCATTATCTTTTTTATAATTCTTATCATTCTATCTACCCGTAACAGACGAAAAGGTGGTGGCCGAGGCGGGAATCGGTCATCCGGAATGGACCTTTGGGATTTTATAATTCTCAGCAATATGGGCCGTAGCGGCAGTTCTTCCTCTGGTGGTTTTGGAGGAAGTGGAAGTTTTGGGGGTGGAGGCTTCAGTGGCGGTTTTGGAGGTGGCAGTTTTGGGGGTGGAGGAGCCTCTGGGGGATGGTAATTCAGTAAGCAGTAAGCAGTAAGCAGTAAGCAGTAAGCAAAAGTCAATTATCAATGAACAATAAGCAAACAGCAATGGTTGTTTTCATGGGTTTTTGAGAAAATTTTGAAGTTGAGCTCAGATTTTTTTTGATTTTGAGTTTGAACTTGAACTTCTAATGTAGGCAGTAGTCAAGAAGCAATTATCAGTTATCAATAATCAATTAACAATGACTTATTTTTTACGGGTTGTGAAAAAAGTTTAGGGAATACCTTTTAACCTTTTAAACCTATAAACTCTTAAACTTTCCAAGTTTTGAGTTTGAGTTTGAACTTGATACTTGAGTTTGCGCTTGAACTTTATATAAGCAACCTCGTATGCTTTTTTGAATCTTCTTGAAAAAGCACTATGAGAAAATTCCTGTTTTTATTTGCTTTTATTATTGCGGTATCCTGCGACTTAAACACGGGGGTAGATGAAAGTGATTGTTCTGCCGTACTATGTGCTGCAGACGTCTCCACTTTGCATCTAGTAGTGCTTGATAAAGGTTCGGGTGAAAATGTTTTTGTGAATGGCAGGTATACCATTGATGACGTTATGGTAACGGATGGAGCAGAGAAAGAAATCCCCTTTGCCTTAAGTGAAGTCTTTTCGAATAATACGACAACTTTAGTGCTAATGGACCCCGAATGGAAGATCGGATCATTTATATATTCCATCACTCTGGGGGAAGAAATTGAATTTAAAGTAGCCGCAGAACTAGACAGGGACAATAATACCGGATGTTGTGCCAATCGCCTTTTTGTAAGTGAGGTGGAAGTTATTGGGATATCACATGAAATCCAAAAAGTTCCACAAATAGCAACTATTTTTTTGGAATAAGTACAGGACCCTCTTCTCCTAACTC
>JBFOMC010000106.1:0-15445 GCA_040830565.1 Flavobacteriaceae bacterium
ATTCCATAATTTTTTTTTCCTGATTGTTATAAACTTGATCACCTCTGTCTCGCTATTACTTCATCCTGCCATTTTTAATTCACACCTTCGCCAGTTTTATATCTTATCTAACGCAATGAACTGGATCCCTTTTGCCTCAGCATTACTTCAACCAGCCATTTTTAATGCGCGGCTTTGCCGCTTTTAAATCTTATCTAACTCAATTCACTGGATCCCTCTTGCATCGGGATTACTTCAACCAGCCATTTTTAATGCGCGGCTTCGCCGCTTTTAAATCTTATCTAACTCAATTCGCTGGATCCCTCTTGCATCGGGATTACTTCAACCAGCCATTTTTAATGCGCGGCTTCGCCGCTTTTAAAAATGGGGTTTCAGTAAGTTATCCTGAAATATCAACAATGGTTTAAGTTCAAAGAGGAAAATAGTACATTCGTTCGTTACTCATTTCGTGTAAAAATAAACTTTTAAGATCGCTTTGGCCAAGACCGGAAATACAAAAAAGGTGACCCCTTTAATGAAGCAATACAATACCATAAAGGTAAAATATCCTGATGCTTTATTACTATTTAGAGTAGGTGACTTTTACGAAACCTTTGGAGAAGATGCTATTAAGGCTTCCAAAATTTTGGGCATAATTCTCACCCACAGAAACAATGGAGGAGATAAAACAGAATTGGCCGGCTTTCCTCACCATTCGCTAAACACTTATCTTCCAAAATTAGTTAAGGCGGGGCAGCGAGTTGCCATATGCGATCAGTTAGAGGACCCTAAGCTTACTAAAACTATTGTAAAAAGAGGTGTCACAGAGTTGGTTACACCCGGTGTTGCCTTTAGCGATGATATCCTTCAGGCCAATAACAATAATTTCCTTTGTTCGGTACATTTTGGCAATAGCCTATTAGGCATCTCCTTTTTAGATATTTCAACTGGGGAGTTTTTAACCGCTGAGGGCAATGAGGAGCAATTAGACAAGCTAATTCAGAACTTTTCTCCAAGTGAGATCCTGGTTTCTAAAAACCACAGAAAGGATTTTGAGGATAGTTTTGGAGGGGAGCATCACACCTTCTTTTTGGAAGACTGGATCTTTCAGGAAGACTATGCTAACGAAACCCTTACCTCCCATTTTAAAACTGCCTCGCTCAAAGGGTTTGGAGTGGCTCATCTATATCACGGCATTATTGCCTCAGGAGCAGTGCTGCATTATTTATCAGAGACCCAACACCGGCAATTACAACATATCAATAAACTACAAAGGATCGCCGAAGAGGATCATGTTTGGATGGACAGATTTACCATCAATAATCTGGAGCTCTACCAATCTAACAATTTGAATGCCGTAACACTCCTCGATATCATAGATAAGACCAAGTCGGCCATGGGAGGGCGGATGCTTAGGCGATGGTTGGCCTTGCCTTTAAAAAATATTGAGAAAATCAGGAGTAGACATCAGGTCATCTCCTATTTGATAGGACATGAGGAGGTCTTTCAAAAACTACAGCATTGGATTGCGCAAATTGGAGACCTTGAGAGGTTAACAGCCAAAATAGCTGCTGGGAAGATAAATCCGAGGGAAGTGATTCAGCTCAAAAATTCATTGGAAGCGCTTGTACCTGTCCTGGGGCTAATCGCCCATGCAGATAACGAAGCTTTAAAGCAAATTGCAGAGGATATAAACCCATGTGAAAAGCTCAGGAGAAGAATTAAGGAGATGATCAACGAGGAGGCTCCTGTAAATGTGCTTAAGGGCAATACAATAGCTGAAGGATATTCCGAAGAATTGGATGAGCTTAGGGCCCTTAGATTCTCGGGGAAGGATCACCTCGATCAAATGTTGCAAAGAGAAACCGAAAGTACCGGGATAAGCTCGCTTAAGATCGCTTCTAACAATGTTTTTGGCTACTATATTGAAGTCAGGAATACGCATAAAGATAAAGTTCCTGAAGAGTGGATAAGAAAGCAAACGCTGGTCAATGCTGAACGCTATATTACAGAAGAATTAAAAGAATATGAGGCCAAAATTTTAGGGGCTGAGGAACGCATTATGGAGCTGGAGCAACAATTGTTCGCTCAATTGGTACTCTGGATGCAAGAATATATTATCAAGGTGCAAAAGAACGCCAGGCAGGTAGCACAATTAGATTGTCTTTGCGGCTTTACGCAACTCGCTAAGGAAAACCATTATGTTGCCCCAATAATGGATGATAGCACAGCAATTGAAATTAAGGAAGGGAGGCATCCGGTGATTGAGAAGCAGCTTCCCCTGGGAGAAGTTTATGTGCCAAACGATCTGGTCTTAAACAGGGAAAATCAGCAAATAATTATGATCACTGGGCCTAATATGAGTGGTAAATCTGCTATTCTAAGGCAAACTGCATTGATTGTCTTATTGGCACAAATAGGGAGTTTTGTACCGGCCGAAAAAGCTAAAATAGGCGTGGTGGATAAGATCTTTACCAGAGTTGGAGCCAGTGATAACATCTCTATGGGAGAATCTACTTTTATGGTAGAGATGAATGAAACTGCTTCTATTCTAAACAACCTCTCTGACAGGAGTCTGGTGCTGTTAGATGAAATTGGGAGAGGTACGAGCACCTATGATGGTATCTCTATTGCCTGGTCTATTTCAGAGTATTTACACGAGCATCCGTCAAGGGCCAAAACTTTGTTTGCCACCCATTATCATGAACTCAATGAAATGGAGGTTACTTTTGAGCGCATTAAGAACTACAATGTTGCAGTGAAGGAGCTAAAGGACACGGTACTATTCCTCCGAAAGTTAACTCCTGGAGGAAGTGAGCATAGTTTTGGTATCCATGTAGCAAAAATGGCGGGGATGCCCCAGCAGGTAATTCACAAGGCGAATAAGATCCTAAAAAAACTAGAGAAATCCCATTCTAGCGAGGAGCTTACCGACAAATTACAGTCGGTACCAAACGACATGCAGCTGAGCTTCTTTAATCTGGACGATCCTTTGTTAGAGCAGATCAAGGAGGAGATCTTACATCTTGATATTGACACGCTAACCCCGGTAGAGGCGCTGATGAAATTAAATGAGATCAAAAGGCTATTGAGCAAAAAGAAGAAAGCAAGCTCATAACCTTTCTTTTTATTTGGATTGATTGCGATTCTTCATAACGCCCCTCCTCTGATTTTGATAAAAAGTTCTTTCCTTTTTACAGAATTGTATTAAATTTGCGTCCGCATCAGGGATAAATACTGTCACTGATACGATGTTCCTTCAAATACGCGAAAATAGCTCAGTTGGTAGGGCGCCATCCGCTAGCTAGCGGATGGAGGTCGTAACAACGGAAAATTTAGGTTGATAGAGAGCTTTCCCGTTCTTTATGTACCGAAAGATATAAACGCGAAAATAGCTCAGTTGGTAGAGCGCCACCTTGCCAAGGTGGAGGTCGCGGGTTCGAATCCCGTTTTTCGCTCAAAACGCTGCTTGCGGCGTTTTTTTATGCGTTGCCCCTCCTTTGGGGAGAAGCAGGCTCGAGTGGTGGAATTGGTAGACACGTTGGACTTAAAATCCAATGGCCATTATGGCCGTGCGGGTTCAAGTCCCGCCTCGAGTACAGATGAACAAAAAAGCCAAAGCGAAAGCTTTGGTTTTTTTATGAAGCAAAATGAGCCAAGCTTGCTTGAGTGAAATTTTGCGAAATAAAAACCAATTCGAAAGAATTGGCTTTTTTGTTTTCAAAATGTTTGAGCTGGGACTCGCGAGGCCTTGTGCCGAGCAATTCCCGCCTTTTTCGGTATGCAGTAGCAGTATGCATTAGCTTATCATTCACTGTCAACGAATTTAAGCTGGGACCCTCCAGGCAACAAGAAAGTTCTCACTCAGCTTATGTTATCTTCATTTCTTTGCTGGTGTAAGGATCATTGTTAGCCAAAGATAAAGCATATGCTTGGATGAAAGAGCCGGTCTGTGCGACCGGCTTTATTCTTCTTTATTCCTTTTTGCCTCCCCAAAAAGGAATACAAAAAAGGGACTTTTTCACTATGTGTTTTTTAAAATGTCCCATTTTAAAAACCGCTCACCTAGGCTAAATTATCTCCAAGGCTTCGATAATTAATAACGCCAAGGTTCCCTACACTACGGAAAAAGAAATTCTAGTTAAGAAAAATCCAGGTAAAAGAATTTTTTGTTTTCAAAACCCTCGAGCTGGGACTCGCGAGGCCGTGGCCGAGCAATTCCCGGCTTTTTCAGTATGCATTAGGAGTCCGCAGTATATATCTTTTCTAAGAACCATATCTAACAAATAGGAGAGGTCATTCTAATGAGCAGGCCTCTCCTATTGTCGTATCTTTTTATCCATCCGGGGTTTTAGGTAGCTCTCGCAGATTTTACGGCTTTCTCAATTTGCCAGTAAGCAGCAACAACACTGATGTACTCCACGGCAATTAACCAAAATCCGGGATCTGTAAAAAATGATAGGTGATTGCCTCCATAAGGCATGATCAAAACAGGAACCGTAATCAAGGCATCCAATAGAATGGCCACTAAGAACATGGAGACACCCAAAACAAAGCCATTGGTGTTATGTCCTTTTCTGTAGTAAATATGAGCTCCTAATGACGCACTGGGGATCAAGGCCAATGAGAGCACCCAATTGGCCTGAAGGTCAGGATCTGATAGGACCGGCACAAAGTAAGAGGCAACAAAAGTAGATACTCCCAAAGCCCAAACAATAACCGCCGAAACTAAAACGCTTTTTATGTGAATACTCTTCATCACTTTAGATTTAAATGGATTGGGTTACTGGCTGATTCCAAATTCCCGTCGCGGCTGTTTCCTCATCGTATTCTTCAAAGCTGATAGCCTTTCTTCCCAGGACCCTTTCAATATCAGAAGATACCTCCTGGTTATCAGGATTACCCAGCACCTCTTTGAATAAATAGCCGAAAAGCCAGATATAATCATCAGGAAGGCCAGCTGCTTTCATGCCCTGCTTGAACTCATCTATAGAAATAGGCTGGTATTTTATTTCCCTACCTACCCCCTTGGCTATGGCAGCTACCACCTCCGCAAAGGTTAGTTTCTCAGGTCCCGTTACTGTTATGGTCTCCCCGTTGTAGGTATCATCAAGTAATACCTCGGTTACAACATCGGCAATATCCTGAGCATCAACAAAAGGGATCTCAGCTTCAGGCATAGGAAGGGCCACCTGGCCGGCCAAAACAAAATCAAGAAATGCTCCTTCACTAAAGTTTTGATTAAACCAAGATGCACGGACCAGAGTGTAATTTAGCCCAGAATTGGCCACAATTTCCTCACAGGCCTCCGCCTCAGTCTCTCCTTTACCAGAAAGTAGTACGACTTTTTCAAGGCCCTGTTTTAAAGCCTCCTGAGTTAGCTTCTCTATAGCCTCTCTAGACCCGGGTACGGCCAAATCCGGATAATATACGATATAGGCCTTGTCCATACCCTTTAAGGCCCCGGCATATGTCGCAGGATCATCCCAATCAAAAGCTGGTTCACTCCCTCTGGAGCCAATTCTAACGTGATGATTTAACCTGGTTAAATTTTCAACTACGCGTCTACCGGTCTTACCGGTTCCTCCAATAACTAAAATGTTTTCTTTCATTGTTACTTGTTTTAAAAATTATTAAAATGTTTTAAGGATTAATTTTTATTGAGAAGCAAACGGCAGTTGCTGCGGCGAAAAAAGCGCAGCAAGCAAATACCGTTCTAATTAGGTGTAATCTGTTCCATTTGCTCTCATAATACCTTCTAAATGCTCCCATCTCTTCTGAGTTTATCTTAGACAAGTCGAGCTTTTCCAATTGATTGTTTAGCGGCACATTGCCTAGACCGGTCACACCAACGGTGCCAATGAGGTACATCGTAGCTGCAGCCAAAAGCATCCAGAAAATGGCCCTATTTGTACCGTAAAAGCTAAAACTTGAGGCAAATAAGAAAACTAAGGCCCCGAAATAGACCAGAAAAAAGGCGGGATTAAGAATTGCCCGGTTTATTTGCTGCATAGTCTGGAGATAAACGGCATCAACCACTTTTTGAGTTCCCGGGATCACGGAAACAGACCATGCATAAAACAATCCGGCAGACAAGCCCGTGAGCATTACGGTAACCAAAAGCACTAAAGATTTTATTGAAATTTCCATGACTTAGAGTGTTAGATTAATAGCGTTTCTTTATTTACTTTCTAATTTCTGGTGTAAAATTAGAGGTGCATAAAGACAACTAATTGACCCTTTAGGCCAATGTCTTGACACTTCAAGCCAAATGAGGTTTATGGCTGATTTTTGCGGAATTCGAGGGGAGAGCTGCCGGTCCAGCGCTTAAAGGCCCGGTTAAAGGCGCTCGGTTCAGAAAATCCTGTTTGAAAGGCTATTTCCCCAATGCTGCTCGATTTTTTTTGAAGGAGATCTCGAGCTATGTCTAGCTGCGACTTCTTAATTAGATCTCTAAATGTCTTCCCTACTTCAGACAATCTACGGGTCAGGGTTCGGTTACTCATGCCCATATGCGATGCAATCTGATGAATGCTCGGAATACCACTGGGCAATGCATCTCTTATGAGCAATTCCACATCGCTGGCAATCTTATTTCCACTTATGACTATCCCTTCTGTTTGCTCTTTTACCCGCTCTAATAAAAAACGGTTAATACTGGCATCGGCCTTGGCTGTAGACATTTCAAGGTCCTTGCTGTAGTACGCTATGTAATTGTATGTCTGATTGAAGTGCACAGGACACTTAAAGGCGGCCAAATAACTGTTTAGATCAGATGGAGGTCCATGCTTAAAAGACACTTTGACGGGCGAAATATCAGAATCTGTCATAGCACGTAGGACTACCACAGTGGCCGATAAAGTAGCTTCATTAGATAATTCAACTCCCCTTCTATGCGCATCTCGAAGCAAATACACATACGATATATCTCTTACTTTCTCTACCTTAAATACATAGGTGTTGGATAGTAATTTAAAATAGCGTTCACTGCGATCAAAAATCTCTCCTGCCCAGGAACATGTTCTCCAGGAAAGCCCAAGCACACCATAATCCTCAATACGCATTTCTTGCCCTACCCTTATAGCAAATCCCGGTCCCAGGGTGCTATCGATCATTTCGTGCAGCTCAAAAAATTCATCAGCAGGTACCGCAAGAAGCTTGTCCATTTCTTCGGGCGGAGTAGGCAGTTTACTAAAGTCTTCTACCTTCATCCCCTCAGCAAGAGCATGGTTGATCATTTTCCGATACAGGCTTATAGAAATATATTTCATACTGAATTAAACAAAAGCAGAAAGACTTGAATATTTGATTTATATTCGTTCATTTTAAGATAGCTAAAGTTACTTTTAATTCTTTTCCCTCATGGAACTTATTATTCCTGAAGCACATAAAACTCTTTTTACCGAAGGTATAAAACATCCGGATCTTTATCTCTGGGATGCCTGGTCTTATCATCAGGCAGGTGTTATTCACCTGTATTGCCTGGCAGTAAACAGACAGAAAAATGACGGTACCACTCTACACCCTTCCGAAAGGAACAATTATCCATTTCATGTGCGGCACTTTAGTTCTAAGGACGAAGGGCTAAGTTGGAGAGACGAAGGTTGTTTTTTGAAAGCAAGACGAGGCGAGGGCCGGCATGATTCCAAAACTATATGGAGCGGTTCTATTGAGGTTTTACAGGATGGCTCAAAACTCACTGCCTATACCGGTCTTTCGGAGGTAAGCGAAGAGCGTACTTTTTTACAAAATATCGCTCTGGGGATTTCAAAAGATGGTTTCACCGTTGATAAATTAGCCGAAGAACCCCTGTCTTCTCCTCTAAGAGATTGGGAAGAAATTAAAAGCATGGGGTATTATTTGGATGATCCTGACCTATTAGGGCACAATGATGGGGAAAAAAATGGCCCTATCATGGCCTGGCGAGATCCTTTTATTTTTATTGACTTAAACCAAAGGATTCACCTGTTTTGGGCTGCCAAAATTGATTCGCATAAAAACGCTATGGCACACGCCCTCCTGGAAGAAAGCGAGGACCTCTACAAAATTGCAACACTATTTCCTCCCATAAGCCTTCCTGATGGAGCCAACTTTACGCAATTAGAATTGCCAAAAATACACTATGACCCTGATAAGCAGTTGTACTACCTGATTGTTTCGAGCTGCAACCGCCTGTACGAAATGCAGTCTGATGATGAAGTGGATAAAAATGTGCGCCTGTACAGGTCTTCCAATTTAGAAGGCCCGTGGGAAGCATTTGGTATTCACGGAAGCAGTGTGCTGCAGAAAGAGAACCTCTTCGGGCTCACCGTATTAAAGACAGATTTTCCTAATGAAAGGCTACTGTGCATAGCACCTTATACCGATGCTGCAAGTGATGAGCTTAGTCTAACCTTTACCAAAGCCTTTTATATTCATTTAAATCCTGTAAGGCTGGAATTCTAGACATCAAATAAATGAGTTAAGTTTCTTTTTTTACCGGCTTATCATAAAAACTTCCGCCAATAACGAAGGCTGCAGAAATGATCATCAGGTTCTTGATAATGTACTGGCCTTCCATGGTTGGCATTAGGTAATTGCCATTTTGAAAAGTGATCTCGGGTAAAAAAACCAAAGGCAAAAAGGTACCGAACATTTGCAAAAACAGCAGCGGAATGGCAATTCTGGTGGTTAATTTTGATAAAAAACACAAGCCGATGACCACCTCCCACCAACCTATGAGATCTAACCAGACTTCCGGGCTAATGAAAGGTAGCCAGGCAACGGTTGCTTTCAGTAAGGGTTCTGCAGGTGAAACCCCTAAAGGTTTTAAAATTCCGAACCAAAAGAAGATAATGGCAAAGGAAATTCTGATCGCTGGAGTTCCCCATTTATTCATGTTTTTAGCTACCCGCTGATCTATACTATGGAAATCTAACTTCATCATATGGTGTTTGGCGGTTCAATTTAAGGGTAAGTAATAACTTTTTTAAAAATAATGTCTCAGGATTGATCAAATTTTTCAATTAGGTTTCCTTTGTACTTACAATCTGACCCACCGATGTATGTTTGTTAATTTCTTTTATGGAAGATCCACATGGGGTTATTACCCCTATTTTAGTACCTTTAAATTTCCGTGCAGCTTAGAATGAAAAAGAAATATCGTTATGCCTTGGGGATCATTGTCGCGGTTCCATTTCTTATGTTGTTGATTTGCAATCTTGTAATCGAATATTCTGCAGATGGCAAGACCTATTCAGATATCTCTAGCATCCCTAAGAATAAAGTAGGACTGGTACTGGGTACTTCAAAAAAAATTGCCTCAGGCGCTGCAAATCCCTACTACTCTTACCGAATAAATGCTACCATTGCGCTTTATGAAGCTGGGAAGGTCGATTTTGTTTTGGTAAGTGGGGATAATGGGAGCAAATATTATAACGAACCCAACACCTTCAAGAAAGACCTGGTAAAGGGTGGCATTCCGGAAGACAAAATATTTCTAGACTACGCTGGCTTCAGGACCTTGGATTCCATGGTCAGGGCCAAAGAAATATTCGGACTCGACAGTGTTACGGTGATCTCGCAAAAATTTCACAATGAGCGAGCTATCTATCTAGCCAAGAAAAAAGGATTACACGCAATTGGTTTTAATGCCAGAGACATCACAGGACAACAGGGTCAGAAAGTACATCTCAGAGAATATTTTGCTCGAGTAAAAGTATTTCTGGATCTTATGCTCAATACCCAACCGCGATTTTTTGGCGAAAAGGTAGAGATCAAATGAAAAATTGAAAATGGAAAGGGGAAAATTGTTTTTCTACCCATCGACCTATCAGCGTACTAACCTCCAACAACTAAAAAATTCCTATTTTCGGAATCACAAGCCAACCAAACATGTCGCAGCTAAAGACACTTCTCAAAAACCTTGGCCCCGGTTTGCTGTTTGCAAGTATGGCCATCGGAACATCTCATCTTGTCTTGTCTACAAAGGCGGGAGCCCAGTACGGGTGGATAATGGTGATTCCCATAATCCTTGCAAACATTTTTAAATACCCCTTCTTTGAATTCGGGATTCGGTATACTAATGTCACCGGTAAAAGCCTTATTGAAGGGTATCTCAATAGAGGTAAGGCATATTTGTGGTTATATGCTTTTATCACCCTGGTCACCACCTTTACAATATTGGCAGCCCTCTATGCTGTTACGGCCGGACTTTTTATAAACCTCTTTGGGATTGAAGGTATTTCGGAAAGCATGGTTGCACTGGGTTTATTTGTATTTATCAGTGCTATTCTGATCATTGGGCGATACAAGTTTTTAGAGACCTCATTAAAATTCGTGATTACGATTTTGTTTGTGGCCCTTTTGGTTACTACAGTCTTGGTGATTTACAAAGGACAGGTGACTGAAGTTGCCGATTTTGAACCTCCGGAAATTTTTAATGAACTAGGTATTTTATTTCTTATCAGCCTGATTGGATGGATGCCCACTGCGGTGGAGGCCAGTAGTTGGCTAAGTTTATGGAGTATTGAAAAGTATAGAACTAACAATGAAAAACCTTCTTTGAGGGATGCACTTAGGGAATTCAATTCGGGCTATATCATGACGGCTTTGTTGGCTGTCTTCTTCTTAATTATCGGATGGATGACCTTGTATGGCACAAATACCGAGCTAAGCGGAAAAGCAACGGTCTTTGCAGATCAGGTTGTACAGCTTTTTACCACGCATATCGGAAGTTGGGCCTATATTTTTATTGCAGTGTCGGCCTTTGCGACCATGTTTAGCACCTGTATGACCGCTCATGACGCCATAGCCAGGGTAAGCCTCGATATTGTACAATTGCTGACTCCCAAAAACAAGAACTTTTCAGGGCGTAGATTTTATGCTGCTGGGGTAATTGTTTTAGCGGTAGTCAATTTCATCGTCCTTGCCGCTTTTGGCGCAAATATGGGCTTTCTGGTTGCTCTTGCTACTTTTATTTCTTTTGTTTTAGCTCCCGTTGTGGGTTATATGAACTTAAGAAATGTGATGAGCGCAGACCTTCCTCCTTCAGATCGGCCCAAAAAAGCCCTGCAAATTTTAACATATGCAGGAATTTTTTTCCTTTCCTTTTTTGCCATTTACTACTGCTGGATGGTACTTTAGTAAAAGTGGAAAATGGTAAATTGAAAATGGTAAATTCTTCCAGGTACCATTGTTAATTGCTAATTGATAATTGTTTATTGAATAGCATTATCCATGATCTCCTTAACCACTTCCGGATTTAGTAGTGTACTTATGTCACCGAGATTGCTGGTATCATTCCCGGCAATTTTGCGGAGTATACGACGCATAATTTTCCCACTCCTGGTTTTTGGAAGGCCGGGTACAAATTGAATTTTGTCCAACTTTGCTATTGGCCCAATTTGTTCTGTTATTTGTTGGTTGATCTCCTTTCTTAAGTTGTCTCTGTCTCTGCTCTCTCCGGTATCCTTTAATATCAAAAATCCGTAAAGGGCATTACCCTTTACATCATGCGGGAAACCAACAATAGCAGATTCTGCCACGGCCGGATGTTCATTAATCGCATCCTCTATAGGGGCAGTACCGAGATTATGCCCTGAAACTATAATCACGTCATCCACTCTACCCGTAATTCTATAGTAGCCCACCGCGTCTCTAAGGGCGCCATCACCGGTAAAGTATTTGTTTTCGTAGGCTTTAAAGTAGGTATCTCTGTACCTCTCATGATCTCCCCAAATAGTCCTCGCCATTGAGGGCCAGGGAAATTTAATACACAACCTCCCGCTCACCTGGTTCCCCTTTATCTCCTTTCCCTCCTCATCCATGAGTGCGGGTTGTATTCCAATAAATGGCAGTGTGGCATAGGTGGGTGTGGTAGGAGTAACATATGGGATTGGAGAGATCATCACACCACCCGTTTCTGTTTGCCACCAGGTATCTACTATAGGACTTTGCCCTTTCCCAACATTATTATTGTACCAGTGCCAGGCTTCTTCATTTATTGGCTCTCCTACTGTTCCAAGTATTTTGAGAGAGGACAGATCATGTGCTTCTACATGCTCTAACCCTTCTTTTGCCAAAGCCCTAATCGCCGTGGGTGCAGTATAGAACTGGGTTACCTTATGCTTGTCAACGACCTCCCAAAACCTACCATAATCTGGGTAAGAGGGTACTCCTTCGAACATTAAAGTGGTGGCTCCATTCGCTAAAGGACCATAAACAATATATGAATGGCCGGTTATCCATCCTATATCGGCTGTACACCAATACACATCCTCTTCTCTATACTGAAAAATGTTTTTAAAAGTATAGGAAGTGTAAACCATATAGCCTGCCGAACTGTGCACCATTCCCTTCGGTTTCCCGGTTGATCCTGAGGTGTATAAAATAAAAAGCGGGTCTTCCGCATCCATAATTTCGGCGTTGCAGTCCGCATAAGCCTTCTCTAGCAGTGGCTGTAACCAATGATCTCTTCCTTCCTTCATGCTTATTTCCACTCCGGTGCGTTTTACAACCAATACTGTTTTTACTCCCTGGCAATCATCCATAGCTGCATCCACAATTCCTTTTAGGTCAATAATCTTTCCTCCTCTATAGGAGCCATCGGAGGTGAGCACCAATTTGCAATCGCTATCGTTAATTCTGGTAGATAATGCATTTGCCGAGAATCCTGCAAAGACCACAGAGTGAATGGCTCCAATCCTGGCACAGGCTAGCAATGCAATGGCCAATTCTGGAATCATAGGTAAATAAATACACACCCGATCACCTTTGTTTACCCCATGTTCTTTTAGCACGTTGGCCATTTTACAGACCCTCTCATGTAACTGACGGTACGTTATATGTTGTGCCTCTTCTTTAGGATCATTGGGTTCAAAGATGATCGCTGTCTTATCTCCCCTGGTTGGTAGGTGTCTGTCCAGACAATTCTCCGTAATGTTCAACTTGGCCCCTTCAAACCATTTTACTTCAGGCTTGCTAAAATCCCAGTGCAAAACACTATTCCATTTTTTACGCCAGACAAAATGCTCTTCTGCAATCTCTTCCCAAAAAGCTTCGGGTTCTCGTACCGACTTCCGATACACCTGAAAATATTCTTCTAAATGTTTTATGTGATAGTTACTCATTACCTTATTAGTTTAGTGTGTTTGGGCCTCGCCCACTCCGCTTGGTATTCTTATATTCTCTACAATTTCCTGTACCTCTTCGGGAGGCTCAGGGGTAAATTTGGAAATAAGTATCGAAACTATAAAGTTAAGCAACATGGCCACTGTTCCAAAACCTTCGGGAGAAATTCCAAACCACCAATCCTCTTTAGAACCACCTCCGAACATATCGAACTTAAATTTCAACATATAAAACAGCATAGTTACAATACCGACTACCATCCCTGCTATTGCTCCTTCTTTATTCATCTTTTTGTAAAAGATCCCCATAATGATGGCCGGGAAGAATGAGGCAGCGGCCAGGCCAAAGGCAAGGGCTACGGTGGCCGCAACAAAATCAGGAGGATTAATCCCAAAATATCCCGCTATACAAACAGCTGCTACTGCAGACAACCTGGCGGCTATCAATTCTCCTTTATCGGAGATACTGGGCTTAATTTGTTTCTTAATAAGGTCGTGGGATATAGAGGTTGAGATCACCAAAAGCAGACCGGCTGCCGTAGATAAGGCTGCTGCCAGACCGCCTGCGGCTACCAAAGCGATAACCCAATTGGGTAGATTAGCGATTTCTGGGTTGGCAAGGACCATAATATCCGCATCTACCGTAAGTTCATTGGTAGTTTCATCGGCCACATATTGAATGAGACCGTCATTGTTTTTATCTTCAAACTTTATCAGTCCGGTAGTTTCCCATTTAGAAAACCAGCCGGGCATATCTTCATATTTCTGATTACTAACGGTTTCAATTAAATTGGTTCTGGCAAAGACGGCAATGGCTGGGGCTGTAGTGTAAAGAACAGCGATAAAGAGCAGCGCATAGCCTGCAGATTTCCTGGCATCTCTTACTTTAGGTACCGTAAAAAACCTCACAATTACATGAGGTAGACCGGCAGTACCCACCATGAGGGCGGCAGTTATGAAAAAAATGTCGATCATTGGTTTAGATCCGTTGGTGTATTGATCAAAACCCAGATCTGTTGATAATCCATCCAATTTATCCAATAGAGAAATACTTTCTCCTACCACCTCACCTCCCATACCTATTTGCGGAATAGGGTTTCCGGTCATTTGGATAGAAATGAAAATTGCCGGAACCATAAAGGCAAAGATCAGGACACAATATTGAGCCACCTGGGTATAGGTGATTCCTTTCATGCCGCCTAAAACGGCATAAAAAAGGACTATGATCATCCCAATGATTACGCCAGTATTTATTGGAACTTCCAAAAATCTTGAAAACACCAACCCAACCCCTCGCATCTGGCCGGCCACATAGGTGAAAGACACGAGTAGGGCGCATATTACCGCAACCGTTCTTGCTATATTGGAATAATATCGGTCTCCAATAAAATCTGGCACAGTAAATTTTCCAAACTTTCTTAAGTAAGGAGCCAAGAGCAGTGCCAACAGAACATAACCTCCTGTCCATCCCATGAGGTATACGGAGCCGTCATAGCCGTTGAAAGAAATAAGCCCTGCCATCCCCAAAAAGGAGGCCGCGGACATCCAATCTGCCGCAGTTGCGAGGCCGTTAGCAAGTGGAGGGACACCTCCCCCGGCCACATAAAATTCTTTGGTTGAGTTTGCCCTGGACCATATAGCAATACCAATGTAAAGGGCAAAGGTGAGACCTACAATAACATAAGTCCATGTTTGTACATCCATAATTTACCGAGGGTTAGGCTGGTTTATTCTAATCGTGGAAACCATATTTTGTGTCCAACTTGTTCATTAGTCTCACATAGACGAAAATCAGGATCACAAAGACATAAATGGCCCCTTGCTGAGCAAACCAAAAGCCCAATTTAAAACCTCCGAGAGGAATGGTATCTAATGTGTCTTTTAGGAGTATCCCGAAGCCATAGGAAACTAGAAACCAAATACTCAGAAGTATAGCGACGTATTGTAGATTTTTTTTCCAGTATTGCTGTGCTTTAGAACTTTTGTCCATGAGAAAACATTTCTCTAAATATAAGTATTATGAGCATGTTATCTTAAAGCAGATTGAAAAAGTCAGTGACTATTCGTATAAAAACTTATAGTTAAGCACCACAATTAAATGCCTTTCGTTCTGTTTATGCAGTATTTCTACGCAACGGACACCGTTTTTACAATTGTTCAAGATCTTGTCCTCTCCATAACCAATAGAGTAAAGAATATTGGAAGACGGTACCCCTTTATCTACAAGATATTTTTTAATGGCATCTGCTCTTCTCTGAGAAAGCCTGAAATTTGTGGCAGTACCCCCGCGGCTATCGGTATGAGCCTCTATGCGTAATTGGAGTTGCGGAAATTTCTGGATTGCTGTTATTACTTTG
>JBFOMC010000107.1:0-19054 GCA_040830565.1 Flavobacteriaceae bacterium
AGAAGCCTTAGACATAAACCAATAGTATGAAACCTATCAACCTCAAAGAAAAACACGCCAGTTTTACAAAGCAATGGCATCCTCACCAAATTGCGACCGTAGACGATATGCAAGTGATTCTTGCAAAGATCAAAGGAGAATTTGTTTGGCATGCTCATGAACATGAAGATGAGTTGTTCCAGGTACTAAAAGGCACTCTACATATGCAATTCAGGGATCGAACGGAAATCGTAAAAGAAGGTGAGCTCATCGTTGTGCCAAAAGGCGTTGAACACTGCCCTGCTACCAAAGATGGTGAAGAAGTACATTTGCTGCTGTTTGAAAAGCAGAGTACTGCACATACCGGTGACGTTGAACATGAGATGACACAAACTGAGTATCCTAAAATTTAAGCCTGTTTGAAAGTTCTGCATCTAGATACCAACCATCCTCTGTTGCTTGGCGAATTTGAAGCTTTGGGTTTTGAAAACAAGGAAGCCTATACCGAATCTAAAGAAGAAATTGAATCTCAAATCTCGGCCTATGACGGCATTGTGATTCGGAGCCGATTCCCTATCGATAAGCAGTTTATAGACAAGGCGGTAAATCTTAAGTTCATTGCCAGGGTTGGTGCAGGTTTGGAGAATATCGATATAGCTTATGCCAGACAAAAAGGAATTTATCTGGCGGCAGCCCCGGAAGGCAATCGAAATGCGGTTGGCGAGCATGCTCTTGGAATGTTACTTTCACTTTTTAACAAGTTGAATAAGGCCGATAGGGAGGTACGCCAAGGAAAATGGGATCGGGAAGGCAACCGTGGATTGGAATTAGAGGGCAAGACCGTAGGAATCCTGGGATATGGAAATATGGGGAAAGCATTTGCCAGAAAACTAGCTGGTTTTGATACCGAGGTAATCTGTTATGATATCGTGGGAGGCGTTGAAGATGAATATGCAAGACAGGTCGGCATCATGGAACTAAAGCAAAAAACCGATGTGCTTAGTCTGCATGTGCCGGAAACAGCCAATACCATCAACATGATCAACTCCGGATTTATCAACAGCTTTCATAAGCCCATATGGCTACTTAACACAGCAAGGGGAAGCTGTGTGGTAACTGAAGACCTTGTTGATTGCCTAAGATCTGGTAAGGTATTAGGTGCGGGACTTGACGTGCTGGAATATGAAAAATCTTCCTTTGAACGACTCTTTTCGGATACTAAATTACCTGAGCCTTTCCAGTACCTTATCAAAGCAGACAATGTACTTCTTAGTCCTCATGTTGCAGGCTGGACCGTTGAAAGTAAAGAAAAACTTGCACAAACCATCGTGGATAAAATCAAGCAAAGATTTTGCTAAATTTAGTGCGTGAAGCGCACTGTTTTAATTTTTGCCTCCTTAATCGTTGCATTATTGTGTCTCTTTCAACTGAGCAAGTACTCCTATAGCTCCGGAGACACTTCCATTGAAATTATTATTGCGGTTATAGCGATTGTCTTTTTTTTTATTGGAGTTTACATCAATCAAAGAAGTTCAAAAAAACGAATTACCCGAGACAATGAAGAAGTGGACCAAGGCAAAATTGAAGAACTGGGGCTGAGTAAAAGAGAATACGAAGTATTGGTTCAGGTCTCAAAAGGACTTTCGAATAAGGAGATAGCCAATACCCTTTTTGTTTCGGAAAGTACCATTAAAACTCATGTGTCTAATCTGCTCATTAAGCTTGATGCCAAGCGCAGAACCCAGGCGATTCGGAGGGCTAAGATCCTTCGAATACTGCCAGAATAGCCTTTTGGCATTAAAGTATTTCTCTTTTGGTACTTTAGTATGAACAAATTTGGACCTCCCCCATTTATATTTGAGCCAACCAATTAAAAATTACAGTATGAAGAACACAGTTTTGCGTTACGGAATTTATGGCGGCGTCGCCATATGTGGTTTATTTTTACTCTCCTGGTTTATTGGAGGAGAGTTAGATTACACTACCCAGGAAGTTATCGGATATGCTTCCATGATAGTATCTCTTTCCTTTGTGTATTTTGGAGTACGCCATTTTAGAGACAAGGAAAACTCCGGCACCATTAACTTTAAAAAAGCACTTTTAGTAGGAGTTCTGATAAGTTTAATCACGGCCTTGGCTTTTGGAATTTTAGATGTGATTTATGTAAAATTCATCAATCCCGATTTTATGACGGAATATTATGACACCTTAATCGCGGAACTCCGCGAGACATTACCGCCAGCTGAATTTGAAATTGAAAGGCAGAAAATGGAGTCTCAAAGGGAAATGTTTTCCAACACCTTTATGAGTTTTTTAGTTATGTTCCTAACCGTGTTTGTTATAGGATTTATTATATCGCTAATATCAGCGCTATTGCTTCAACGAAAAAACTAAAGAAAATGACTTCTAAAGCTACATCACCTGAAGAGTATATTGAAGAACTGCCTGAGGAAAGGAAAGGGCCTATTTCCCGGCTCAGGGCAACGATAAAAGAAAATTTGCCGTCAGGGTTTCAAGAGACCATGAATTATGGAATGATCGGCTACGTTGTGCCACTAAGTACGTATCCGGATGGGTATCATTGTACCCCTGAGCTACCTCTTCCCTTTATGAATCTGGCGTCTCAAAAGAATTATATAGCCCTATATCATTCTGGGATCTATGCAGACAAAGCAATTCACGATTGGTTTGTTGGCGAATATCCTAACCACGTGAAAACCAAACTAGATATGGGAAAGAGCTGTATTCGATTCAAAAAAATAGAAACCATCCCCTATGACCTAATTGGCGAGCTTTGCAAAAAAATGTCGGTTGAACAATGGATAGCCATTTATGAGAAAGCGGTTAAACGATAGTTGTAGGATAAGAGACAAGAGACAAGAGACAAGAGACAAGATAATTTTAAATATAAAAAACAATGAAAAACAGAGTAACAGGTTTAGGGGGATTCTTCTTTAAAACCAAAGATCCCAATAAAATAAAAACATGGTATAAGGAACATCTGGGGTTAAACACAGATCAATACGGATGCACCTTCTGGTGGAAGGATAAGGAAGGGAACGATTGCAGTACACAATGGAGTCCTTTTAAAGAAGACACCACCTATTTTAAACCAAGTGAAAAGCAATTCATGATGAATTTTCGTGTTGAGAATTTGAAAGAGCTACTTGCTGCCTTAAAAGAAGAAGGTGTCACTGTTGTCGGGGAGGTTGAGGAGTACGATTATGGGAAATTTGGATGGATTTTAGATCCCGAAGGAAATAAGCTGGAGCTTTGGGAACCCGTTGATAAAGCATTCCTATAATTTCAAAAATTATTATTACATTTAACTCTGTATTAACCAACAAAATAGAGACCAATGTCAGAAGACGAAAAAGATTTTGGTGACAAGGCAGAAGATGCCTTTGACAATGCCAAAGAAAAAGCCAGCGAATTTGCAGAAGATGCAAAAGAAAAAGCAAGTGAGTTTGCGGAAGATGCAAAAGAGGCCGCCGGCGATTTTGCCGAAGAAGCCAAAAAAACAGCCAACGAGTTTTCTGAAGGACTAAAAAGTGCCGGGGGCGATAACAAAAAGATACTAGCCGGAGTACTCGCTATTATCTTTGGTTCCCTGGGTGTTCACAAATTCATATTAGGATATAACAAGGAGGGCTTTATTCTCCTGGGAGCATCTATCATTTCTTATGTACTTGTGTGCTTTATTATTGGAGCATTTTTGATTTATATTCCAATGTTAATAGGACTTATAGAAGGGATTATATACCTTACTAAGTCTGACGAGGAGTTTTACAACACCTATCAGGCTGGTAAAAAGCCATGGTTCTAGCATAAGAGAAGTCAGATTTTCTCGATCTGACTTTTTTGTTTAATTTTATTATCGTAATATTGCAATATATAAATATAAAATGGGCATTACCAAAACGCAAATATTTAGTGCCAAACAAAACGAGTTGGCATCCACCTTTAAGGTGTTAGCCCACCCTGCTCGCATTGCTATTCTTCAATATATTAGCCAGCAAAAGGCCTGTATATGTAACGATATAGTAGACGAAATAGGGTTGGCCCAACCCACCATTTCTCAACATCTGAAAGAACTAAAAAGTATAGATCTGATTCAAGGAGAAATTGAAGGGAAAAAGGTCTGCTATTGTATCAACCTTAAAAAATGGCAGCAGATTCAGGAGTCTTTAAATGCGTTCTTTGATAAAACCAAATTCAATTGTTGTTAATTAAATATGCAGTACTATGAAAACTCAAGAATTTTTAGAGCTTTTAAAAGAACATCCCAATAAAAGTCTTTTGTTCGACTACAAAGACGGGAATCTCGTAGGGGCCAACTATCATATTACAGAAATCAAAAACACCATTATTGACGCTGTAGATTGCGGTTCCAGGGCCGACTTCTGGAGGGAAACCGTGATCCAGCTCTGGGAAAGCCCGAAAGAAAAGGACAAAACCGACTTTATGGGCACCTATAAAGCTCTTGGTATTCTGAATAAGGTTAATAAAATAAAACCTATGGCTCCAGATGCTGAATTAAAATTTGAATATAGCAATGCCGAGTTTCACACAGCACAATTGTTTGTTAATGGCTTTACTTCACAGGAAGACCAGCTTCTAATACGCCTGGCTGTGGAAAAAACAGACTGCAAGGCTAAGGACGAATGTGGAGTCTCTGCTACCAATAAAGAAACAGCATCTGCACCGTCTGAAGCTTGCTGTTCTACTGAAGCCGCTTGTTGTTAACAGACGATATTATGGAAATCCTATTCTATTCGGCAACGTTCTGCCTCTTGGCTTTCATGGTATTGGCCACCTATGATGGTTTTTACCTTCATTTGTGGAAATATGAACTATTTAACAAGCGAGAAAGCCTCTTTGAGCATAAAACGCATACGGTAAGGGCGTTGCTGTTTCCGCTAATTGTTTGGTTTTTGTTCGTGGATACCTCCGGTATTTTTGCCTTTCTCTTAGGAATGGTACTAGTCGTCATAGACCTTGTGGTTTTAGGTATTGACGCCTATTCCGAAAAGGAGAGTCGGACTTTTATGGGTGGTTTGCCAATGTGGGAGTATATTATTCACCTCTTTTCTAACGGGTTTCACTTCTCAGCCATTGTGTTGGCTGTTGTACTAAAATTCCGAATTATCGACGGACAATTGGTTTATCTGGAACATCTCGCCAGCTCTCCCGGGAAAGAGTTGCTTTCACTTATAAGCATCAATATTTTACCAGGGGCTATTCTTTTAGGTCTGATACATTTACTTTTGTTATTACCAAAGCCTCAATTCTTATGGCATACCTACAGAAGAAAAATAAATTGCTGCTAAAACAAAGAGATGAATAACATTGAGATTAGGTCTATGACCGCGGCAGACTGGCCTTCCGTCCTGGCTATATATCAGGAAGGTATTGACACAGGTTTTGCAACTTTTGAAAAAGAACTCCCCAGCTACGAAGCGTGGGACGGTAACCACTTGGACACTTGCCGCATTGTTGCTGAAAAAGAAGGACAGCTTATAGGATGGGCCGCTCTTTCACCAGTTTCAAGCAGATGCGTATACGGGGGTGTGGCTGAAGTAAGTGTCTATGTAGGGGGTTCCGCTCGCGGCTTAGGTATTGGCAAACTTCTGATGAAGGAACTGATTTCATTAAGTGAAAAAGAAGGCCTTTGGACCTTACAGTCGGGCATTTTCCCAGAAAATGAAGCAAGCATTAGGTTGCATGAACAGGTTGGGTTTAGGCGCATAGGGTATAGAGAAAGGGTAGGAAAATTAGATGGAATCTGGAAGGATAATGTCATTTTCGAGAAAAGAAGCAGTATAGTTGGGATAGACTAATATGCAGTTCTGTTGAAAAGAACTTATTTATCCTGACTCCTAGCCCTAATTCCTAACCCCTAACTCCTTAAATAACATTATTAAGTAAATAACATGAAAAACATTTTAGTGCTCTGCACTGGAAACTCCTGTAGAAGTCAAATGGCTCACGGTTATCTAAAAACCTTATGTAAAGACAGGGCACAGATATACAGTGCAGGCATAGAAACCCATGGCCTAAATCCTGGAGCAGTGGCTATAATGCAGGAAGATAATATCGACATCTCAGGACATACTTCTAACCATGTGGACGAATACGGTGGAATTGCCTGGGACTATATCATCACCGTTTGTGATCATGCTAAGGAAAACTGCCCCTATATTCCTTCCAAAGTCGCAAGGCGTATTCATCACAACTTCTTCGATCCTTCTAAGGTTGAAGGAACAGAGGAAGAGAAGCACGGTGCTTTTCTCAAGGCTAGAAACGAAATTCGTGAGTTTTGTGAACAATTTGTTGAAACGGAAGTAGCTTAGGAAGTTCCATTACTTTCGGTGAGTTTCCGTTCTAATTCTGCCTGAAACTCTTCCATAACGGGCTTTACGGTACTCTCCGGAAGATCGGCGATTTTTATGTACATCAGGCCATCAACCGAATTATTGAATAGGGGGTCTACATTGAAGGCTACAACCTTAGCATTCTGTTTTATATATTTTTTGATCAAGACAGGCAGACGAAGACTCCCAGGCTCTACCTCCTCTATGAGTTTGTCAAACTTGTTCAGGTCGGCCTCGGTTTCATCAAACACAAATTCTTTATCCGCATCTTTTAGTTTTACCTTGAACTCCTTTTTCGGTCTGATGTACTGAGCTACATAGGGATCCCAATAATTAGATTTCATAAACTCAATCATCAAGGATTTGGAGAAATTGGAAAACTGGTTGCTGATACTCACCCCCCCAATAAGGTATTTATGTTCCGGATGCCTCAGGGTGGTATGCACTATACCTTTCCATAAGAGAAATAAGGGCATTGGCTTTTGTTGATACTCCTTTACGATATAAGCCCTCCCCATCTCAATGGACTGGCGCATCATAGGGTATAACTCCTGTTCAAATCCAAAAAGATCTTGGAGGTAAAATCCGTCTATACCATAACTTTCAAAAATATCAGAACCCATTCCCATGCGGTATGCCCCGACGATAGATTTTTCGGCATCGTCCCAAAGAAACAGATGATGGTAGTATTCATCAAACCTATCGAGGTCTATAGCATTATTGGTCCCTTCACCAATAGCCCTAAAAGTGACTTCTCTTTGCCTACCTATTTCATTTAAGATAAAAGGCATATCCTTTTTCTGCGCCAGAAAAACCTCATAATTCTTGCTTTGCAAAAGCCTGCAGTCTTTCTCCCTTAGTTTCTCAATCTCGCCTTCGATAACTTCGGTCCGAACTGCCGATGCAATCTTTTTAGGAGGTTTGGGTATTTTTAAGGTAGAAGGGATCTGATCTATGAGGCGCTCCTTTTCATAGGCATGAGCCAACATATAGGTTTTCATCCTCAGAAGTTCCGTAAACTCTTCTAAAGTAGTTTGCTCTTTTTGATTCGCAACGGAAATAGGCTGACCTATTCTCACCTTTATTGATCTGTTCCTTTGAGTGGTGACCTCTGATGGCAACTTTGCTGTTCTGAAAATATCATTGATCTTAGATAAGCGATAAAAGAGTTTACTATTTCTGGCATGAAAATAAATGGGAACCACAGGTACATTAGCCTTGCGGATAAGTTTAAGTGCAGCATCTTCCCAGGGTCTGTCTACTATTAGTTTCCCATCTTTATAGGTAGAAACTTCACCAGCAGGGAAAATCCCAAGCGGGTGACCATTATTGATATGTTCTATAGCACTTTTAAAGCCCGCAATACTGCTTTTTGCATCTTTACGGTCCTCGAAAGGGTTAACTGGCATAATAAATGGAGCCAGGGGTACCACTCTATGAAGCAGAAAATTGGCTATTATTTTAAAATCAGGACGATGCTGTAGCATCAGTTTTAAAAGTAGAACACCGTCAATTCCACCAAGAGGATGATTGCTAATAGTGATGTAAGATCCGTCTTTTGGTAGTCTCTTAAAATCTTCTTGCGGAATTTCAAAGTCGATCTCGTAGTACTCCAAAATGGCATCCAGAAAATCGACACCTTCCAGATGTTTATGCTTGTCATAAAATCTGTTGATGGATGAGATTTTGGTGATCTTCATTAAAAACCACCCCATAAATGTTCCCAAAAAGCCGTAACGCTGTAGGTTAATTGCCTCGGCTACTTCCTTTGCAGTTACTAAACCCATAGCTTGTTAGAGTGTTGCGAGGGTAAATATAGGAAAATCACTATTGGAGACCCCTATTTTAACAATAAGAATATGTATAATTTGTGGTTATTTTACCACTAATTGTACCGTTTCTTTTCCGCGCTGCTCTAGTAGCACCTCCCTGCCATTTTGTAAGGAATTGATAGCCGCCGAGTTAAAGTGCCTGATGGTGTAGAGAGATACTCCTTCATGATGCACCACTTTGAACTTTCCCTTTAGATGATTCAGGAGCGGTTCCAAGTTTCCAAATTTATTATCTACACAAACCGAAAAACTAATCGCCGAGTTCTGAATAAGGTCTACCTTCATCTTATGGTCATGCAACAACTTAAAAAGATCACTTATACTATCCTCAACAATGAAAGAGAAGTCGAGCGAAGATAGTTTCATAAGCACCTGATCTTTTTTAACAATGAAACACGGGATATTTGGATCTATTCCGATACTTTTTCCCACAACAGTACCTGGATTCTCAGGATGTAAAAACGACTTAACATGCAAAGGTATCTCCTTACGTTGAAGAGGTTGAAGCGTTTTTGGATGAATTACTGAAGCTCCGTAAAAAGCTAACTCAATGGCTTCTCTATAGGATATCTTATTTAACAACTCTGTTTCTTCAAAATATCTGGGATCTGCATTCAACACTCCCGGAACATCTTTCCAAATAGTCACTGTATTTGCATTTAGGCAATAGGCCAGGATGGCCGCTGTATAATCTGATCCTTCCCTACCTAAAGTGGTGGTAAAATTGTTATCATCGCTTCCCAAAAAGCCTTGGGTGATATATAATTTACCCTTTTCTACCCCCTCAGATATCCGATCTTGTGTTTTTTCCCAATTTACTTTTACATCGCGGTAATTGGCATCAGTCTTAATAAAGTTGCGTACGTCTAACCAGGTGTTCTGTACTCCAATCTCATTGAGATAAGCACTTACAATACTTGTAGACACCAGTTCTCCATAGCCCACCACCTGATCATAGACAAAATTGTACTTTGGCGACTTGTTCCAGGCTAAAAAACCTTGTACTTCCTCGAACAAAGAGGATATTCTTTGATAAATGGGATGTTGGTGGTTTGGAAAAAGTGTTTCTAAAATCTCCTTATGATATACCTTAACCTCATTAATGGCATCAGTCACTTTGGCCTTATCCTCAAAATAACTGTCTACCACCTTCTCCATGGCATTGGTAGTTTTGCCCATAGCTGATACCACCAGGAAAGTATCTTCATGCCCCGTAGCCTTTAATACTGAGGCCAAGTTCTTTACCCCATCGGCATCCTTTACAGAGGCACCCCCAAATTTGAAAACTCTCATATTTCGTTCAAATAATTTTCTATTGCCTTTTCATTTAATTGCACCACATCCCAATCGCGCATTACATTCGCACCCTTGTTTTCATAAAAAAGTATTGCAGGTTCATTCCAATCCAGGACCTCCCAGCTAATTCGCTTAACGCCCAAATCCTTCCCATATTTTACAACTTCATTTAAAAGTGCTGTCCCTAAACCGCTACCCCGCATATGTTCGGAGATGATGAGATCTTCCAAATGAAGCACACGGCCCTTCCAGGTAGAATACCTATCATAGATCAAAGCCATTCCGACAATAGCCCCGTTGACCTCCGCTACAAAACAATGAAAGCGCCTGTCTTGGCCAAAACCATCGCGCACTAGGTCCTCAGCGCTGATCTCAACAGCCTCGGGATCTTTCTCAAAGACAGCCAATTCCTTGATCAATCCCAATACTTGAGGCATATCCTCCGCTTCTGCCGTTCTAATCGAATAATTCATATCTGTTACAAATAAAACACAAAGTTATAAATTTAAAAAACTATGGCTTAGCGAAATCGTTGTAGTATCACAAAATAAACGATATTTGTGCCTAAATAAATCTAAGCGTACCGCATGGGTAAAAAAAATACGACTCTGGGTGAGTTTATTATAGAAAATCAGGCAGAGTTTCAATATTCTTCGGGAGAACTCTCTAAACTAATCAACGCCATCAGACTTGCCGCTAAAGTTGTAAACCATGAGGTAAACAAAGCGGGTCTCGTAGATATCCTTGGAGCTGTTGGAGATACTAATGTACAAGGGGAAGATCAGCAGAAACTTGATGTTCTCGCCAATGAAAAGTTCATTCAAACCCTCAAAAACAGGGAAATCGTTTGCGGAATTGCCTCTGAGGAGGAGGATGATTTTATCAGCATTAACAGCAACGATGAGCAGCATCAAAATAAATATGTCGTTCTGATTGATCCTCTGGATGGGTCTTCTAATATTGATGTGAACGTCTCTGTGGGAACTATTTTTTCTATTTATCGCAGACTCACTCCTGTTGGAACCCCTGTTACTCTCAAAGATTTTTTACAGCCCGGTATTAATCAGGTAGCAGCTGGCTATATCATTTACGGTACTTCCACCATGTTGGTATACACCACCGGCCATGGGGTAAATGGTTTTACACTTAACCCCGCCATCGGTACTTTCTATCTGTCTCACCCAAACATGAGGTTTCCGGAAACAGGGAAAATCTATTCTGTAAATGAAGGCAACTACATTCATTTCCCCCAAGGGGTAAAGGATTATATCAAATACTGCCAAAAAGAGGAAGCGGATCGCCCGTATACCTCCAGGTATATCGGATCTCTGGTATCAGACTTCCATAGGAATATGATAAAAGGCGGTATTTATTTGTATCCTAAAAGTAGCATGGCCTCTAATGGTAAATTGCGGCTGTTATACGAATGTAATCCTATGGCCTTTTTAGCTGAGCAGGCAGGGGGAAAAGCCAGTGATGGTTTTGGCAGAATTATGGAAATTCAACCTACAGAATTGCACCAAAGAGTTCCTTTCTTTTGCGGAAGCGTTAAAATGGTAGAAAAGGCAGAAGAGTTTATGGCCAAATACGTTTAGGCCATTGCTAAAAGGGGTATTCTGGTTCTAGTTACCGCTGTATCAGATACAAATAATCCTCAAAATCTATATTCCCTGTAAAGATAGCTGTAGATCTTTTAATGATCTCATCTGCTTTTTCTGTTGTAAATCCAAGACCGATAGCATATCTGGTCAAAAGCACTTTCTCATCATTGTCAATGGCTCCATCCGTAAAAACCATGCGAACCAGATCAAAGAAGCGCTCCAAACGTTTTTCAAAACTCACCTGATGAGGAATAGGATACTTGTTTTCTTTCTTCATCACTTCTTTGAAATCAGCATCAGAGATCTGCAATCTTTGCGCAAATCGCTCTAGTAATTTCATCTCAACATCATCAATATGCCCATCTACGGCAGCCAAACTTGCTATGCTTGCAAAGTGGGCCAAATTGTTGTTTGCCGAGTTGGAGCTGTATAAATCTTGAACGGACATAAAAGTAATTTTAAGTGTGCAAATATAAATCTTTATAGCTCATTTTTCGCGTATAGCAAGAACTTTATTCTTGTTCATATTTTGTAACTTCCCGTGGCTATGAGGACTCCCCTATTGGAATTTACAGACAAAGGAATTTATTGCGCTCCAGCAGGGGTATACCTGGATCCATGGAAGCCCGTTGAAAAGGCCATAATATCTCATGGCCATTCTGATCATAGTCGGTGGGGTCACAAAAAATACATCACTCATCACCGCAACATTCCCATTATTTCACATCGGTTAGGAACTATTCAGGTGAGTGGGAAAGCCTGGGGTGAAACTTTCGTGGTAAACGGGGTCAAATTTAGTCTGCATCCGGCCGGTCACATCATCGGATCCTCCCAGATTAGGGTAGAACACAAGGGCGAAGTTTGGGTGTTCAGCGGGGACTATAAAGATGAGGACGATGGCGTAGCTGTGCCCTACGAACCTGTAAAGTGTAACACCTTCATAACGGAATGTACTTTCGGATTACCGGCTTTTAAATGGACACCGCAGCAGGAAGTATTTAATGAAATAAATAGTTGGTGGGCAAAAAACAAAGAGGAAGGTAAAACTTCAGTGCTTTTCGGATACACCCTAGGGAAGGCGCAACGTCTTCTAAAGCATTTGGATCCTTCAATAGGCAATATCTACACTCACGGAGCTGTGGAAAATATGACAGAGGTATTGAGGTCTCTTGTGAAATTTCCTGCAACCATTCGCATTAGCCCGGAAACCAAAAAAGAAGCACTTCAGGGAAATCTTGTCCTGGCCCCTCCAAGTGCTCACGGAAGCAATTGGATTAGAAAAATGGTACCCTATGTAACTGCTTCTGCTAGTGGGTGGATGACCTTTAGGGGGGCCAGAAGAAGAAGGGCTATAGATAAAGGTTTTGTCTTAAGTGATCATTGCGATTGGCAAGGACTTCTTAAAAGTATCTGGACAACAGGGGCCGAAAGAGTGATTTGCACCCACGGCTATACGGAAATATTTTCCCGGTATTTGAAAGAACTAGGATACGATGCCCGAACAGAAAACACCCAGTACGAAGGAGAACTTGGAGAAATTGAACCCAAGCAGGAATCATCGTTGAGTTTATGAAAAAATTTGCGCAACTCATAAAGATCCTGGACAGCACCAATAAAACCAATATCAAGGTAAGTGCCCTCACAGAATATTTCAATACGGCAGAGGACTCGGATAAAGTCTGGACCATAGCCATTCTTTCCCATCGTCGCCCGCCCAGACCCGTAAATACCACCTTACTAAGGTCTTGGGCTTCAGAGCTGTCGTCCATTCCACTTTGGTTGTTCGAAGAAAGTTATCACATCGTTGGGGATTTGGCAGAGACGATCGCCTTAATAGTTCCTTCCTCTAAAAAAAGTTCGGAGAAAACACTTACCATTTTCCTGAGAGAAATGATTGCTTTAAAGGCAAAATCCGAGGAAGCCAAAAAGGCGTATCTTTTTGAAAATTGGGGGACTCTTGACTATTATGGCCGTTTTGTATTTACGAAACTCATAACCGGCGCCTTCAGAATAGGGGTGAGTCAGAAACTCATGACCCGAGCCTTGTCAAAATCTACCGAAATAGATGAAGACATTCTCGCCTACCGGCTTATGGGCAACTGGGATCCCAATACCATCAGTTTTGAGGAGCTTGTACTGCAGGAAAATGAAAACGATTACCTTTCCAAACCCTATCCTTTTTATCTGGCCTATGCACTCGAAGGAGAAACAGAAGCCCTTGGAGATGTGTCAAGTTGGTCTGCAGAACACAAATGGGACGGAATTCGTGCTCAGGTAATTCTCAGGAATGAAGAAATATTCGTTTGGAGTCGCGGAGAAGAATTGGTTACGGACAAGTACCCTGAATTCAAAACTTTTGTTGGTGTAATACCTAACGGCACAGTCCTTGACGGGGAGATCCTGCCTTATCCTAATGGCATAATTGGTAGTTTTAACGATCTTCAAAAACGGATTGGAAGAAAGTCCGTGTCAAAAACTCTACTAAATAATGTACCGGTAATTTTGAAGGCTTATGACCTTCTGGAGTGGCAAGGAGAAGATCTCAGAAACCAGCCATTTATTGAAAGGAGGAGATTGTTAGAAAGTTTATATGCTGAGCTAAAGACCTCGGTTCCGGAACTTCAACTTTCAGAAAGAATGCATTTTAAAACATGGTCTGAAGTGGCTAAAGAGCGAGAGCGATCCAGAGAAGTGCGCAGCGAGGGCCTGATGCTCAAAAGAAATGACTCTCCGTACCTGGTTGGACGCAAAAAAGGAGATTGGTGGAAATGGAAGGTTGCCCCTTTAACCATAGACGCAGTACTTACCTATGCCATGCGTGGACATGGTAGAAGAAGCAACCTATTCACAGACTATACCTTTGCATTATGGGCCGAAACCGAAAACGGAGATAGAGAGTTGGTCACCTTTGCCAAAGCATATTCCGGACTTACCGATGTAGAATTTAGAAAAGTAGACAGTTGGATAAAAAAGAATACCCTTGAACGCTTCGGACCCGTAAGAAGTGTAACGCCTTATCATGTTTTTGAAATTGCCTTTGAAGGAATTGCCCTTTCTAAAAGACAAAAGAGTGGTGTTGCCATACGTGTTTGCATAATCCTGAGATGGCGACAAGACAAAAAGATAGAAGACGCTAATTCGCTGGAAGATCTAAAGCAAATGATCCCCTAAAATGAAGAGAGATCCCCTATATAGCATTGCTGAAAACTGGTTCCGTGATCAAGGTTGGCAGCCTTTCCCCTTTCAGAAAAAAACATGGGCTGCTTTCTTAGAAGGTAAGCACGGCTTACTAAATGCTCCCACCGGTAGTGGCAAGACCTACGCCTTGTGGTTTCCAATAGTACTTAACTACATCAGAAATAATCCTCAGTATAAAAGCAAACATAAAAAAGGACTTAAAGCCATTTGGATTACCCCGCTAAGAGCACTCTCCCTGGAAATAAAACAGTCGGCCGAACGAGTTACTCAGGACCTTGAAACCCGATTAACCGTAGGTATCAGAACTGGAGACACCTCCACCTCAGAAAGGGCAAAGCAAAAAATACAAATGCCAGATCTGCTTATAACCACTCCTGAAAGCCTGCAATTACTACTTAGCAGTAAAGGTTATGATAAAATCTTTAAGAACTGTACTGCTATTGTTGTCGACGAATGGCACGAGCTTTTGGGTACAAAAAGAGGCGTACAAACAGAGCTTGGCCTGTCCAGGCTAAAGACTATTGCCAAAGAATTAAGAATATGGGGCATCTCTGCCACCATAGGAAATTTGGAACAAGCAAGGGAAGTTCTGCTCGGACCACAATCCGCAGCGCTTGAGAACTCGGTAATGATCAAAGCCAAGCTGGATAAAAAGATTACCGTACAAAGTATTATTCCGGAGGAGATGGAGACCTTTCCATGGAGAGGGCATCTTGGCTTAAGGCTGTTAGAAGAGGTTATCCCAATAATCAATAACAGTAAAACGACCCTCTTATTTACCAATACCAGAAGTCAGTGCGAAATATGGTTCCAGAAGATCCTGGAAGCCCATCCCGAATTTGCAGGTGAAATTGCCATGCATCATGGAAGTATTAATAAAGAAACCAGGGTTTGGGTAGAGCAAGCCATCCGAAATGAGAGTCTTAAAGCTGTAGTCTGCACCTCAAGTTTAGATCTGGGAGTAGACTTTGCCCCGGTGGAAACAGTGGTTCAAATTGGCGGCCCAAAAGGGGTAGCCAGATTTTTGCAGCGGGCCGGCCGCAGTGGTCACAGACCCGGGAAAGAGAGTATCATCTATTTTCTTCCTACCCATGCCATAGAATTGGTAGAGGCCTCTGCCCTGCAACAAGCAGTGAAACAGAACGCCGTTGAGGACAGGATTCCCTATCTAAATAGTTTTGACGTCTTAGTCCAATACCTTACTACTCTTGCGGTCTCAGACGGCTTTTATGCTGATGAGATTTACCAGGAAGTACAAAGTACTTTTTGCTTTCAGGCTCTGACCAAGGCGCAATGGCAGTGGTTGCTGAATTTCCTGGTCTTAGGTAGCCAGAGCCTTCAGGCCTATGATGAATATAAAAAAGTAGAAGTAAGTGAAGATGGAAAATTTCAGGTGACCAATAAGGGCATAGCCATGAGGCATCGTTTTCAGATCGGGACCATTGTTGGTGATGCCAATATCACGGTTCGCTATCAAAAAGGAGGTTATATTGGCACCATAGAAGAATCCTTTATTTCCAAACTCTCTCCTGGGGATGTTTTTACTTTTGCCGGTAGAAACCTCGAATTCATTAGAGTAAAAGGGATGCAGGCCCAGGTGCGGAATTCTTCAAAGAAAACCCGAAAAGTTCCCAGTTGGATGGGAGGCCGCTTGACACTTTCTTCAGAAATGTCAAAACTATTGAGAGAAGAATTGTATACGGCAGGCATGAACACCAGAGAACAGTCTGAAGAAATTATATCGCTCACCTCTTTGTTCGACAGACAGCGTATTGAAAGTATCGTCCCCAATCACAGACAATTCCTCATTGAAACTTTTGAGTCCAGAGATGGTTTTCATCATATTTTCTATCCGTTTGAAGGTAGGTTTGTCCATGAAGCCATGGGAAGTCTTCTAGGGTATCGTATAAGTCTACTGGCGCCCATTACCTTTTCTTTGGCTTTTAACGACTACGGTTTTGAACTGCTATCAGACCGGCAGATTGACATTCAACAAGTGCTGGACAATAATTTGTTCACCACAGAGTACCTTCTTGACGATCTGCAGAAAAGTCTAAATTCTACAGAGATGGCCAGAAGAAAGTTTCGGGATATTGCGGTCATTAGCGGTCTCGTTTTTACCGGTTATCCCAAAAAAGGGATTAAAATGAAGCATCTCCAGGGAAACTCTTCTTTGCTTTTTGATGTATTCAAAGATTACGAACCCGATAACATTTTGTTTCAACAAGCTTATAGGGAAACTTTTGAGCATCAATTAGAAGAAGGTAGATTACGACTTGCCCTCGAAAGAATAGCCGAGCAGCAAATAGTTTGGAAGGCATGTACCGAGCCTACTCCTTTTTCATTTCCAATTATTACGGACCGACTTAGAGAAAAGCTCACTAATGAAAAGCTGGCAGACCGCATTAAAAGGATGACCGCTAAACTGCTGAGGAAATAACCACCCCTCCTCGCTGATGGCGAGCCACCCCTCATTTGAAAAGGAGGGGAACAAATAAATTGGATGGAGAGGTTCATAATAATATAGTAACAGAAGACCGAGATCTCCTTCGAGACTCCCACCTGCGAAAATTGGGTTTCAAAGTTTTGAGATTCGAAAACAAAATGGTTTTCGAAAACCTTAGCTCAGTACTTGACGAAATTAGAAGTAATTTTATATCATAGACACTTTAAGCTCTCCTCCTTCTGCATCCGACAACTGGTAATCCACGAGTGGAGCAAGAGGAATGCATAAAGGAGGAGAATGAATCCGCCATTTGGCGGAGAAAGAGGTGGTTAAACAAAATTGTCTAACCTGCTCTACTTTATTTAATTTTACTCGCAATGACCCAAGAAATACAAATTAACAATCAGCATTTTGTTTTGCACCCCACCGGGGCAATATTCTGGCAGGAGCAGTCCGCTTTGTTAGTGAGCGATGTACATCTTGGGAAGATCTCTCATTTCAGAAAATTTGGAGCAGCCGTTCCCAGAAGTGCGATTCTCAAAAACTTTGAGCTCCTAAATAGTTGTGCAGACCATTTTGAACCTAAGTTGATTTGCTTTCTGGGTGACCTTTTTCATTCTTCCTTGAACCAGGAATGGCACTATTTTGAATCCTGGGTAAAATCTAGGGGCGAGAAAATAATTCTGGTAGAAGGTAATCACGATATTATCTCTCCTCTAAAGTATGAGGGAATTGGAGTAAGAGTAGTGGCCGAGATTCTCTTGGAAGGATTTTTGCTCACACATCATCCAGAACAAAGGGAGGGTTATTTTAATTTCTCCGGACACGTACACCCGGCTATCAAACTCAGGGGAAGAGGACGACAATCTGTCCGCATTCCGTGCTTCTACAGAAACGAAAAGCAACTTGTCTTACCCGCCTTTGGTACGTTTACTGGAAGCCACGTACTGCAACCAAGGAAGTCTGACGAGGTCTACGCTCTTATCGATAATGGAGTGCTTAAAGTGCCCGTATAAATCTTATAAATGACCAAAAAACTAGCCTTTCTCAATCTATTTTCAGTAATCCTAGCAATAGCCGTAAACTATGTCTCTCAGGCGGTTGATATCAATGGTACAGACATTGGAGAAATAAGTCGGAGATACGACAATCTCTTTACCCCTGCCGCCTATGCCTTTGCCATCTGGGGACCAATATTCCTGGCCTTATTGGCTTATGCTCTCTTTCAAATACGAAGGGCATTTTTCAGCAATAAGAACAGTGATTTCATAGAACAAACAGGATATTGGTTCTTAATTGCTAATGTGCTGAATGCGACCTGGGTTCTCGTTTTTGTCTATGATCTCACCTGGCTTTCGGTATTGGTGATGCTAGGAATTTTATTTTCCTTAATACAGATTATCCTTAGAACCAACATGGAGCGTTGGGATGCCCCCATAGAAATTATTGCCTTTGTATGGTGGCCTATATGTTTGTACAGCGGATGGATTGCTGTTGCTACCATCGCCAATATTGCAGCCTATTTAAGTAAGATCGGTTGGACTGGCGGACCTATTAGCGAGGCCCACTGGACCGTTATTATGATCGTTATAGCCACTCTGGTAAATCTCCTGATGATTTGGAAGCGCAATATGAGAGAGTTTGCCGCGGTGGGGATTTGGGCGTTTGTGGCCATCTATGTCAGACAGGAAGGAACACACCCACTCATATCCAATGTGGCATTAGGTGCGGCCTTTATACTTCTTGTGACCATACTAATCCACGGTGCCAAGAACTTTAAAACAAATCCATTCTTTAAACTCTTAGAGCGCATCAAAACCTAGTTAACCCTCGTTAATTTTGAAAAACCAGGCTGGTATTGATTGCAGGAACATCTTATATTTGCACAAATTTTAACGGTTGACCAAATCCTCCATAAAGCAACTGTTCTCACAGGCTTCGCAGCAGCGAAATCTGCAGTCTTCTATTGCCTCATCCGAAAAAAACGTCATCCTGAAAGGATTAGTAGGTTCTGCTATCTCATTTAGTGTTGCTTCGGCTTTTGAAGAAACAGACAAACCTTTTCTTCTAATTATGAACGATAAGGAAGAGGCGGCATATCACCTCAATGACCTTGAACAATTAATTGGCCAGAAGGAGGTGCTCTTTTATCCTGGAAGCTACCGGCGTCCTTATCAAATTGAGGAGACAGATAATGCCAATGTCCTATTGAGAGCAGAGGTCTTAAACAGAATCAATTCAAGAAAAAAACCCGCGGTTATAGTCACCTATCCTGACGCTCTTTTTGAGAAAGTGGTTACGCGTAAAGAACTCAATAAAAGTAACCTC
>JBFOMC010000108.1:0-4606 GCA_040830565.1 Flavobacteriaceae bacterium
ATGCCGAGGGAATTGATCCTGAGGAGCTGGAGTTAGATATGATCGATTATGGGGCCGAGGAAGTTTTTGTGGACGACGATGGTATTCTGATCTATGCTCCTTTTGAAAGTTTTGGAGCCATTCAAAAAGAATTGGAATCAAGAGAAATAGAAATATTAGAGTCTGGCTTTGAGCGTATTCCTCAGGTTACCAAAGAGCTTCCCCCTGAAAAAGTAGAAGACGTAGAGAAGTTACTGGAAAAAATAGAGGAAGACGATGATGTACAGAATGTATATCATACGATGAAAGAATAAAGTATTTTAGATCTTCTCAACTCCTTGAAGTAAACAAATACACTTAAGCGCGACTTAAGATAAAAGTCTTATTATGCCCAGGATCATAACTGCCATTTGTCTTAGCTTTTTACTATATGCTTCCTCCGTAAGCGCCCAGGAAATGAACCCTGAGAAACTCAAGGAGCTTATCACACAGGTTTCAGATACCCTTCAGCACAATGGAAACAGCATTCAATTCCTCTATAAGGAAAAAATGCTTGTTTGCATCTATGATGAAAATGCAAATAGGATGAGAATAATATCTCCCATCATTGAGCGTAAAAATTTAGAGGAAGAACAGCTATTAAATGCCTTGGTAGCTAACTACCACTCGGCCCTGGATGTAAAATACGCCTTAAGCGATGAGATCATTTGGTCTGTCTTTACGCATCCTCTGGCAGAACTGTATGAACATCAGCTCCTCGATGCTATAAACCAGGTTTGGGCCGCTGCAGCGACTTTTGGGACCACATATTCCAGCACACACCTTGTTTTTCCCGGAAATAGTAAAAAGAAGGAGAAGGCACCGCCAAAAAAAGTGCTTAAGAAAACCTAGAAACTGTATTCCGGAACTTTCCCTTTTACTCCTTTGAAGAAATTGTGATACTGTTCAAAATCTGCCTGCCTGTCCTCCGAAGGGTCAAGGGCCTCTGAGATCTTCACCTGTTTCCTTCCAAAATCGAAAGCCACCATTACAATGGGTACTTTAGCCGCCTTGGCAATATAGTAAAAGCCAGTTTTCCAACTGGCCACCTTCTTCCGTGTGCCCTCTGGAGCAAGGGCCAATCTGAACTCTTCTCGGGTATCAAATATGTCGGCTACGGCAGCTACCGTATCACTACTCTTACTTCTATCTATTGGAGCCCCGCCTAACCATTTTAGGTACCACCCTAAAGGAGGTTTAAAAAGGCTTTTTTTGGCAATAAAATTGACCTTCCTGTTTACAATGCTCCTCACTAAAAGCCCTAAGAAAAAATCCATCCAATGGGTATGAGGCACCACGATGATCACACACTTCTTTACATCAGGAAAGTCACCAATTAATTTCCAACCCAGAACCTTAAAGTAGATAAATTTAGACAGGGTGTGCATGTGTCATAGAGGTTTGTTTTGCCGCCTGTATCTTAAGAAGGTATATGGCAAAAGGGCAGTCTGTCCGCTATTTAATTTTAAATTTTTTGGTAAATCGACTTTAGTTTTGCGGCACTAATACGATTCTGCCAGTCCTTGCCGAGTGCGTTCTCCCATAGGGGTCCCATTCCCAGTGAAACGGTTACCATGGTATCTAACTCTTCCTCGGATAGCTGCTTGCAGACTCCTTCAGGAAGTTCAATTCCGTGTTTTTTCCTCATTTCATGGAACAGCGCCACCCCTTCCGGATAAAACTCCTCCAAATGCTGGAATACCAGGCAATTTCCGATGCCGTGCTTCACCCCAAGCACATAAGATAATCCATAGCTCATTGCATGAGCCACACCTACCTGTGAGTATGCAATGCTCATACCTCCGTGCCAGGAGGCCATCATTAGTTTATCCCTGGATTCCAAAGCCGGGGGGTCCTGTAGAAAGACTTCCTTGCAAAGCTCCAGGGCTTTCTCGCCATAGCTTTGACTGAAGGCATTCAAATAGGTGCCATTTAAAGATTCTATACAATGAATATAACAATCCATCCCGGTGTAGAACCATTGTTCCTTTGGAACGCCGACCACAAGATCAGGGTCTAAAATGACCTGATCAAAAGTGGTAAAGTCAGAATTAATACCGAGTTTCATTTTCGGACCAGACAATACGGTGGTTCTGGATACTTCGGCACCTGTACCGCTAATGGTAGGAATACCTACGTGATAAACTGAGGGTTTCTGTATCAGATCCCAACCCTGATAGTCTGCGGCACTTCCCTTATTAGTGAGCATTAAAGCAACCGCTTTGGCCAGGTCCAGTAAGGTTCCTCCTCCGATTCCTATCACTCCGGAAGGCAGTTCGGAATATTCCTTTAGTATCTGGGCCACCAAAGCATCCACTTGCTCTGTCTTTGGTTCTTCTGCTGCAGAAACGAATATGATTTGGTCGTTGAAGATTAAAGGGACCCTGGCAGGAAGTTCGCCTCCCTCAAAAACATCATCTACCAAAAAAAGCATTGGTGCGTCAGAATTTTTGCGCTGCGGCATCAGTATATCACCCAATTGATCAAAACTACCAGGACCAAATACAACGCGTGGAACCATGGGGAAGTTCCTGTATTTCAATTCGGCTTTGGGAGCGGTATTTTTTAAACCAACATGTTTCTTAATTTCCATAGCATTAATTAAGATACTTTAGTATCTCTTTTATATTATTAACAGTTAGGTGGTTGTTGGTAAACTCGTCAGGGGACACCTCTTCATGAGCCCAGGTAGTATGAAAGGGAACATGAATGGCTTTAGCGCCAATATTTACGATGGGTAATATGTCTGATTTAAGAGAATTCCCGATCATCAAGAATTCCTTCACCGCTACCTCGAGGTGGTCCAGTAAATTACGGTAATTATCCTCTTTTTTATCACTGAGCACCTCCACATGGTGAAAATACTCTGATAAGCCAGAACGATCCAATTTTCGTTCCTGATCTAAAAGGTCTCCTTTTGTCAGTACTATTAATCTATAGCGGTCAGAGAGTTGACTTAGGACCTCCTCCACGCCGTTTAATATTTCCACGGGGTGCGCAATCATTTCCTTACCAAGATTCAATATTTGCGTAATGGTTGTTTGTGGAATACTATTATTTGATAAATCGAGGGCCGTTTCTATCATAGACAGGACAAAACCTTTAATTCCGTAACCGTAAAGTCTAAGATTTTGCATTTCCATTTTAAACAACTCCTGATCTATTTTATTCTTTGTTTCATAGCTATCCAAAAGTGATGCGAACTTTTCCTCAGCCTCCCGGAAATAGGTCTCATTTACCCAAAGGGTGTCATCGGCATCAAAACCAATTACTTTTATACCGCTGTAGTCTATGTCCATGCTTCTTTAGCCCGTTCCAGATCTTCTGGAGTATCAATTTCTATACCACTAACCTGGGTTTCGACCATTTTGATCTTTTTTCCGTATTCCAGGTACCTAATTGCTTCAATTTTTTCAGCAGCCTCTAATGTCAACATAGGTAATCTTCTAAAATCCATTAAAGCCCTTTTCCTGAAAGCATAAATACCTTTATGCTTGTAATATGGAGTCTCACTGCCTGCTGATCTGCTAAAGGGAATCGGTGAACGCGAAAAATAGAGCGCAAAATTTCTGTTGTCCACGATAACCTTTACCGTATTTGGGTTGTTAATTTCATCCTGATCCGTGATACGGGTCATGAGGGACGCCAGGTCTATTTCCTTCTCATTATCGTTTTCAAACACCGACAAAACTGCAGCAAGACTCTCTCTATCTGTAAAAGGTTCATCTCCCTGAACGTTTACAATGATATCAACATCCATATGCATGACGGCCTCGGCAATTCTATCACTGCCACATTCGTGCTCTTCTATGCTCATAATGGCATTACCGCCTTCATTCGTAATCGCATCATAGATAATTTCGCTATCTGTGACTACATAAACCTCGTCAAACAATTGGGTATTAAGAGCAGCCTCGTAGGTTCTGACTATAACCGGTTTCCCGGCCAAATCTTGCATAAGCTTACCAGGAAACCTGGACGCCGCGTATCTTGCGGGGACCATCGCTATGATTTTAGAACTACTCAATTTGTTAGAAATTAGATTGCATCCCTGGTCTTGAAAATTACCTCAAAACCTGAAAATTGTGACAAAGGAACAAAGACTTTTCTAAAGCTGAGCATAACCCGCTCATTTTCCTTAAGTTTTTTGGAGAAAAACTTTCTTTTTCAGGACGAGATTGCACATTCAAATCTATCTAAAACACTAGGTCTTAGCTCTTGGTCGTAACTTTCTATAAATCGCAAAAATGACAGACAAGATGATGATTACTAGAACTGCAGCTACAATGGGAGCAAAGATAGAAGCGGTAGAGACCACCGTAGCTGTTCCTGTCTCCACGGCAGATACTGCCGGATTACCTAACCCTCCCGTAGTAGCCGTTGAGGCCAGGCGCCCGGAGGCCGAGGCTCCTTTTATAGCAGTGGCCGTACCACCCCCTGCAATAATGGCCAGGGACCAGGTGACCACCGGATCCAAATTTGCAACAGTGGATACCATCACTGCGGTTCCTGCAATTGCGGCAAGGGGTATAGCCAGGCTATCTAAAAGGTTATCTACATAAGGAATAAAATAGGCAAAAATCTCTAC
>JBFOMC010000109.1:0-6903 GCA_040830565.1 Flavobacteriaceae bacterium
GTGTCCTTAAACCTTACCCCCTTGTCCTTCATGGCATTAGAACTGCTCCAGAATTCATCTGTCTGTAGTAATAAGAACACCCGCCTCCCGCTTTGCTTACCAATTGCTGCTTCTTCTTTCTCTCCATCAGCCTTGGCCAGAAGAAGCGCGAAGCTTCCGTCCTGAGGTCCGACTCTTACCCAACGTTGGTTCGCTGTATGTTTGGTATCTTCTAATAGTTTAAATCCGACTCTTTCGGTATAGAAGGAGATGGCCTCGTCATAGTTCCTGACCACAAGGGGCATAAGCGAAATCTGTTGTTTCAATGTGAATAAATGTAATTTTGATTACTGATTACCTTTCAAGTTCAAGTTCAAGTTCAAGAATCAAGTTCAAACTCAAAATCAAAAAACCCTAAAATAGCTATTGTTAATAGTTAATTGTTCATTGATAATTGATTTTTGCTTACTGCTTACTGCTTACTGCTTACTGCTTACTGCTTACTGCTTACTGCTTACTGCTTACTGCTTACTGCTTACGTTTTAATTTCATCTTCAAGTTCAAGTATCAAGTTCAAACTCAAAACTAAAAGAGTTTAGGTTGAACCTATAAACTTTTTGCAATTAATTTTAATAACGGTTATTGTTAATGGTTACGGCTGATCGACCACTTGTTGTCAACTACAGATTTTTTTAACTGCAAGGAATTTACAGATTCAAAAGCTATCTTAGAACGGGGAGGGGTTAGAAATCCCCCAGTCCAAAATAAACTTTCTTTTCTGAAACTAAAGTGAATGAAAACCACAAACTGCCTTCCGACTACTAACTCTAGAGCTCAAGTTCAAGTATCAAGTTCAAACTCAAAACTAAAAGAGTTTCGAGTTATCTTCTTTACTTTCAGCAAAGAACTATAAAAGGATTATTGTTAATTGTTAACTGATTATTGCTAATTGATTTTTGCCTTCTGCCTACCACCACCTCCCCATTCTTCCTTCAAAATCCCGTAGAGACAGGTGTTTCTTTTGAAGCCGTCTAATAAAAACACATTGGATCTAAGGATGCCTTCTAAAACAGCTCCAAGTTTTTCTACGGCTTTTCTGGAGCGAATATTGCGTTCGTCTATTCTAAACTCCACCTTCTCGAATCCCATTTCTCCAAAGGCGTGGTTTATCATCAAATGCTTCATTTGCGTATTGAGCCCGCTGCCTTGAAATGATCTTCCAATCCAGGTCGATCCTATTTCCAATACTTTATTTTTATGATCTATATTCATATAGCGTGTACTCCCCGCATATCGCCCAACTCTTTTGTCGTACACGATAAAGGGAAGGGCGCTATTTTGCTTCATCAGTTCAATCGCTTTTATTACATACTGCCTCAAAGCCTCCGGGCTACCTATATCCGAAGGGGAATATTGAATAAGCTTGTCTTCGGCCGCGATAGGAAGTAAATGCTCATAGTTTTCAAGGGTTAGGAGGGAAAGTTTTACATTTTCATTTTCCAAAACTTGGGGATCTATTCTCATACCAGGCCATTTATGAGTTCTTTTTTTACTTCGTGTGTTCCTTCAAAAATAACTAGCTCTGCTTTATTATTAAAAATGGCTTCAATTTTTCGCCTTTCGGTTTTCAACCGTTGCTCGTTGAGATATTCATCTGCATCTCCTATCAATATTTTAACCGATGAACTGCCCTCCAGGTGGGCAAAATCAGCTTTGTTCAATTCATCCGGAATACCACCGGCATAAAGCACCAGGAGATGGCATTGGACCTTTCTCTTGGCTACCCATCTCATAGCAACTGAAACTCCTTGTGAAAAACCCAGAATAATAAGTCTACAATTCTTAGGAACAGATTCTTGTACCATGATTTCGTCTAGATAGTTAAGGAGGTTTTCCATAGAAGTATCCCTGTCTTCTTTGGTCAACCAGCTGGCACCGACGTGTTTGTATTCGCTGTTAAGGTAATATTTTGAAGGTGCCTGAGGAGATATTATAAAGTTTTGTTCTTTATTTAGTTCGTTGAAATACTTGAGAAAATAGCGACTGAGGTATCCAATTCCATGGAAGACCACCCAAACATTCTTGGTTTTATCAGTGAGTTTATTGAGGCAGGAATAGCTATTTTTTGAGGTGTATGAAACGTATTTTTCTAGAGCATTCATAAATCAAAGATAATGGTAGAAGTTATTGCTTTATGCTTAATTTTGCCGAAAATTAAACTTGATGAACGAATACAAGGAAAAAATACTAAAGGTCTGTAATGAGATAAGGCCAGGGACCTTAATGGAAACTCTGGAGATTGAGTATACTGATGTAGGAGAGAATTTTTTAACCGCCCGAATGCCCGTTACCCCTAAAGTACATCAGCCAGATGGTGTGTTGCATGGAGGGGCCACAGCAGCCCTTGCCGAAAGTGTTGGAAGTGCTGCTTCTTATGTATTCCTTGACGGCCAAAAATTCTTTGTTAGGGGCATCGAGATTTCGGCCAACCACGTAAAAAGCGTAAAGGAAGGCTATGTTTACGCCAAAGCTATGATCCTTCATAAAGGGAGAACAACACAACTTTGGGATATCAGGATTACAGACGAGAACGACCAACTGGTATCTCTTTGCAAACTAACTACCATTGCCTTACCCAGGGAATAAAATGTTTAAGGAGCTACTTCAAAAGACAAAAAAACACTATAACAACTCCCTCCCTTTTGTACTTTACAGAAAGCCAGGTGTGCCTGAGGTAAAGGGGATCTTTCAGCAAGACGATCGAATATATTACACAGAAACTTTTTCGGAAAGCGGTTTTGTTTTTGCTCCTTTTGATATACATAAGAAATCTATTTTGTTAAAACCTGATGAGGTATCTAGTTGCAATTTTTCCGTCCCGGAGCAGACATCAGCTCAACCTGTATTTCCGGATCCTCGACAAGCAGATAAAACAAGACACTATAAACTGGTAGCGAAAGGAATCCACGCGATAAAAAATGGACCGCTAAGAAAAGTAGTCCTTTCGAGAAAAATTTCACAGAAAGTTACAAAGACCCCCTTTGAAGTTTTTCAATCATTGCTCTCGTTTTACCCTACAGCCTTTTGCTATTTGTGGTACCATCCAAAAATAGGGCTATGGTCAGGAGCAACGCCTGAGACCCTCATTGTTGCAAAAAACGGTAAGTTCAAAACGATGGCTTTGGCAGCCACCAGAAGGGTGACGGAAGGGAGGTTTCCGGACTGGGGCCAAAAAGAAAAACTAGAACAGGCAATGGTTACAGAATACATCGCCAATGCCCTAGCAGAAAAGGCCGATGGTATACAAACCTCGGAAGTCCGCAATGCAAAGGCGGGTAACCTTTGGCATCTACAAACCTTAATTACGGGAGATTTTAGTGGGTCCTCCCTTAAAACTATTATTGACGCCCTTCATCCGACCCCTGCAGTTTGTGGCCTTCCCTTACAAGAGGCATTGAACTTTATACAAGAGTACGAGCAATACGACCGGGAATACTATACCGGTTTTCTTGGGGAACTGCATTTGGAAGATCATGGAGAAGCACATCTTTTTGTGAACCTCAGGTGTTTACAGATACAGCAAGGAGAAGCGATCATATATGTGGGAGGAGGAATTACGGAAGACTCCCTTCCTGAGCAGGAATGGCAAGAGACTATAGATAAAAGCACTACCATTGCGCGAGCTTTATATAATTCTGCAGAATGATTGGTTGGCAGCGGCTTCCGTTGTATTTTTGCCAGGCCTATGAAGTATTCCAATATACCCTCCGCACAATCCATTGTTTTTCACTGCCAGGCTCAAGGGATTAAGGACATCATTATTTCTCCGGGATCGAGGAATGCGCCCTTGACCATAGGTTTTACAGAAAATCCGTTCTTTAGATGTTACAGTATTGTTGATGAACGATGTGCCGCTTTTTTTGCCTTGGGAATATCTCAGCAGTCGGCCAGGCCTGCGGCTTTGGTATGCACCTCTGGGAGCGCCCTCTTAAATTATTACCCGGCAATCGCAGAGGCCTTTTATAGTGATATACCCCTAATTGTTATCTCGGCAGACAGGCCGCCATACAAAATTGATATTGGAGATGGTCAGACCATAAGACAAGAAAATGTTTTTGCAAAGCATATTGCATATTCTGCCAACCTGGTTTTGGACCCTACTGCATTTAAATCTCCAATATCTTCGAAACCATCCGAGCCCCAGGAAGTACAGGAGCATAATGACAGAGAACTCAATACTGCTTTTAATAAGGCGATCGTTGGGCGCGGTCCGGTGCATATCAACGTTCCTTTCGAAGAACCCCTATACGAAACCATAAGTTCTATGACGGTCAGTCCAAATATAAGGAAGGAGACTGTGTCCGGAACCTCGATTGTGGAGGACTACACAGACTTCCTTACTACCTGGAACAATTCCACCCGTAAAATGGTTTTGGTAGGAACAAATCCTCCAAATTCAATAGCCGACGCATTTCTTGAGGTCCTTGGGACGGATAATTCTGTTCTGGTTTTGACCGAGACCACTTCAAACCTGTATCATCCCAATTTCTTTCCTAGTATAGATAGTATTGTCGCTCCTTTGGAAAAACTAGAGGATAGAGATAAACATTTTAGGGACCTACGACCGCAAATTGTGTTGACCATAGGCGGGATGATCGTTTCCAAAAAGATAAAAGCATTTTTGCGTGAGTATAGCCCTGACCACCATTGGCATGTTGGCCCAAAAAAGGCCTATGACACTTTTTTTTGTCTGAGTCAGCATTTCAAAATAGAAGCAAATGAGTTTTTCAAGACTTTTCTGAAAGGAACTGCGAAAGTTGAGAGTAATTATTACGATCACTGGAATGAAACTCGAAAACGCTATCGGGTAAAACGGGAAAATTACCTCAAAGAGATCCCATTTTCTGATATGTTTGCCTTTAGCTCGATATTAAGGTCGATACCGAAAGGGTATCAAGTACAGTTGGCAAATAGTTCTACGGTCAGGTATGCTCAATTATTTGATATGGATCCCTCCTTAGAGGTTTTTAGCAACAGAGGAACAAGCGGAATTGACGGAAGTACATCAACGGCCATAGGCGCCTCTATGTATTGTAAATCTCCAACACTTTTGCTCACAGGAGACCTCAGTTTTTTGTATGATAGTAATGCCCTCTGGAACGATCATATCAGAGCTGATTTTAGGATCATTGTAATCAATAACGGAGGTGGAGGTATTTTTAGAATTTTACCCGGAAAAGAAGCTACCGAAAATTTTGAAAAATTCTTTGAGACGGTTCAAAATATCGAACTCAAAAAGCTATGTTCACTTTTTGACCTGGACTATGCACTCGCTCAGAACGAAAAGGATTTAAGTGATTTATTATCAGAATTTTACAAAAAATCTGAACGTCCAAAATTGCTCGAAATCAGAACGCCAAGGTTTAGAAATGATAAAATTTTGCTTACTTATTTTGATTTCCTATCTTAGGCCATTATTAATTTAAACCTTTAAGAACACTACCATTATGAGCAGTAAAAGAGACGAATTAATCGCACAGTATGCGGCTGATATTCAGAGTAAATTTGGTGAATCTCCGGACATGGATTTACTTACCAAAGTAACTATGGGATTGGGACCAGCAATTTACAATTTAGACGCTTCAAAAGTATCCGGCACAGATGATGCGGAACTTGAAACTGTGAAAAACAATTTCCTAATTAAGAAACTTGGCATGGCAGATAGCCCAAGCCTAATGGAGGGTATCAAAAGTGTGGTAAACACTTATGGAGCTTCCGAAAGGAATAAGCATCGCGCAGTGGTTTATTATATGTTGGCCAAGCACTGTAATAAGGAGTCTGTCTATAATTAGAAAGCTAATTAAACTATTACTTTAGCCCTGATCCGTAGTTTTCGGTTTCAGGGCTTTTTTTAATACACTTCTCAATATCCTGGCCTGAGGCCTTAGCTATAACCCGATTTTGATGCTGCCCGGATTGTATTTTTAAGACGTACCTTTGGATCATGATAGAATTAGGGAATTACAATACATTAAAAATTCTAAGAGGCACGAGAGTAGGTCTTTTTTTGGGTGATGATGATGTAGATGACCTTTTACTTCCTACTAAATATGCGCCTCGAGAATTTGAAATTGGCGATGAGCTTGAAGTATTTTGTTATCTGGATCATGAGGAACGACCAATCGCTACAACACTCGAACCATATATTAAAAGGAATGGTTTTGGCTTTCTGCGCGTTGCAGAGGTGAATGAATATGGCGCCTTCCTGGATTGGGGTTTAGAAAAGCATCTCCTGCTTCCTTTTAGAGAACAGCGCTCCAAAGTAGACCAGGGAGAATGGTGCGTCGTACATTGCTATCTTGATGAGAAATCTTTTAGGCTGGTAGCTTCCACAAGATTGAACAAGTTTTTGAACAATGAACAACTAGAGGTCAAGCAAAACGATCAGGTAGATCTATTGGTTTTTAGACGGTCCGATCTAGGGTGGGATGTCATTGTAAATGACAAACACAAAGGTCTTGTTTTTGCCAACGAGGTATTTCAGGATATATCTATAGGAGACAAGTTAAAGGGGTATGTGAAAAAGATCAGGCCAGATGGAAAAATAGATATCTCATTACAGGCGATTGGCCTGGATAAATTGGAGCCTGCAGCCCAAACTATATACAATAAATTACTCTCTGATGAAGGAGTCATTAGATTACATGACAAGTCGTCGCCGGAGGATATTAGGGCGATCTTTCAAATGAGTAAAAAAACGTTTAAACGGGCCATAGGGAGTTTGTACAGGCAACGGAAAATAGATATCAGGGAAGACGGTATTTACAAAATTTAGCAGCCAATTTTCATAGTTCTTTTAAATCCTATAATTTTGCCACTTTACCTTATATTTTGCTGATCATAAGGATTTTACTTAAATTTAAC
>JBFOMC010000110.1:0-6165 GCA_040830565.1 Flavobacteriaceae bacterium
CTCACTTTACTGCCCACATAGGTTAAACTGGCACCGTCATTTCCTACCAAAACGGCCGCAAGATGAGGTACTTTTTCCCCGTTTTCCTTCATTTTCACTACCTGAGTAGCTATTTCTTCTTTAATTTGGTTCGATACTTTTTTTCCGTCAAGGATGGTCATTCAAGTGGTATTTAAGTTTGTAGTGATAAGGTAGGTTTCGACTGCCCCTCCGCCGTACGAGACTTCGGAAGGCGCGGCGCTCAACCTGACATTAAATGGGCACCGTCTCTAGCCTCTAAATCATCTCATATTCTGCATCATCTGCATCATTTTTTTGCCTCCTCCGCCTTGCATCATCTTCATCATTTTACTCATCTGATCGAACTGCTTTAGCAACTGATTCACTTCTTGTATGCTTCTCCCGCTTCCCTTTGCAATTCGTTTTTTTCTGCTTGCATTTAATTTTGAAGGCGTTGAGCGTTCATCTGGGGTCATGGAGTGGATAATGGCTTCAATATGTTTAAAGGCATCGTCATCTATATCCAGCCCTTTGAGTGCCTTTCCAGCCCCGGGGATCATACCCATCAGGTCTTTCATACTTCCCATTTTCTTAATTTGCTGGATCTGTTTTAGGAAATCATCGAAACCAAACCTGTTTTTGGCAATCTTCTTCTGAATCTTTCTGGCCTCCTCTTCATCAAACTGTTCCTGGGCTCTTTCTACAAGCGAGATAACATCTCCCATTCCAAGAATACGATCTGCCATTCTTGAGGGATGGAACACATCAATGGCATCCATTTTCTCCCCGGTACCGATAAACTTTATAGGTTTATCCACCACTGATTTTATGGAAATTGCCGCCCCTCCCCGGGTGTCTCCATCCAATTTGGTTAGCACTACCCCATCAAAATTCAGCACATCGTTAAAGGCCTTTGCCGTGTTCACTGCATCCTGACCGGTCATGGAGTCTACCACAAAGAGCGTTTCCTGAGGATTAACGGCATCTCTAATGTTGGCAATCTCTGTCATCATTTGCTCATCTACCGCCAATCTACCAGCTGTATCTATAATGACCACATTATGGCCATTGTTTTTGGCATGTGCCAACCCTGCCTTGGCTAAGGCTACTGGATCATTGTTCTCTTTGTCAGAGTAAACTTCAACCCCAATTTGATCCCCAACTACATGAAGCTGATCTATGGCCGCAGGTCTGTAGACATCACAGGCCACCAACAAGGGATTTTTGGTTTTCTTTTTCTTCAGAAAATTGGCAAGCTTTCCCGAAAAAGTCGTTTTACCAGAACCCTGTAGACCAGACATAAGGATCACTGTCGGACTGCCGGAAAGGTTAATTCCTTCACTTTCACCTCCCATGAGTTGGGTGAGTTCGTCCTTAACAATCTTCACCATCAACTGACCCGGTTGTAGGGTGGTCAGTACATTTTGCCCAAGGGCTTTTTCTTTGACCTTATTGGTAAACTCCTTGGCAATTTTAAAGTTTACATCCGCATCTAATAGTGCACGTCTTACTTCTTTGGTAGTTTCGGCAACATTGATTTCAGTAATCTGACCATGACCTTTTAGGACATGTAGTGCCTTATCTAACTTTTCACTTAAATTATCAAACATCGTCTTGCATTATTTAAGGGGAAGTGCAAAGTAACGGATTATGGAAGCTAATGGCAAGTTATTGAGGGATTTGATACCTATGTTTTTCAAATCGACAAATTACATATTACACCAACGATCCCCACTATATCCAGTTAAGCAAATTGCTGATTTTCATCTCTTCTGATTACCTAGGGCTAATAATATATGATATGGTGCAAGTTTGAAGTGAGGGGTTGGCCTTTTCTTTCCCTTATTCCTTTTTGCTTTCCCAAAAAGGAATACAAAAAGGGGACTTTTTCGCTATGTGTTTTTTAAATCCAAAGATTTAAAAACCGCTTACATGGCCTAAATTATTTCCAAGGCTTCAATAATTCTTAACGGCCATGTTCACTACACTACGGAAAAAGAAAACAGAATTCATATGGTAAGTGAAAAAGTAAAAGGGTAGTTTCAGTTGAAACTACCCTTTTAGCAAAATTGGGGCAAATAAGGTGTTTTTTAAACCTGTTCCTTTCAGGTGTGGGGCTTACTTTTTCTCGAAAACGAGAATACTATAACTACCGTCATCTCTGTAGTCCTTAAGTTCAATTCTTCCTTCTGAGATTGACACAAACTCGTAATCATCTGTAAGTTCTCCTAAAGGATCTTCATCACCAAGGTTGAGATACACTTTCAGTTTATGCTCACTATTTCTCAATACTCTCCAAACGCCATCAAGAATTGGCTGATCGTTAATAGAAACTTCAATTCTATGTTCTGCATGGAAAATAAAGCTATAGTCCGCATACTCGGCTGTGGCATTGGTTTCTCCATCCTCATATAAAGCAACCATCCATTCACCATCCATCATAGCTGCTCTAATCTCAGTCACATCACCATCATTGCTATTGTCATCACATACACGTTGTAAGATCAACTCATAATCAGTACCAGGAATCTCAAACTTTAAACGATCATCTCTTAGGTCAGATAAGGGCCATTCAAAACTTACTCCAGGTTCATCACCCATAGTGATAGCTAAAACCAATCTTCCCTGAGCATTTTTAGCAACCTCCCATGTTCCCTGAGAAATTACATCTCCTTTAGTAAGTGTTACTACACCTTCAGCCAAGAAGTTGAACTCAAATCCTAGTAACCTTCTGATCTCAACATCATCTACTTTTACCTTCTTGATGATCCAGCTACATTCTCTTAAGATATCTCTAAGCGAATCTGGGGGAGAGTTGAAAATATCACAGGTGTTGTGCATGATTATTTTGTTGCCACCTTCCTGATAAAGTTTTATCACATCTTTCTCAAGCTCGTAAACAAACCACTCAAGATTGAAATCGACCAATACATCAAACTCTAGCTTAAGCAGCACTTTATGCTCAGCAACTCTTGTACTCCAGGTTCCTGTAAGACTGTTACCCATTCTGTCTACAACAGTCACGGCTCCGTCCTCTGTAAAGTTCATTAGGTACTCAAAGTACTGATCTGTCTGATTTACTTCATCTCTCTCCACCTCATTGATCAACCAAGGACACTCTACCAAAAGGTTATCTAAACGCTCTTTGGTAAAATCATCGTCATTATGATCGTTATCATCGTCCTCATCACAGGCGTCTTTAGCCATTTCAATAGCATTAGCCAATTCGGCATTACTATTTACCTGTATTTCTGTACCGTCATACAATTTCAAAGAAACTGGGAAATCAATACTGATCAGGTCATCATCATCCAATCCTGCAAAGAATCTTCTTAAATCCTTATCACTTTCAACGGTAACAGAACCTGTTTGCTCTTCATTAACGTCAAAGGTGTATAGTGTAATGGGGTACACAAAATCAATACACTCAATGTCATCATCATCTCCACCTTCAACACAAGCCTCTGCTAACTCGCGAAGATCTTCAATACCGTTGATCACCACTTCCGTATAATCACCTAAGGTAACCGTAATAGGAAAGATGATGTCAAGGATGTCTTCATCGTCTTCCAAAGCATCAAAGATCTCTTCAATTAAATGAAGATCTTCTCTGGAATTCAATGTAATCTCAATACCGTTAACTTCCACAGTATAAGGGAACTTAACATCAAAACAACTAGCGCCGTCTACGATATTATCAAAAGAACCGTCCTTGGTAGAGGTATATTCAATAAGTTTGGCCGTAGAGGAACTTGCCATAATAGTCTCTTGCTCGTCTGCATCCGGTAAAGGTTCAAACTCTGACTGACAAGCAGTAAAAGTCAGCGCAAACGCAAGTAGTAACGTATACACTGAATAATTAAAAAACTTTTTCATAACGATTTGGATTTTTTTTGTTCGTACATCTTTAAAACAACCAGCCTTGAAAATACCCTACTCCGCATTTAACATTTTTTTGATTTTTTTAAAGAAAACCCAATAAAAAAAGGTGTTTCGAGTATGTCCTTCTCGAAAAACACCAAGCATTACTGCCCCTTACAGGGTTTAGAAATAAAAAGAGTTCAGCACAGAAAAAGATAAAGCAGGCCTAGGGTCTTTGGAAGATAAGATGGTCATAGTCGGTCCCATCTTCATGGTTAAGCTCTATGCGATCGGCGGTGATTTCAACCACCTTCCAATCATTGCCCAGATAGGTATAATTGCTTCCGGGCTCGAAGGACAGAATTAGCTCTAATTCTCCATCGCTGTTTCTGTAAAGCCTCCAGGTACCTATTTCAGCTGTAGTAGATTTAAATACACCTTCCGACTCAAAATCAAAGGTGTCTGGGAAGCTAATAAAATTAGGATCAGAATTATGAGTAAAGGCACTCACACGCCATTGCCCATCTTCTACAAGCTCTCTTGCAGCATTAACTTCTGAGTCATATTCGTCATTGTAGCAGTTTTGTTCAAGGGTAAGCTTATAATCTCCTGTTTCGTCTTCAAAAACCAGACGTTCATATCGTAGCTCTTTCAAAGGCCAGGCAAAACTGATAGAAGGTTCATCCCCCTCCATTTCAATGGTCAATACCGCGTTATTTTGTGCGCCCATACTCACTTCCCAGCTGCCATTGAGGGTCGTAGAACCGCTAGTCATTGTAAGCATATTATCTGATGAGAAGTCGAGGTTATACCCTAAGAATTGATCCAGGTCCAGATCCTTCTTTGCTTTTTTTACGATCCAATCACATTCTTTAAGGATCTCACTCAATATTTCAGCTTCATTATTGTATCCGTCGCATTCACTTTGAAGTATAATTTTGTTTTCGGTAGCCGACAGGAGCTTTATTTCACCTTCCTCAAGTTCAAAGACCAGCCATGTACCGTTAAGGTCATCAAGGCCATCAAATTGAAGGCTGAGCTCCACAATATTATTGGCTATGCTGGTATTCCAGGTACCTGTCAGACTTGTACCCTCTCTATCTGTATAACTGGCTGCACCGCCTTGCTCAAAGGTTATTCTTGATAAAAAGTAGGTTTCCGAATGATTGGTATCATCTCGCTCAAGCTCTTTTATGAACCAAGGGCAATCTACTAATACGCTATTTAGTCGGTCTTCCGTAAAATCGTCATCATTGTAATCCGCGTCATCATCTTCGTCACAAGCATTCCTGGCGCTGCTCAAAGCTACAGCCAATTCTGCATTGTTATTGACACTTAGCTGTGTTCCCTCTTTACGTATTAAATTTAAAGGATAATCAAAACTAATCCGATCGTTCTCATCTAATCCTCCTATGAACATCCAAAGCTCTTCATCTTTATTTACAATCACTCTATCGGTTTGTTCGCTACTCACATCAAAGGTGAATATGGTAATAGGATATACAAAATCGATGCATTCAATATCAGGATCATCTCCGCCCTCAATACACTGCTGTGCTAACTCCGTAAGCTGAGATAGATTTTCAACAACAACTTCTCTAAAATTTGCCCCTATAACCGTAACAGGAAAGTGGATCTCAAGGGTATCCTCATCTAACTCATAGGTATCAAAACTCACTTCTATCGTATTAAAATCTTCTTTAGAATTGATGATCATTTCCACTCCATTGACATCTACGGTGTATGGAAATTTTATGGCGATACAGCTGGCTGCATCTACTATATTGTCAAAGGAACCATCATGCGCACTAACATCACTTATTAATTTTGAAAGGGGAGAAAGGGCGGTTATCGCCTGGTCGTTAGCAGGTTCCGGAGCAGGATCCAATTCCTCCTGGCATGAAGAAAGGACCGTAATCGTCAAAAGTAATACCGGATGAATAAGATATTTGAGGGAAAACTTCATTTCGATCTGGATTTCATTCTATACGTTAAGTTAAAAACAATTATGAATTCATTTACCCTACTCCTTTTAAATTTTTTCAAATATCTTTGGGGGAGCCAACCTTTAGAACCTTGCGATTATGGATAATGTCTGTGAAGAAGAAGTTTATAGCTCCATCTTCAAAACTAATTCTAAAACGGTTTTTAACTACATATATTATAAGTTTGGCAACGAGGAAAAGGCTTATGACGCCGTACAAGAAGCCTTTGTAAAGCTTTGGGAGAACTGTGCCAAGGTAAGTCCGGACAAGGCAAGGTCCTATGTGTATACGGTGGCTAACAACATGTATTTGAACGTTA
>JBFOMC010000111.1:0-3131 GCA_040830565.1 Flavobacteriaceae bacterium
CTAAATAATGGCAAAAAAGAATAAATTCTATGTGGTCTGGAAAGGTAAGCGACCAGGCATTTATGAAAATTGGGAGGATTGCAAAGCAGCCATATCAGGGGCAAAGGGAGCTCAATATATGTCCTTTCCAAATTTTGAAATGGCCAAAAAGGCCTATAACAGTAATTATGCTGCTTATAAGGGAAAAAAGAAAACAAATCCGGAACTCTCCGCAGCAGATCTTCTCAAAATCGGAGAACCCAATTATCATTCAATTGCTGTAGACGCCGCATCAAGCGGCAATCCCGGAATTATGGAATACCGGGGGGTAGACACCAAAACAAAACGGGTTCTTTTTAAACAAGGACCATTCAAGGAAGGCACAAACAACATAGGGGAGTTCCTTGCCATTGTACATGGCCTGGCATATCTTAAGGAACGGAAAAGTAATAGGATCATCTATACAGATTCCAGGACGGCTATGAGTTGGGTGAGAAAAAAAAGCTGCAATACAAAGCTTAAAGAAAACGCCAATAACAAGGCAGTATTTGACCTTATTAGAAGAGCCATAGCCTGGTTAGAGCGCAATTCTTACAATACGCCAATTGTAAAATGGGAAACAAAAGCTTGGGGTGAAATACCGGCTGATTTTGGGAGAAAATAAGCTCGGGACTTTTTTGGTTTTAAATCCGAAGTTTTGGAAATACAAAAGTGTATCTTTGCAGCAAATTTCAAAACCTAAATGGGTAAACTTCTAATCGTCGGCACAGTAGCATTCGACGCTATTGAAACTCCTTTTGGCAAAACAGACAAGATCTTGGGAGGTGCCGCAACCTTCATCGCACTTGCTGCAGCACAGTTTAGAGTGGATTCTGCGATCGTTTCTGTTGTGGGAGATGATATGCCACAAGAGTATTTGGATGTCTTAAGGGAAAAAGATATAGATCTTACGGGCCTCGAAATTGTCAAAGGAGGTAAGACGTTCTTTTGGAAAGGCAGGTATCATAACGATCTTAATTCGAGGGACACTTTGGTTACCGAACTCAATACCTTAGCGGATTTTAATCCGATTGTTCCCGACAATTTCAAAGACGCTGATGTGGTAATGCTTGGGAACCTGCATCCCAATATTCAGATGAGTGTTATCAACCAAATGGAGCAGGAACCAAAACTCATTGTCCTGGATACGATGAACTTCTGGATGAACAATACACTTGATGAACTAATGGAAGTCATAAAGTATATCGATGTACTTACTATTAACGATGAAGAAGCCAGGCAGCTAAGTAACGAATATTCCCTGGTGAAGGCGGCGATCAAAATACATGAAATGGGGCCTAAATACGTGGTCATAAAGAAGGGAGAACACGGAGCCCTGCTTTTTCATAATGGCCAGGTATTTTTTGCACCCGCCCTTCCGTTAGAAGAAGTTTTTGACCCTACCGGAGCAGGAGATACTTTTGCCGGTGGTTTTGTAGGTTATCTTGCAGAAACTGAAAATATCTCCTTTGAGAATTTGAGAAATGCAGTAATTCACGGTTCTAATCTTGCCTCTTTTTGTGTTGAACGTTTTGGAACAGAAAGAATGTTAAACCTTCGAAAGGAAGAGGTAGCGCAAAGATTACATCAATTTAAGGAATTAACACAGTTTGATATTGAACTACGATAATAAAACTTGCCTCGGAAATTCGGGGCTTTTTTAATTTGATCACCCAATGAGCGATGCCATTAAACACGAGTGTGGAATTTCACTAATACGTCTGTTAAAACCTCTTGACTATTACAGACAAAAATACGGTACGGCCTTTTACGGTGTTAATAAAATGTACCTGATGATGGAAAAACAGCATAACCGTGGGCAGGATGGCGCCGGATTTGCCAGCATCAAACTCAATATGTCTCCTGGAGAGCGGTATATGAGCCGGGTACGTTCTGTGGAATCCCAGCCGATTCAGGACATTTTCGCTCAGATTAACGACAGGATAAATTCAGCGCTGGCCGCTAACCCTGAATATCTGCAGGATGCAGAGCAGCAAAAAAAGAACATCCCCTATATTGGAGAACTTTTACTGGGTCATGTGCGCTACGGTACCTTTGGCAAAAACAGTATAGAAAGTGTACATCCCTTCTTAAGGCAGAACAACTGGATGCACCGTAATTTAATTGTTGCGGGAAATTTTAATATGACCAACGTTGGAGTGCTTTTTGACAATCTTATTCAACTAGGCCAGCACCCCAAAGAAATGACGGATACCATAACCGTGATGGAAAAAATTGGTCACTTTTTAGACGATGCGGTAGCCAAGCTTTACAAGAGGATTAAAAAGGAGGGCTACAATAAAATGGACGCTTCTCCCTTGATAGCCAAACGCCTCAATATTTCCAAGATACTTAGAAAAGCCGCAAAAAATTGGGATGGTGGATACGCTATGGCCGGGATGCTTGGACATGGGGATGCCTTTGTTCTTAGGGATCCGTCGGGGATCAGGCCTGCATATCACTATCAAGACGATGAAATTGTAGTTATAGCTTCCGAAAGACCAGCCATACAAACCGTATTTAATGTCGCCTATGAAGATGTAGAAGAATTGGCTCCGGGAAATGCAATCATCATTAAAAAGGACGGAGAGGTCACTATTGACGAAATCCTGGAACCTCGTGATAGAAAGGCATGTTCTTTTGAAAGAATTTATTTTTCCCGCGGTAGTGATAAAGAAATATACCAGGAGCGCAAAGAGTTGGGCAAGTTGCTTTTCCCTCAGATTTTGTCTGCCATAGGCAACGATATAAAGAATACGGTCTTTTCATTTATTCCCAATACAGCAGAGACTTCCTTCCTGGGAATGGTAAAAGAGGCCCAGAACTATCTAAATAAAAAGAAGGAGGAAGAGATTCTTTCTAAAGGAGCATCCATTACCCGGGAAGAGCTCCATCAAATTCTTGATGTGAGGCCAAGGATTGAAAAGGTCGCTATCAAAGATGCGAAACTGAGGACATTTATCACTCAGGATAGTAGCAGGGATGACCTGGTGGCTCATGTTTACGACATTTCCTATGGCTCGGTCAACAAAGATGATAATCTTGTAATTATTGATGACAGTATTGTCAGAGGCACCACCCTGAAAAAAAGTATCCTGCGTATTCTTGGCCGC
>JBFOMC010000112.1:0-10414 GCA_040830565.1 Flavobacteriaceae bacterium
AGGTGACGTTACACCGGTCGCCCGAATCTCATTTCCTGACTGGGGCATGTTCAGATTGGCAACAGATTATCTGAAAGTCTCTAAAAAGGAAATTGAATTCGATGTTTTATGGATCAATGCTCACTTTAAAGCCACTTTAGATGGAGAAATTATGAATATTGTTTGGAGTGAATGGGGTGATGCCAAAGGCAGCATGCATCGGATCAATAAGGAACATAACTTGTTTAGAAGGGAAAAGATTGCCCTTGAAACGGATGATGGAGAAACGCTGATAGGAACAATTGTTCTGCCAAATACCGAACCACCCTACAACGGGATGGTACTTACTCATGGGTCTGGGCCAGATACAAGAACAACCGGAGCATATATTGCAAAAGCACATTTGGCCGTCGAAAACGGATTAGCAGTATTAATATATGACAAAAGAGGTGCGGGGGAATCTAGCGGCCCGGGCTGGTCAGATATAAGCAGATTGACAAAAGATGCCTTGGGTATGGTAAACCTGCTGCGTGAACATTCCGATATAAACGAAAAAAACGTTGGGATTGGAGGCAGCAGCCAAGGGGCATGGATAGCTCCTAAAGCTGCTTATCTGGATTCGAAAATTGCCTTTGTTCTTGCCGTGGCTACTCCGGGTATTTCGGTGGCAGAACAAAATATCTACTCGATGGAAACAAGAATCGCGTCTGAAGAAACTAAAACATTTGCGAAAAAAGCACTAAGAACATTGTATGAGTTTTACAGAACCAATGACCAACAACTAAGAAAGCTAGCAATTGAAATGATCAATGACACAACATTTGATTTAAAAAACAACAGGATGTTTCAAAATCTCATGTTTGCCTATGAAGGTGTTCCGAAAGAAGCTGACCTCAAGTTTTGGTCAAAGGCCATGTTTGAAGATCCGCTGATATGGTGGAAGGAAATCACGGTACCTGTTGCTTCTTTTTCGGGAAAAGATGATAATAATGTACCAACTACCTTGAGTAATAAATTAATAAGAGCTTCACTGGAAAATGCGGGAAACACCAATTTTGAATTGCATCTTTTTCCAAAAGCAGATCATGGTTTGTCATTAACTAATTTACCTGATGGCGACTGGCGCCGAACAGCATATGGATATGTACCTATAATGGGAAGTTGGTTTAAAGAAAGGGCAAAGCAAGACTGAAGCTAATCATCCACAAATTATTGATTGTTTTGTTCTATCATGTACCGCGTTATGCCTGTCCCGCGCTTGGCGAAGACGACATTTATTTAGAAAGCCTTAATTCTGGACTAGCCTGAGTTAGGTACCCAATTTAGGACCAAGTATCCTAAAAATACCTGAATATTCTGAGGCAATACTTTATTTTAAGAAATAACGTTATAGCTATGTAAGCTTGATGTACTACTGGCCTGTGGCAAACTTTGAGGGCTGAAATGGAGTTTTGCCGTAACAACTGCTAGTAGATTTTCATCGGCACTTTAAACTTTAGCACTATGGCCCTGATTACCCCAAAATTCTTTTCGGAGAACCCCTTTAAATCAAAGCAACCATACAAATGGTTGAAAACAACAACGAAATTTGCATTGTTGTTCTTTCTACCCATATTACTGAGCTGTAACAGTTCAATGGATCCCGACTCGCCCGAAGAAGAGGTAATTGATCCGGACGATGACACGGTGGATCTGGTTGGAGCTCCGGCCAATTATCAAAATCACTGTGGAGGCTGCCATGGGCAAAACATGAGTTCATTTGTAGAACGCGATTGGACCTATGGCAATGCTACCGAAGATCTGGTGCTATCTATCACCAATGGATATGCTAACAATGGTATGCCGGCATATAGCGCTCTTTTAAGTGCACAAGAAATTGAGGAATTGGCTGATTATATACTTTCGGAAATTGAAGGGAAAACGCAAGCTATGTTGCAGGAGGAAAACCCAGATTTATCTGGCTTGATTACTTCAGACGACCTTAGTTTTCGAGTGGAAACCATAACGGATGACATTCCCGGCATTCCCTGGGGGCTAGTACAATTGCCTGATGGAGATATTTTGGTTACAGAGCGAGGAGGAAGACTATTCCTGGTGCAAAGTAACGGGCAATTGGTAGAAGTTGATAATCTCCCGAATATTGTTTCGCAGGGGCAAGGTGGCTTGTTGGATGTGAATATACACCCCGACTTTGAAAACAATTCCTTGGTTTATCTATCGTATTCCAGGGCTAATCCTAATAATGCATCACAAACAACCACCGCTGTGGCAAGAGCCATACTCAATGGGAACAGTCTGAGCGCAGTGGAGACCATTTTTACGGCACTTCCATACCTAAATAGCGGTGCACATTATGGCTCAAGACTTGTGTTTGATAACAATGGATACCTCTACGTTTCTGTTGGGGACCGCGGACAGAGAGACGTCTACCCACAGGCATTAGACAATGCTATCGGGAAAATACACAGGATTCATGAAGACGGTGAAATTCCTACAGACAACCCATTTTACAACACCCCTAATGCTTTTAATTCCATTTTTACCTATGGCACCCGTAACCCTCAGGGAATGAGTCTGCACCCGGTAACCGGAGCTGTTTGGGAAGGCGAACACGGACCTCGGGGAGGTGATGAAATCAATATTTTAGAAGCGGGTAACAACAATGGATGGCCCGTAATATCCTATGGTATCAATTATGATGGCACCACCTTTACAGATCTTACGGAAATGGCTGGTATGGAACAGCCTGTTCACTACTGGGTCCCATCAATTGCGCCTTGCGGAATGACCTTTGCCTCTGGCGATTTTTATGGAAATTGGAGAAACGACTTGTTCGTTGGTGCGCTGGCAGCCCAACACCTTCATCGCTTAAAAATGAATGGCAACGAGGTCATTGGCCATGAAACACTCTTAGATGGTATAGGCAGGGTACGCGACGTGCATATGGGTACAGACGGATATCTTTATATTGTGGTAGAGGGCCCTGGTAGGCTTATTCGTCTTTTACCTGAGCAATAATTCCAGCTATACAAATACACCCGATTTCCGGATTCTAATAGGAGAGAAGTCCTTTCTTTCGATTCGTTACTACTAATTTACTTGGAATTCAATAAATTAGAGTTCTAAAATAGGGCAATACGATGTTTAGCAAGAAAGTAGGGTTAGCAATTGCATTTTCGATACTAATAGGTTTAAGCGGATGCAAGTCGGAACAAGTAATCAATGAGCGTCCACCTATGATGGGAGATCTTGTCTTGGGGGACTATGCGGTTGGCTACAAAACCATCTTTGCATACGATAAGACAAGAAGTGGTGTGCCATATTCCGATTGGGATGGGAACCTGACAAATAACCACAAAACCCAACTGGGACGTCAGTTTCAGATTAATGTATGGTACCCTGCAGAACGTGGTTCGGGTGACCGAATCAATTATGCACACTACGTTTATCTAAGAGGAAGGCAAACAGATTTTGGAGAGTCAGAAGAGCAAAAGGCCTCCGCTAAGGAGACCTTTATTGAACAGACTCAGGGCCTTGGAAACGTTACCGTCGGAGTCCTTGGAAGTACTAAAGAGGATTTCACAAGTGAGCATCTAGATCAGTTGTTGGAACTAGAAGTATATGGCAGGCTCGGTGCAACTCCTGTCGAGGGAAAGTTTCCGGTAGTTGTTTATCCAAATGGGGGCAGTCCGGCATTTCAAAGCATCACCTGTGAATACCTGGCAAGTCATGGTTATGTAGTGGTAGCCTTTGCCCCAAAAGGTAGATTTTCTTCGGGAATGGAAGTGTCTACCATAGGCTTAGAAGTGGCAGTGGATGATTTTGAATTTGTCTTAGGAAAAGTAAGTGAAGAGCCCAATGTTGATATGGACAAAGTTTCTATTTTGGCTAATGCTATCTCATCTTCTGTTGGTGCTGCCGCTATCTCAAGAAACGATAAACTCAAAGCCCTGATCAGCCTGGAGGGGGGACTTCCAAGTGCCTTTGAGCAAGGCCTCTTGAATGAATCGGTTTTTTATTTGCCAGAGAACATTACCGCTCCAATCTTAATTATTTATTCATCTCACCCGTCCATTGACCCGGAATACACTTTTCAACTTAAATACGCTGACAGGTACTATGCGCAATTTGCGCGGATGTCAGAATTTGTAATGCTCAATTATGGCATGTTCAATGCTTTTGTCCCGAATATTCTGGGGGAGCATAAGGGGAACACCCAAAAAGGATTCGAAGAAGCACATCAACTCGTATTGAGATTCCTGGATCAAAAAGTCAAGGGTGAAACTGAGGACTTCTTTGAGGCTACCTTCATGAACGCACAGACCGAGATTGACAGTACTTTTGTTTTGGAAGGAATTCCAGCTCCACCAAACATTGCTGTGTTGAAAGATAGCTTCATGAAAGAAGGGTTTGATAAGATTGAGAGCATTTATACCGAGTTAAAAGAGAACGGGAATCCTCAACCTTATTCCTTGTCGTTCTACAAGGATTATCGGAGTTGGCTGGCCTGGCAGAAGGATGAAGATTACAACTACCGGCAGCGGCTTTATGCACTTGGGTATGATAGCTATCCGGAATCGGCTCGGATAAATTATTACCTGGCGTATTACTCCATGAGGGTAGGTAAAAATGAGAAGGCGATTAGGCATTACAATACTGCGCTCTCCTTGGTTGAGCATGATCCGGACCTTACATCTAGCGAAAGAGAAAGTATCATTAATTATTCTAAGAGTGATCTAGAGGAAATAAAAGCGGCTTTATAGCCCAAAATTAGTGTCGGTCACAATAAAACCTAGCTTAAGAAATTCACTATGGCTAAAGTAAATGTATACCTCACCTTCGATGGCAATTGCGAGGAGGCCTTCAATTTTTATAAATCTGTATTTGGCGGCGATTTCGATCTGAGGCGTTTTAGCGAGATGCCTCCACAAGAAGGCAGCCCTCCGATGTCTGAAGAAATGGGCCGGAAGATTATGCATGTGTCTTATCCCATAAGTGAGGAGACCATACTTATGGCCAGCGATAGAGGAGGGTGGGGGCCCGATCTCGTTGTGGGAAATAATTTTTCTATCTCCGTAAATCCCGATTCTGAAGAAGAGGCGCTAAGAGTTTTTAAGGGACTCTCCGACGGAGGAAATATTATCACGCCTATGGAGAAGACATTTTGGAATGCTTTATTCGGAATGTGTACTGACCGGTTTGGAATCAATTGGATGGTAAATTATCTTTTACCTTCGGCATAGGCTCAGTGCTTTTATTTGGAGTTCATCCATTGTAGCTAAAATTTCTATTTGACATAATATTAGAGCATCTCTAAACAAAGTTTCCGGGAGGAGAGGCGACAAACTTAACTAAGACGCCCATATAACATTCATTTTATTTGAAAAATGTGTGACAATTTCTAAGACTTATGTACTAATAGGTTAAACAAAAGCTTTAAAGCCTATGAATACTACTTCCAACGAAAACTCCCTCAAAAAAATCCTTATTGAGTTTTATAAATGTGAGCTGCGGATATTTAAACGGATATTGAATATTAAATAGTCCTTACAAATCTCCAGGTCCAGAGAATTGAATATTTGATAATACCTCAGGGATTGTACGGGATATGGTGAACATTTCTAGGCTAGGTTATAATTCCCTTGAACATAATTGATACGTTATAATAACAGCAGAGCTGTACTATAACTCAATTATGTCAAATATCGCCTAAGGGCGCTATTACGGGAACTACTCATAATTGAACCATAATTTATATTATGTCAAATAGTACTTTCTAGAGGAGCGTACATATTCTTTCCACACCTCTTCCATTATACTCCTCTTATATTGCCAAGTCAGTTATTTTAGTTGCCTGTGATAAAAATTCCTCGGTAACTCTTAAAAGTTCCCCTGGCTTGTCCATATGAACGAAATGGCCAGACTCTTCAATAATCTCTAGCTGAGCATTTGGCAATCTTTTTACCAGGGCTTCTCCAAGCATATAATTAATAAACCTATCGTGCCGGCCCCATACCACCAATACCTCTTGTTGTATTTCATGGATCCTGCTTTCCAAATAAGCCTGTGCCGGTGCATTGTTCTGAAAATACGCCAGAAATGCTTTCTGTGTAGTTTTGCTATAACCATCCTTTAAAAATTCCTCCAGGATTTCCTTGGGGATATTGCTACCCTTATAAAATCCTTTATTGTAGGCAATTTTGGCAGAGATCTTTGGAAACCATTTAATTAATGCTTTGGCCCTCAACGACCCTTTGCGTCCAAAACTCTTCAATTCCCAGGAAGAATAAGCTGTGGTAGGAAAAGGTATCCCATCCATTACCACTATTCTTCCTATCCGTTCCGGGTGCTCTACCCCCATGATCAATGCAGGTGAAAGTCCAATATCTGTGGCCATTATGTGGGCATAATCAATTTCCAATGTATTTAGGAAATCGATCGCCACGGCCGCAAAACTCCTTGGATTATGATCGTCAATATTCCCAAAAGCCTCACTCCCACCAAATCCTGGCCAGTCTAAGGCCAGTACATGATAATCCTGGGACAAGATAGGCGCAATATCGTACCAGGCATGAAGATTTTCCGGAACGCCATGAAGTAAAACAATGGTTTCCTTGGCCCGATCTCCGAATTCAGTATAGCGAAGCTTAAGTCCATACTTATTCGTACGTACATTGTGCGTTGGTAACAATTTCGAATTTTCAATTTTCGTGTTCATAGTAATTGTTTAAAAGATTAATATTTAATTATATGTTGTATATGCAACTTTTGATTAAAAAAAATTTACAGCATTCTGCTTTCCAGATGGATAAGACTTTGCATTCCCTCTTCTTTTAGCATAGATACTAAGACATCCATGGCCTTTTCCCATTCAGGGATAAGTATCTTTACCAGATCGTGCCCTTTAGCAGTTACCGCCACTTCTGGCCGGTATTCGGCGCTGCGTTCAATAAATCCTTGTTTCTCTAAAAGTTTAATGTTTCTACTAACCGTAGACCTTTCTAGACACAGAACTTCTCCCACCTTCCCCTGCTCTACCCTACCCAATTCGTGTAAACTAAAGAGAATGGTCATCTGGTTTTCAGTAATCTTATGATCTCCCAAAGAACTCCTGATATGCCCATCCGCTATACGCGATAAACGTCGTAACCTGGATCCTATACAATGCGCTAATTGATATTTCATACAGCAAATGTAAAATATCATGTTGTATATACAACAATATTAACATGCATTTAACCACTTGCCGGTATGCGCTTAGCTAAACCTCTCCTCTTCCTGTTCTTCCTCAAGTTTCCTATCTTCCCTATTCATTCCACAAATACCATGGAAAACTTAGGACTCCAACTAGCCAACATCTTCTTCTTTGCGTTCCATACGCTGCTTATTCTCTTTAATCTTTTTGGTTGGCTGTTTCCAAAAACCAGAAAACTAAATCTCATCACCTTGCTCATCACTTTTGCATCCTGGGGCATCCTGGGCATTTGGAAAGGTTTTGGCTATTGCCCCTTAACCGATTGGCATTACGATGTGCTTCGGGAACTCGGAGAAACCAATCTTCCTTCTAGCTATATCGCTTTTCTGGTAGAAAAATTAACGGGCTGGTTACCAGAAGCTGGTCTAGTGAATACGCTGACCTTGGTCTTGGCCTTACTTGCGTTGGGGTGTTCGGTTTGGGCGAATTTTGGTAAGAAAAGTTCAAGTACAAGTTCAAGTGCAAACTCAAAATGATCTTGGCCAGATGCACGAGGCTTGCTGTTGGAAGCTATTAGGATCGCCAGCTGATATTCAACCGCAAGGGTCGCAAAGAAGGCGCTAAGGGCGCAAGGAGAATGAGGAACCGAAGAATCGAGGAATCGAGGAACTGATATGTTCCATGAGGGAAGCTGGGGCTCGAAGCTCGATGAAGCGCAAGTTCAAGTTCATACTCAAACTAAAGCACTTATTTCAGACTTCCTAAATAAGCTACCAGTGCATCTATCTGACTATTGTCCAATACCCCTTCAAAGCCGGGCATTATATCTGCCGCGAATCCTTTAGTAATCACCGCATTGGGCGACACTATGGATTCTCTAATATAAGCTTCAGATGCCCGCTCGGCAATGCCAAACAAACTTGGCCCCAAATCTGCTACGCCCTTCTCTATTGAATGACAACCAGCGCAACTTCTTGTATTAAACAATAATTCGCCATATGCCAGGGGTTGTTGTTCATCAACTTCCGAAAACGCCTCTCTAAGGTCCGCAATCAGGGTATATTCAAAGGCGGAGAATGCCATAAATATTAGTATAAATACCAGCAACGGCAGTAATATTAGCTTTATCAACCTAGATTTTCCTAAAAATCCCATATGCTCTTTTTTTAAGTAAAATTCATGTTAGTACTTCACTCCAAACTTAAAAACGCATAGTTTCCAAACACTTCTCATTTGCAAATAAGAACTTCCTTTTTATAAATATGTAGGACTGCGCTTTCTGCCCACACTACCGTTGGCTTAGTAAATTGATCCATTTCTGTCGTATTTTTTTAAGTGCTAACCGACTTATCAGATAGCCTCTCCTAATACTTCTTTTCCTTGTAAGACGCTTTGAAATATTCATTATTGCTGCAATTCTGTAGTATTATAAAAGTATTTAGCAGGAACATTAAAAGGCTCCTTATTTGTGAATCAGGACATTTGCTTCCTTAAATATTAAGTAGCTTTGACGAGGTCCTTATTTAAAAGTGCGCTTTGGACCATATATTAATATGCCATTCTACGATGTTTTACTGGTAATAGGTGCTGTAGTGGTTAGTCATTGCTTCTTTTTGGTTTTTGTACTTATGCGACTAAGTCGAAAGCTTTCAAATTGGTTATTGACCTTATTGCTTCTTTTTTTGGCAATTCGTGTTGCTGCCTGCATAGGGGGTTTGTTATATCCCGATTTTGAATTCACAGGGAGTTACCTTACAGGTCTTTCTATGGCACTTATAGGTCCCCTCTTCTATTACTACCAGATCAGTTTGTGGAATCCATCGCTCAAGTTGAAATCCAGAGACTATATTCACCTTGTCCCAGCAGGAATAATCCTAGGGCTGGCTCCCCTACTCAACCCAAAGGTTTTAGCCGTAGTCTATTCGGCCGGAGCACTTATCATGGTCATCTACATAGGGGCGTGCATTATAAACATGTACAGGACTTCTGCTGCCAAACGCACAGATGAAGTAAGATGGAAATGGACCCTATACCTTAATTGGGGATTAGGGATGGTAATCCTCTTATTTGTTGGTCAACTCTTCCTTTTCCGAGAATATGTCTATGCCGCCAGTGTGCTGGCGACGGCCCTGGTCAGCTATTTTCTGTCTATATGGGCTGTAAAGCATATAAAGCTCTTTCTGCAAGAACCCAGACTCAAAAACGGACAAAAAGAAAAAGTTACAGCGCTTGGCAAACAAATTGAAAGGGTTTTAAAAGAGGAGGCTATTTTCACAGACCCTCTATTAACAGTTTCCAGATTGGCAAAACAACTATCCGTCCCTCCTTACCTGGTATCATTAGCCATAAACGATTATTTTGAAAAAAGTTTTCCAGAGATCTTAAGTGAGTTCCGGATAAAAAAGGCAGAGCAACTGCTGACAGATTACGAGAAGAAACACTATACCGTTGAAGCAATCGCATATGAAAGTGGTTTCAATACCCTTTCGGCCTTTTATTCTGCATTTAAGAAAATCACACAAAAGACACCTCTGCAGTATCGAAAACACGTAGAGCAACTTGTAGTACAGTCCGCAAAAAGATGATCACCAGGAGCGCATTGAAGGAGGAATCGAGGAATCGCAGAATTAATAATTAATAATGAATAATTAAGGATTAATTCTCTGTTCACTAACTACTTATTACTGTTTACTATCAAGAGTGCAAGCTCAAGTTCAAACTCAAAATGAGGAATCGAGGAACTGATGGTGATGTGCGGGAAGCTCGAGGCACGAGGTGCGATGTATGACTTGGCCAACAAAAGGGTAAGCGCAAGGTTCGCAAGGAAAGCGCTAAGGACTCAATGAGTTTTGAGGAATTGAAGAACTGAAGAATCGAGGAAATTCAAATTCAAACGCAAACTCAAAATAACTTCTATTCGAGTTTCAACCCAACATTGTTAATTGATTATTGTTTATTGATTATTGGTTTAAGACGGGGTCCTCGCAATGACCGCCGGCTAATGCGAACGCCAAGAGTTCCATGTACCCCAGATCGCCCACCATTTTTAATTTTCAATTTTCCACTTTTAATTATTAACTCTTAATTATTAATTCCCCACTCGGATTCCAGCCAGACCTTCGGCAGATTTACTCACATTTTCAGCCAACAGATCCTCAGCCCTAATGCGGCCCATGCCATCCAATTGCAGATCGGCCCTATCCGCTACCCCGGCGATGCCCAAATTGCAAAACCCATCTA
>JBFOMC010000113.1:0-12050 GCA_040830565.1 Flavobacteriaceae bacterium
CCCATAAAACTGAGCTATAAGCTCATCTACGGTATCCCAGCCCATTGCCGTTTTTAGTCCTTCTAAGGCTTCGAAACAGCGTCTTGAATAGGCTTTTATCGCCCCCCGAACATGGTTCTTATTCATAGGGTGATTTAATTTCCATTCACCTGGGTCTGTCTGTTCGTATATAAACCCTCCGGCAATTCCTACTTCTGGATGGCCTGAGAAAATAAAGGCGATCTTTTCAAAATAATTCTCGGGAAGAATCACATCGGCATCAAGTTTAACCATAAAATCGAAATTATTGTCTAATCTCTTCAACCCTTGATTAAATGCGTGGATTACTTTGCTTCCCGGAATATGATCAGAGCTCGTGCTGATATCAATGCCTTCTACTAAATGGTGTTTGGCAGTAAACTCTTCAATGATCTCCTTTGTGCCATCAGTCGAATTGTCGTTGACGACCACGATTTTTTTGGGAAGAAGAGATTGCGCAAGTAAGGAGTTCAGGGTAAGCGCAAGAAATGCCTCTTCATTGTGTGCCGGTATGATTACGTAATAATTCATTGATTACCTCTATGCTAACCGCCCCCATACTTCCTTTTAGACGATATGCCATTGATCCCTAGAAATTATCAGATAGCGCTGGTTTTCGTTTTCTCCGCATAAACTATATAGTATCTGGGGGTAAAACTTCTCAATAATGGTCTTAGTCCAAACTTCTTTACAGGATTGGTCCATTTGGCGCTATCCTTGATCTCCCAACCTGCCTTTTCCAAAAGCCAATCAAATTGCCAATCTTCAAACTCATGGTAATGCCTGTCCCACGGATCAGACGCACTTCTGTAGGCTGGCGAAAACCAAAGCCGTAATGGAATACTGGCGACCAGTTTTTCTGCTTTTACTTCCTTCAGCAAATTGAAAGGAGCTAGCATATGTTCAAAAATCTCAAATGCAGTAATTACAGTAGCTTCTGAACTTATCACTTTAGAAACATCCAGATCAAGGTCTTCACCCTGGGTATTTTGCACCTTATAGCCAGCATTTTTCATAATATCTGAAAATGGATTTTCTACACCGAGATCTAAGATGAATTCTTCCTGAGAAATGTGTTTTTGAAGAAAATTTAAGGTGTTTTTAAATCGCTTATTGGGAAAGGTGTTTTCGTACATAGTCTCAACATCTGTAGACGAAGGCGTTGATGTTCATTCCGGCGCCAACACTTGCAAAGATAACAACATCTCCCTTTTGGATGCTTTGATTCTGAATTTTTCCCTCTTTGACCATGTGAAATAAGGTGGGGATAGTAGCCACTGAACTGTTCCCCATTTTTTGAATGTTCATGGGCATGACACCTTTAGGCATTTCAAGACCGTAAAGTGCATAAAACCGCTTCACTATGGCTTCATCCATTTTTTCGTTGGCTTGATGAAGAAATAGCTTCTTTACATCTTGTATGGCTACACCGCTTTGTTCAAGGCAGTCTTTTATGGCAAGAGGAACATGCGTAATAGCGAACTCATAGATCTTTCTGCCGTACATCTTGATATACCGTTGATCCTGCTCATTTTGCTTATTATAAGAATCTCCGAAGAATAGGTAATAGGCTTCGCCATTGGCATGTGTGGCAGTAGTATGGGCCAAAATTTCCCTCCCGTCTTGAGCAATTTCAATAATGGCTGCCCCGGCTCCATCAGAATAAATCATGGAATCCCTGTCGTGTGGATCTACCACCCTTGATAGGGTTTCGGCCCCTATAACCAAACACCTTTTGGCAATACCACTTTTAATGAAAGCCTGAGCCTGAATCACTCCTTCAATCCATCCAGGGCACCCAAAAAGCATATCGTAGGCCACACATTTTGTATTCTTGATTTTTAAAAGGTGCTTCACCCTGGTGGCCAAACTAGGAACTGTATCGGCCTGATAACTACCGTGCTTAATATCCCCAAAATTGTGAGCAAAAATGATATAATCAAGAGTTTCGGGGTCGATAGCTGCGTCTTTAATAGCTTCCCTGGCGGCCAAGAACCCCAGATCTGAAGTATTCAGTTCCTTTTTAGCGTACCTTCTTTCAGCAATACCGGTAATGGCTTTAAATTTGTCAATTATTACAGTATTAGAATGTTTAAATGAGGAACCTTGCTGATCTAAAAAACGACTTTCTTCAAAGGCCTTATTCGGAGTGATAATTGATGGGATATAGCAGCCAGTTCCGGTGATACCTATTTTCATTAGCAAGGTTTTTTAACGTGTTGAAAACAAGGTAATCAAAACTTAGCAAGATACTATGCATGCATAATATAAAATACGATGTCCAGTAATCCAGTTTGAGTATGAGCCCAATGCGACTTAAAAGGAAAAACCGGCGGAGATACTATATAGAGGCACTTTCTTAAGTCTTAGTCAACCTCTGCATAGGCCTCAATAGGGGCACAAGTGCAGATCAAATTACGATCTCCATAAGCCTCATCTACCCGTCTTACGCTTGGCCAAAACTTGTTGTCCGAAACATAGGCTAGGGGAAAGGCCGCCTCTTGTCTGCTATATGGAAAATCCCAGCTATCACTTGTTACCATGGCCAGGGTATGTGGGGCATTTTTTAGTAAATTATTTTCCACATTCTCCCCTATTTGGTCTATCTCATGCCTAATGGAGATCATGGCATCGCAGAAACGATCCAATTCTTCCAGACTTTCACTCTCCGTGGGTTCTATCATGATGGTACCGGCCACCGGGAAAGATACCGTCGGGGCATGAAAGCCATAGTCCATGAGGCGTTTTGCAATATCGGTAACCTCAACATTTTTTTGTTTGAATGGTCTACAATCAATGATCATCTCATGAGCAGCACGGCCTCGTTCTCCTGAGTAGAGTACATTGAACTTTCCATCTAAGCGGTTCTTTATATAGTTGGCGTTCAAAATAGCGATCTCTGTAGACTTTGTAAGTCCTGGTTCTCCGAGCATTTTTATATAGGCATAGGATATCAGGCATACCAGGGAACTACCCCATGGAGCAGAGGAAATCGCAGTGATGGCCTTGTCTCCACCGGTTTTTATAATTGGATTCCCGGGTAAGAAGGGAACAAGTTGTTCAGCAACGCAAATAGGTCCTACCCCTGGTCCTCCGCCCCCATGCGGGATAGCAAAGGTCTTGTGCAGATTAAGATGGCAGACATCTGCTCCAATAGTAGCAGGATTAGTTAAACCTACCTGGGCATTCATATTTGCACCATCCATATATACCTGTCCGCCATGGTCATGGATTAACTGAGTGATTTGTCTGATCGAGGACTCAAAAACCCCATGAGTAGAAGGATAGGTTACCATAAGAGCTGCAAGCTGATCGGAGTGTAAAGTCACCTTTTCCTTAAGATCTTCGAGATCTATATTTCCTCTTTCATCAGTTTTTGAAACTACCACCTTCATTCCGGCCATGACCGCTGATGCAGGATTGGTCCCATGAGCCGATGCAGGTATTATACATACATTCCTTTGAGATTCCCCCCTGGAAGCATGATAGGCTCTTATGGTCATCAAACCGGCAAATTCTCCCTGAGCCCCTGAATTAGGTTGTAAAGACGTGCCAGCAAAGCCTGTAATCACAGACAGGTCTTTTTCCAATTCTTTGAGTACAATCTGGTACCCCTCCGCCTGTTCTACCGGAGCAAAAGGATGTAAATTACCCCATTCAGGCATGCTTAAGGGTAACATTTGGGATGCTGCATTGAGTTTCATTGTACAAGAACCCAACGATATCATGGAGTGGTTTAAAGCAAGATCCTTACGCTCCAATTTCTTCAAATACCGCATCAACTCTGTTTCGGAATGATATTTATTAAACACTTCATTTTCCAGGAATGGTGTATTTCTTTTCAGATCATCCGGAATAACACTTTTAGATCCTTCAGCCAGAGAAAAGCCCTTTTCTTCACCCGCCAAGTCTGAGAAACATGAAACGATCGCTTCAACATCCGCCAGGGTTGTAGCTTCATTTATCGAGATTGAAACCGTGGTCTTATCTATATAATTGAAGTTAATTTCTTTGCTTTCAGCAATTTCCTTAAGGCGATCGCTGTTACTGACCTCCAATTTTATGGTATCGAAATATACTTCGTTCAACTGTTCAAAACCATGTTTTTCTAAGGTCTCTACCAGGGTTTTTGCCATGTTATGCACTTGGTTTGCAATAAAGGACAAGCCCTTAGGGCCGTGATAAACCGCATAGGCTCCGGCCATTACCGCGAGCAATACCTGGGCAGTACAAATGTTGCTGGTAGCCTTATCCCTTTTTATGTGTTGTTCTCTTGTCTGGAGCGCCATCCTCAAGGCAGATTTTCCATCGGTATCTTTGGTTACCCCTATGATCCTTCCGGGGATATTCCTTTTATACTCCTCTTTAGTGGCAAAAAAAGCGGCATGTGGTCCCCCATAGCCCAAAGGAATTCCAAAACGTTGAGAGGTACCCACTACGACATCGGCACCAAACTCTCCCGGGGGAGTTAGTACTACTAAACTGAGGATATCTGCCGCTACGGCTACCTTTATACCTTGTTCTTTGGCTTGGGAAACAAAGCTGGCATAGTCTTTAACTTCCCCGTACTTTCCAGGATACTGCAATAATGCCCCATAGAAATCCTGTCCAAAGGTGAATGTTTCATGGTTTCCTATCACTAGTTCTATCCCGAGCGGTTCAGATCTGGTCTCTAATAGGGATAGCGTTTGTGGTAAAACCTCTTCCGATACAAAGAACTTCTTGATTTCGGCCTTCTTTTGAGCTCTACTTCTTACCTCAAAGAGCATCGTCATGGCCTCGGCGGCCGCTGTACTTTCATCCAAAAGTGAAGCATTGGCCAATTCCATACCTGTAAGATCACATATCACCGTTTGAAAATTCAGGAGTGCTTCTAACCTTCCCTGGGCAATTTCTGCCTGATATGGCGTGTAGGCTGTATACCAACCGGGATTCTCAAGGATATTACGCTTGATAACCGAAGGGGTTAGACTTTCATGATAGCCTAAACCAATATAACTTTTGAAAACCTTATTCTTTTCAGACAGTTTGTGAATATGCATAAGAAACTCATGTTCACTCATCGCGACATTCATGTCTATGCGCTTTTTTAGCCTGATGTCGTCCGGAATAGTTTCATTGATAAGTTGTTCAATACTTTCAACACCAATGGTACTTAACATGGTGGAGAGATTCTCCTCTCTTATGCCTATATGGCGAGATGCAAACACGTCTGTCCTCATATTGCGATCTTGTTCTAAATTTAAGGTGCACAAAATTACAGATTAATTCCCGTAAAAAGGACAATTTCAGCTGTTCGATGCTAAAGTTTTCAACACGTCGAGGGTTCTCTACAGTTTGGCTAATTTTGTTGTATGAGGCTTTTGAATCGTCTTTTTGATTTTTACCTTGATGCTAGCATACATGTGGCCCTCTCAGTCTTTTGTTTGGTCAATATTACTACGGTATTTCTAAGGATAATACCGAATGAGCATCTGGCCTATTATATTTTCTTCGGAACTATTGCTTGTTATAATTTTATAAAATATGGAGTAGAGGCGGAGAAGTACATTCTTGTTGCCAATAGATATCATAGAAATATCCAATTTTTTAGCTTTATATGTCTTGGACTTGCTTTTTACCATGCATATTTTTTAAACTTAAATACCTGGGTAGGTATAGGGATATTAATGGTCTTAACCGGATTATATGCATTGCCAATTCTTCCAACGGGAATTAAGTTGCGAAGCCTAGGCGTATTGAAGATAGTCCTGGTGGGACTAATTTGGGCTGGCACAACAGTTGTCTTACCTATTTTGGCTATTAATGAAGTTGCTTCCTGGGACGTGATAATCGAAGCAATTCAGCGTTTTATTCTGGTTATTATTCTATTGCTTCCCTTTGAGATCCGCGATCTTAAATACGACAATCCTGAATTAAATACGCTCCCTCAACGCTATGGAGTGGCAAATACAAAAATCATTGGAGCGTTTCTGGCCGTAGTGTTCTTTTTCCTGACGTTTCTAAAAGACGGACTCAACAGCCTGATCGCAATTTCGTGTGGTATACTTTTTCTGATACTTGGAGGTTTAATGTTCGTGACCAAAAGAGATCAATCCAGGTATTATGCAGCTTTTTGGGTAGAGGCCATACCCATTGTTTGGTGGGGGATTATCTGGGTCCTGAGTAGGTATATTTAGTATTTATTCTTAAGACGCTTTTTCATTTTCAGCTTCTCCTCCTCAGAAAGTTGGCGTATTTGGGCCTTTTCGCATAAGGCGGTGAGCTGGGTATTCTTTTTTGTAAATGCAGAACAGGCTTTACACATCATTAAGTGAAAGCGTAGTTTTATCTTTTCTAAAAAAGAAGCTTCTTTATATTGAGTTTTGTTGCAAATTATCGCTGCTTCCTCACAAGAGATCATACTTTAAACCAATTTTCATTAAGGCAACCCATGAGCGCCGTTCTGGCCCGATGTACCATTACCCACAGGTTAGACGGATTTATTCCGAGTTCTTTACAAATATCTTCTGTACTGATTCCCTGGACGGTTTTCATGGTAAATACCAGGGACTGTTTTTTTGGTAATTTAGAGATACACTCTTGGATCGCCATCCCCAATTCTTCATTTTCAACAGCATCATTTTCCTGTAAACTGTAGGGATCTGCAACTTGTTCTTCTAACCAATCGCCTTCAGAATCGCTGCTCGAGCTATAATTTATGCGAACCTCTGCCTTACCTTTCTTCGAATTTATTTTTCGGTAATAGTCTATTACCTTTCTTTTTAATATTGCTATGAGCCAGGTTCTTTCGGCAGCGGTGCCCTTGTAGTTTTTTGCCGATTTTAATCCGGCAAAAAAGGTTTCTTGTACCAGGTCTTTGGCAATTTCTGCATCACTAACTCTTGCTACCGCGTAGTTAAAGAGATAGTCGGCATATAGGTCTACCCAATTGTCGGGTTGTAGGCTTTGCGCTGTCATGCTGTTATTTGTCAGTATCAAATGTAGTGGAATTTAGTGAATATGATTATTTTTAAATCAAACCTATGTCCAATGAAGTATAGCTTTTTTCTTTTGATAGCCCTGTCAGTGAACTTAAGCTGTTCACAAATAAAATCAAAACCTATCACAGAATTTTCACAAAAGGATGCTAAAAATGTACTTTTGATCGATGTTAGAACACCAGGGGAATACGCAAAAGGTCATATGGATAACGCATTGAATATTAATTGGTTTGATGCGAATTTCACTGATAGATTTAAAGATTTTGATAAAGAAAAGCCTATATATCTTTATTGCCAAAAAGGCGGTAGAAGTGCAAAGGCGGCAAAAGTCCTTGATTCATTGGGCTATGAGGTTGTAAATCTTTCAGGTGGATATGGTGCATTAATCACGGCAGGCTTAAAATAAAAGATAATAAATAGTTATACCATAGAACTTAAAAAGAGTGTATGAGAAAAATTTTGGTGTTTGGAACTGTCTTCATATTCCTTGTAGGGTGTAAGGATAAAAGCCCGAAAGAAATTAGTTTAGATTCCGGCTTGAGCTATGAGATTTTGAAACAAGGATCCGGATCAAAGGCGATTGTAGGAGATGAGGTAATTATCCATGAAACAATGGGATACAGAGATGGGACCGTTTTGTATAGCACTGAAGGAAAAGGCGTTAATCTTCCCAAGTTTGTAATAGGTAGAAAGCAGGTTATCGAAGGAGTGGAAAAGGGCGTCACGGGAATGCGTATAGGGGAGGTCAGGAAATTAATTGTACCTCCTAACCTTAGTAGGCGGGAGGTCTACCCAAAGTTCATTTCACCAGACTCCACCCTGGTGTACACGATTAAACTGGTTACTATCAATAAGACCTATTAACCAGTCTTTTTTATTAAGCCTGCTCTTTCAAGTAGTGCCTCAATTTTTGGTTCACTTCCCCTAAAGCGTTTATATAATATCATAGGTTTTTCGGTACCTCCTTTAGATAAGATGTGCTCCTTAAAACTGTTGGCTACTTTAGGATCAAAAATTCCTTTTTCCTTAAAATAGGCGAAGGCATCTGCATCTAATACTTCTGCCCACTTATAACTGTAATAGCCAGAAGAATAACCTCCCTGGAAAATATGAGAAAATGAAGTGCTCATACAGGTTTCTTCAGTTTCTGGATATAGTTGAGTGTCTTTAAATGCCTCCGTTTCGTGTCTTTTTACATCGGTTACTTCTGTAGGATCTATACCATGCCACGACATATCAAGTAATCCAAAACTCAACTGCCTGAGTGTGGCCATTCCCTCCTGAAAGGTGGCCGAAGCCTTAATTTTCTCTATGAACTCCATGGGAATTAACTCTCCCGTCTCATAGTGAGTAGCAAATAATTCCAGGGTCTCTTTTTCATAACACCAATTTTCCATGATCTGGCTTGGTAGTTCTACAAAATCCCAATAGACCGAGGTGCCGGATAAACTCGGATAAGTAGTGTCTGCCAACATTCCATGGAGGCCATGTCCAAACTCGTGAAATAAGGTGGTTACCTCATTAAACGTCAGTAATGAAGGTTTGCTTGGAGTGGATGGGGTAAAATTGCAAACGTTAGAAATATGCGGACGTATGTTTTCACCTGCTTTTCTGTATTGAGGTTTAAATGAGGTCATCCAGGCTCCGCCCCGTTTTCCCGCCCTGGGATGAAAATCAGCATAAAAAAGAGAGATAAAGTCCCCTTTAAGATCATAAACTTTATAGGTTTTAACCTCTTCGTGGTAGGTATCAATATCAAAAACCTCTTCAAATTGGAGACCAAATAATTTTTCAGCCACTTCAAAGACACCGGCTATTACGTTTTCCAGTTTGAAATAGGGTTTTAGTTTTTCGTCATCCAGGTTAAATAGTTGCTGTTTATGTTTTTCCGAATAATAGGCGCTATCCCATTTTTGGAGAGTGTTGAGACCGTCAATTTCTATAGCGAACTTTTGCAGCTGCTCAAACTCTTTTTCTGCTGCCGGTTTGGCCTTCTCTAACAATTCTAAAAGGAACTCATGTACTTTTTCTGGTGTTTCTGCCATTCTTTCTTCCAAGACAAAATGTGCATGAGTCTCGTAACCCAGAAGCTGAGCACGTTCGTAACGCAGTCTGGAAATTTCCAGCACATTTTTCTGATTGTCCAGAGCGTCATCATGAAAACCTTTACTGCCGAAGGCCAGAGCCAATCTTTTTCTCAGCTCCCGGTTTTTGGCATATTTCATAAAAGGAATGTAGCTCGGATAGTCTAAAGTAATTAGCCATCCATCCTTTTCCTTAGACTTGGCCAATTGAGCCGCAGCCTCTTTGGCGCCTTCTGGCAGTCCCTCCAAATCAGAAGCATTGGTTAGGTGCATCTCAAACTTATTAGTTTCTGCAAGGACATTTTCTCCAAATTTCAGCTTTAGCTTTGCAAGTTTCCTGTCAATTTCGCGCAGCCGCGCTTTGTTACCTTCTTCAAGGTTGGCTCCATTCCTACTGAAACTCTTATATTTTTTAATAAGAAGCGTTTCTTCTTCAGGAGATAGATCAAGATTGCTCCTGTTATCATAGACCGTCTTGACCCTATTAAATAAATCTTTATTTAGGGTAATATCGTTGCTAAATTCCGAAAGCAGAGGGGAAACCTCCTGGGCTATTTTTTGGATTTCTTCATTGGTTTCGGCCGAATTGAGGTTAAAAAATACACTTGAAACCCTATCGAGTTGCTGCCCGGAAAATTCTAGTGCTTCTATGGTATTCTGGAAGCTAGGGGCATCAGTGTTGGAGGTTATTGTATTGATCTCCTCCCTGGCACTTTCAATGGCCGCTAAGAATGCCGGTTTAAAGTGCTCATTTTTGATCTGGGAGAAAGGAGCAGTATCGAAAGAATGAAGTAGGGGATTCATAGAAGAATTAAGAATTAAGAATTAAAAATTAAAAGTGGAAAATTAAAAGTTGAAAATTGTTAGGTTGGGTGCTCTCTGAAGAAATATTGTTTTTAATTTTTCACTTTCCATTTCTCACAGATTCTGCGCCTTTGATTACCTTGTCCTTTAGGCTCTCTTTGTAAAGTACCACTTTGTCCAATACACATTTATCGCTGCTACCAATGATCTGAGCCGCCAAAATTCCGGCATTTTTTGCTCCATTCAGGGCCACGGTTGCTACAGGAACTCCCCCTGGCATTTGCAGAATTGATAGGACAGAGTCCCATCCGTCAATAGAATTACTACTCTTTACGGGCACCCCAATTACAGGTAAGGGGGATAAGGAGGCTACCATCCCGGGTAGGTGGGCGGCTCCCCCTGCTCCTGCAATTATCACTGAATAACCGTTTTCGTGCGCCTTTTTACTGAAGTCGAATAACTTCTCGGGAGTTCTGTGGGCCGATACGATATCTACATCCACTTCTATATCAAAACCCCTTAAAATATCCACAGCATCCTGCATTACAACAAGATCACTTGTGCTACCCATTACTACAGCTACTTTTTTCATAAATTATCCAATTATAAGTCTTTCAAAAACGTTTTTGCTGCCTAGAACTATCAGGATGATAGTTGTGATTGTTTACTTTTAACCGTTATGCGTCTCTTTACTTGCTCGGCTATTTTTCGCGCCTCTGAAATGTTCTCATTTATTATGGTGACATGACCCATTTTACGAAAGGGTCTCGTTTTTCTTTTCCCATAAATATGAGGTGTAACTCCCTCCATTTCTAAAATTTCTTCAATATTTTCATAAAGCACGTCCCCATGATATCCTTCAGCCCCCACCAAATTTACCATAATTCCGGCCAACTTACTTGCCGTATTGCCCAAAGGGAGCCCTAAAATTGCCCTTATGTGTTGTTCAAATTGGTTGGTATAACTGGCTTCAATGCTATAATGACCACTGTTATGAGGTCTTGGAGCAACTTCGTTTACTAAAATTTCACCATTTTCCGTTTGAAACAGCTCAACCGCCAATATGCCGACATGTTTTAATCCTTTTGATACCTCAAGGGCTACCGCTCTCGCCTTTTGAGCGATGTTTTCATCAATACGGGCGGGACAAATCACATATTCGACCTGGTTTGCCTCAGGATGGAACTCCATTTCTACCACTGGGTAGGTAACGATATCTCCCTGCACATTTCTAGCGACAATTACGGCTAGTTCATTCTTAAAAGGGATTAAATCCTCAGCAATACACTCTACATTCGGTAAGTCTTTCAAATCTTCCAGACTTCTAATTATTTTCACTCCCTGCCCGTCATATCCAAATTGAGCACTTTTCCAAACAAAGGGAAACCCGAGCCCTCCATTGCTTATACTGTCTTCAATTTCATTGGTATAAGCAAATCTTACAAAAGGAGCTGTGGGAATATTATGGTCTCGGTAAAATAGTTTCTGAGTAGCCTTGTTTTGAATGAGTTCTAAAGCCCGAGGAGGAGGGTATACTTTTACTCCTTCTTTCTCTAACTTAATTAAGGCCTCGGCATTTACATTTTCAATCTCTATGGTTAAAACATCAAGCGAACGACCAAAATTGTAAACAGTTTCAAAATCCAATAAATCACCCTGAACAAATTTGTTACAGGCAATGCTACAGGGGGCATCTTCGGAGGGGTCAAGGACATGAGTGGCTATGTCCCATTTTCGAGTTTCATAAAGTAACATTTTTCCTAATTGCCCCCCACCTAGAATTCCAAGTGTAAAATCTGATGAAAAATAGCTCATTATGCTTATTTTGGTATTTTCTTGCTCCCTGCAAAAGACGTACAAAAATACAGCTAAATCTTAGAAACTGTGGAGCGACTCATAAAAAAGAAAAATCAAAATGTTATCTTCGCAATTCCTTAATAAATGGACCGTTGGTAAAGCTTAAAGACAAACAATTTGTACCCTATCTCACTGAAGAAGAAATTCTTACTGCGGTTAAAAAAATCGCAGATGAGATAGCTGAAGACTATAAGGACCAAGTACCCATATTTGTGGGAGTGCTTAATGGCGCATTTATGTTTACCTCAGATTTCTTGAAACACTATCCCCATCCCTGTTAGGTCTCTTTAGTAAAGCTGATTTC
>JBFOMC010000114.1:0-20511 GCA_040830565.1 Flavobacteriaceae bacterium
AGACACCAAAGACGGGAGAGGGATTAGTTGGGGCCTGGCTCATTTTATTAACGTCACAAACGATTGGGACAAATTCAGTTCAAAATTGGTTAGGTTCGACTGTGACCTGAGCAGAGATATTCATGATCCTGAAATGAAACAGCATCGTGTGAGCCATTCTCCTGACGTTTATCTAAGGCAGGGACTGAGTGAAAAGCAACGTAAGGAACGATCAGGAAAAGTTGGAGTAGACTAAGCCTTGGCGCATCGATTTAAACTAAATTAACTAATACGATAGATTTTGTCTTAGCAATAAGGTAAAATACGATTGGCCAGAGATAAATTCTGGAAACAAAACTCCAACACAAATAGGTACTTTGGCTTATACGGGATTGTAGCCAGACCTAGACTGTTTAGAGTATGCAAGTCGATCTAATTGGTTAAAGAAAATTTATGATAATGAAATATGGCATGACGAGCTTACTGCTAGTACTACTTAGTCTTGGGTGTTATGCCCAGGAAGTTTTGGTTGAAGCCGAAAGTTTTGACAATCCGGGAGGATGGATGGTAGATCCTCAGTTTGAACAACAAATGGGATCACCATACTTATTGGCTCATGGGATTGGTGTTCCCGTTGAGAATGCCACAACAAAGGTGCATTTTGAAAGCATGGGGGAGTACCATATTTGGGTCCGGACAAAGAATTGGGTCCCAGGAAATTGGGAAGCCCCAGGAAGGTTTCAACTTGCGGTTGATGGTAAGAAGCTTGCCAAGATCTTAGGTCTTCGATCTGGCTGGGGTTGGGAATATGTGGACAAAGTTGCTATATCAACGCAATCTATTGATTTGGAATTGGTAGACTTAACGGGATTTGACGGTAGGGTGGATGCGATTTATTTTTCTATGATCAATGAACCGCCCCCATCGGCACCAAAACCATTGGAAACTTGGCGCAAGACGATTAAAGCCGAACCAAACATACCGCCTACCATTAAAACCTATGATCTGGTAATAGTTGGAGGTGGCATAGCAGGCTGTGCGGCCTCAATTGCGGCAGCAGAACAAGGTTTGGAAGTTGCGTTGGTCCATGACAGGCCGGTCCTAGGAGGTAATGCAAGTGAGGAGATTAGGGTACATACCCTGGGGATCTATGGCAATTTTGAACGCATTCTTAGAAAATTAGATACAGAGCATTATCCCAACGGGAGCGCTGACGCCAAATTAGACCAGAAAAAAAGAGATGACAATGTAAAGAGTTATAAAAATATTGACTTATTCCTCAATCACCGAGCCTATGATGCCAAAGCTGAGAATAACATTATTCAATACGTCGATGCGAGGCATACCTCCACTGGTGAGCGAATTCGTTTTAAAGCCCCCAGATATGTAGATTCAACAGGAGATGGATGGATAGGCTTTTGGGCAGGTGCTGAATTTTCTTATGGCAGAGAAAGTGTTGACACCTACGGTGAGGGCTGGGAAGAACATGGGGAATTGTGGAGCCCAAAAGAGCCCGATAATGCCGTTATGGGGTCATCCGTCCTTTGGGGATCTAAGGAAATAGATGCGGTACAGGTTTTTCCGGAAGTGCCATGGGCCATGCCAGTGGCCAGAGAGTATGCCAGGGTGGCCGGAGAATGGCAGTGGGAATATAGCAGTCCTGATATGCATCAGATTGATGATGCTGAAGAAATTAGGGATCATATGTTGCGGGCCATATATGGATCTTTCGCCAATGCAAAAAAGGATACTGTAAATGCCAATCGTAAGCTGGAATGGGTTTCTTCTTTAGTGGGTAAAAGAGAATCGAGAAGATTGGTGGGCGACCATATTTTCACCTTTAACGATGCCAAGGAAGGAAGAAAGTTCCCTGATGGCGTGGTTATAGAGATTAGGGAGGTCGACATCCATTATCAAACCGTACTTGAGGACGAAAAAAATCCTGATTTTATATCAGAGGCACTGTTCTACAAAACTCCAGAGTATTACATTCCATACAGAAGTCTCTACTCAAAGAATATTAAGAATTTGTTTATGGCCGGACGAAATTTTAGCTGTTCCCATGCCGGTCTAGGCGGACCTCGTGTGATGCGTACCACAGGTCAAATGGGAGCTGCCGTGGGTTTTGCGGCCGCCCTTTGTAAAAAGTACGATGTAAACCCAAGGGAGATCTATACAGGCTATTTAGACGAATACCTTGCCCTGATAGAGGAACAGAAATTTGAAAAAATTCCTGAAACCAAAAAATGAAATATACCATCCCCATCCTATTTGCCCTATCTCTTTTTCTTGGAAAAGGGAGTGATTGCTTTTGGGATAAATGGGCACCTCTTCGTTATCAAAAAACATTAGAAAGGGCACCGGAGTTTTATGTTTTAGAGTGGAAAGAAGGTGCCAGCTTATCACCAAAAACCTCGGATATGTACATCGAAGTGGATACGCTGGGGAATCAGGAGATCTTGGTTTTATCGGATAAAAGGGATAATCCGGTGTTGTATACCTCTGAAATTGTTACTCCCGTTTGTGCTGATGGAGAGTGCAAAATGATGAATATTCAATTGTACTGGACACTTTTAGGCGAGTATGCGGGCTTTGATCGCTATCCGGAACTACCCCTCACAAAACACGATCACGACGAGTTCGGAAAAGAAGACTATTTAAAGCTTCACGACTTGTTGAAGGACGATAAGAGCATTTTGGGCAGAAGAAGTATTAATCAACTTGTCGAGAAACCCACCATGCGTACCGTCAATGGAGTAGATGCACTTTCAGGGGCAACCATTGCCGAGGTTAAAGAGTCTGTAGTGTCCGGAGCTTTATATTCTTGTTATACAGCCTGGCATTTGGTGCATGGCAAGATTGACAAGAAATTAAAGAAACATACGCTGGGTATATTGAATGAAACCATGCTTATGGATATGCTTTACAGCAAAAATCCGGATTATCAGCTCTTTGCTTTGGAAAAGCTTAATGTGTCTCAGTACGAGGATCACTATCTTCAAATTGCTACGATTTTTAAAACTGGTATACCATTAGTGCGCAGTATTATCGCAAAGGAACTTCCAAGTAAATTTAAGAGCAGTCCGGAGCTGGAAAAGCCTTTTTGGGATGCCTTTGGAGTAATAGATCTCGGGAGCCGAAGTCTTTTACTAAAACATCTGGAGGATGCGCCCCAATTTGCCGTGTTAACAGTATCAGATAAACTAAGTGCATTGAGCAAAAACCAGCTCAAGAGGTTTTTAGAGTATATATCGCAACAAGACCTGACTCCCGAAGTTCAAAGCAATATGGAAGCATTTGCAAATTCGGATAATGAAACCTACGGTTACCTAGTTCAAGAATTTTTATCAAACCACAACTAATGAGATGGAGTAAATTAGTGTGTCTGGCTCTACTTACTATATGGATTGCTTCATGTAAGGAAAATCGAGAACCTGAGAGAGAAGAAAGTAGCAAGGTTTTTCCTCATAAGATGCCCTCCCAAAAACCCCAAATGCCATTGAGCACGGCTACCGAGCGCATGTTCAATTATCCGGGAAAAGGGATACATGACAACGAACTTTTTTCTCAATTTAAGTATACCCGCCTTCAGGGTTTTGATTATAATGGTGGTGACGGCACCATTTCAAGACGAGACCCCTCAAGACCCATAAAGGTCAATGAAAAATTCTATATCTATTACACAAAAAGGCATACTATTCAACCCCCAATAGGAGCGAGAAATGCAAATAAGGCAACAGAGGAAATTCCATCTACTGATTGGGATCTATGCGATATCTGGTACGCGACCAGTGGGGATGGAATTACATGGGAGGAACAAGGAGTAGCGGTGGCAAGACCTGAAAAGCCAAAATCAGGATGGCGATCCCTGGCTACCCCGGATATCCTTATATGGGAAGGAAAATATTACCTGTACTACCAGGCCTTTAGCGAGCCAAGTGGCTTGAGAGGAGATTGGTGTCCCGTATCGGTTTCCTATGCCGATTCTCCAGATGGGCCATGGGAGTATGGGGGAGATGAGGTAATTCCTTTTGGAAAAAAAGGCGAGTGGGACCAGGATGCTACTCATGATCCACATCCTATAGTCTTTAATGATAAAATATACATGTATTACAAGGCGGCCTTTAATAAGTGGCCTGATATTCGGGACCAATATGCTGTGGGTCACGGACTGGTCATTGCCGATGATCCCCTGGGTCCTTTTGAAAAACACCCTTTGAATCCTGTACTGACCTCTGGGCACGAAACTACCTATTTCCCTTTTAAAGAGGGAGTAGCGGCCTTGGTCATCAGAGACGGAAATGAACGCGAAACCATGCAGTTCTCTAAAGACGGGGCCAATTTTGAAATTGCAGCCGGAGTTTCACTTACGCCCACCGCAGCCGCCCCTTATCTAAAAGATGCCTTTACCAATACCGACTATGGTAAAGGGTTTACCTGGGGGCTTTGCCATTTCATCAATGCCGGTACAGCAGGGAAGCAGCATTCCATAATGGCTCGTTTTGATTGTGATTTGAGCCTGGATTACCATAACCCTCAAGTCTTTAAAAAAAGTACGGTTTGGCATAGACCTGAAGTATATTTTGAACAGGGTCTCAGTGAAAAGCAATTGGAGTCTCGGAAAAAAGAAAACTCAGAATAATTGTACGATAAGCGTAGCCAAACTTAATTGGGAGCCCATATATATGTTGTTAATATAGGACCACTACTTGATAAATTTGGCACTAAGGGCTATGCCAGATATGGATACTTTTATAGCAATTGAAATCTAATAAACATGAAGCATTTATTAACTGTATTGATCATAGTAGCAATTCATCTTGGATGTACCGCGCAGGAACAACCAAACATCATACTTCTTTTTGCGGATGATGCAGGCTACGCTGATTTTGGTTTTCATGGCAGCACAGTAATGAAAACCCCAAATTTAGATCAACTGGCGGCTCAGGGCGTGAGGTTCTCTCAGGCTTATGTGACCCATCCTACCTGCGGCCCGTCAAGAGCCGGGCTAATTACAGGGAAATCCCAATACCGTTTTGGTTATGAGGAGAATAATGTTCCCACTTTTATGAGTGCGGTTTCTGCTGTTGATGGGCCCGAAATGGGCCTTCCGGTAGAGGAGGTAACCATGGCAGATTACTTGAAGAAATTGGGGTATGCTACAGCCGTATTTGGTAAGTGGCATTTAGGAGGCGCCGACAGGTTTCATCCTACAAGGCGAGGATTTGATGAATTTTACGGCTTTCGTGGAGGTGCGCGAAGCTATTTTGAATATACCGAAGCTCCGAAAGAGCCCTTAAACAAAATGGAAAGGGGTTTCGGCATTTTTGAGGAACACCAGGGGTATCTCACTGATGTATTGGCTGAGGAAGCCAATAAATTCATTGAGAAAAACGCGAAGGCAAAAAAGCCGTTTTTTGCCTTTCTCTCTTTTAATGCAGTACATACCCCCATGGATGCAACCCCGGAGGATCTGGCGCAGTTTCCAGATTTGGAAGGGAAACGCAAAATTGTGGCGGCAATGACTCTGGCTTTAGATAGAGCTGCAGGTACCGTATTAGACAAATTAAAGGAGCTAGGCTTAGACGAAAATACAATAGTTGTATTCACCAATGACAATGGCGGACCCACAGACGCCAATGCTTCAAGTAACCTTCCCTTAAGTGGTATAAAAGCCACACATCTTGAAGGGGGTCTGAGAGTTCCATTTCTTATGAAATGGCCGGGGAAACTAAAAGCAGGAACATATTATAACTATCCCATTAGCACCTTTGATCTCTTACCCACTTTCTACAAAGCTGCTGGCGGTAAACTTGATGACTTGACGGATATAGATGGTGTCGATTTAGTGCCCTATGTCAATGGCATTAAAAAAGAGCGACCTCATGAAACCCTTTTCTGGAAACGAGATGCAAGGGCGGTAATGCGTAAAGGAGACTGGAAATTATTGCGTTTCCCTGATCGGCCCGCTGAACTGTTTTACCTGCCTGATGACGAAAAAGAACAAAATAATTTGGCCTCTCAACATCCGGAACGCTATAGGGAAATGTATAAGGAGCTTTTTGCCTGGGAGACCACTCTGGAAAGGCCTAGATGGTTGCTTAAAAAGGTATATGAAAAACGTGATGTGGAGCGAACAGATCAATTTTGGCAGAAAAAGGATTGAGAACCAGGTCTTTGGAAGATGAAGAAATTAATAATTGGTTTTGGAATAGTAGTTCTTGTGATCGGTTGCACCGGTTCTGGGAAAAACTCCAAGGTTCAAACAGAAGCAAAGTCCGAAAAGAAAAGTATAGCAATGATTAAAGATAACGCCAGAGGCATAATAAACAATACTAATAGTCCTCATGTAAAACTCAAAAGTATTGATATTGGGGATTGTAGGTGGACCGAAGGATTTTGGGCAGATAAATGGAAACAGGCAGAAGAAGTCATGGTTCCCTATATGGGTAGCCTCCTAAAAGGTGATGTTGGCCATGGTTACAACAATTTCAAGATCGCTGCCGGCCTCAAAGAAGGAGAGCATAAGGGCTTTTGGTGGCATGACGGAGATTTTTACAAATGGATGGAAGCCAGCATGTATATCTACGCCTTAAACAAAGATGAGGCGATTGTAAAGGAGATAGACGAAATAATCGCGGTGATCTCCAGGGCTCAGCAAAATGACGGATACCTGTCTACTCCAATAACCATCAGGCAGGATCTGGAGCCTTTTTCCAATAGAAGATACCACGAATTGTATAATAGCGGGCATCTCCTTACCAGCGCCTGTATACACTATAGAGTTACTGGAAAAACTAACTTCTTGGATATCGCCATTAAACACGCAGATTACCTTTATGATCTTTTTGTGCCCATTACAGATAAACTCAAACGCTTTGGCTTTAACCAAACACAAATAATGGGCCTTGTGGAACTCTATCGTACTACTAAAGACAAAAAATACCTGGAGCTTGCTGAACAGTTCATCAATTTGAGAGGCTCTTATAAGATTGATGATGATGAAACAACCAAAGGATATCCGATTGGAGACATGGTGCAGGAAAGGGTACCCCTACGAGAAGAAACCGAGGCTGTGGGCCACGCAGTACTGGCCCTGTATTTTTATGCCGGAGCAGCAGATGTCTATGCAGAGACTGGTGAGAAAGCCCTGATTGAAGCTTTGGATAGGCTATGGGACAATGTAACCAACAAAAAAATGTACCTCACAGGAGCTGTTGGCCAAACCCATTATGGGAGATCATCTCGCCTCGATAAAATTGAGGAAGGCTTTATTGATGAATACATGATGCCCAATTTAACGGCTTATAATGAGACTTGCGCAAATATTTGTAATTCTATGTTCAACTATCGTATGCTCACTTTAAGTGGGGATTCTAAGCATGGGGACATTATGGAATTAGTACTTCACAACAGTGGTCTTTCAGGGATTGGACTTGGCGGAAAAGACTATTATTACTCTAATCCCTTGCGAAAAATAGACGGGGCCCTGGATTATGAAAAAATGAACGTAGAGTTTCCCGAGCGGCAACCTTACTTGGAGTGCTTCTGTTGCCCTCCTAACCTGGTGAGAACTATCGCAAAGTCTCCCGCCTGGGCTTACAGCAAGACTGAAAATGGCATTGCGGTAAATCTTTACGGAGGGAATATTTTGGAAACTACTTTGCTAGATGGATCGGTCATTAAGCTATCGCAGCAGAGCAATTATCCCTGGGATGGGAGTGTCCTTATCAGTATAGAAGAATGCAAGACGGAAGCTTTTGATATAAGCCTGAGAATTCCGGCTTGGGCCGAAGGAACCCAACTAACAGTAAACGGGTTGCCAATATCAAATGTAGTGAACGGAAGGTTTGCGAAAATTAGTCGGGAATGGAAAGCAGGAGACCTAATTTCTCTGAAGATGCCTATGGAGACCAAATTTATTGAAGGGCATCCGCGCATAGAGGAAGTAAGGAATCAGGTGGCTATAAAACGGGGGCCCATTGTCTATGCCTTGGAATCCCCGGATCTGCCTGAAGGTACAGACATAACCGATGTATATATCTCCAGCTCCAAAGCCCTTAAAGCTGTGCATAAGCCTGATATTTTAGGAGGAGTGACCACCATTGAAACTGAATTAATGGTTCGTACAGACACCAAGGATGGCATGTACAATGAGGTGAAAAAACCTGTTATGAAAGAGTATAACACCCATTTGATCCCTTATTACACCTGGAGTAACCGTGGACAAGGAGAGATGACCGTTTTTATGCCAATCATCTGGGAATAACCTAAACCAAATAACCAATACTTTAATTTCTGATCATATGGCCAATTTTAAGAAAAATGCATACACCTACGCGACCATTGTAGCTATGGGTGGCTTTGTCTTTGGCATAGACGCAGCCCTGATTTCAGGTACTGTGAATTATATAACAGACGAATTTGGCCTATCCGATTTAGAACTGGGGACGGCCGTTGGCGCTCCTGCCTGGGGCGTGCTGCTGGCTTTGCTGTTTGTTGGATTTGCGGTAGACCGAATTGGCAGGAAAAGAGCGCTTCAAATCTCGGCAGCCTTTTACCTTATTTCGGCCATAGGATCTGCTCTAGCCCCAAATTACTGGACCTTGGTGGCAGCGCGTTTCCTGGGGGGGCTGGCCTTCAGTTCCATCTCCATGGCATCCATGTATATCGGGGAAATTGCCCCTCCAAAATGGAGAGGAAAGTTGGTAACCATGATTCAGATTAACATAGTGGTCGGACTATCTGCGGCCTACTTTATAAACTACTTAATTCAAAGCTTAGCCTCATCAGGTGCCGAATGGGTCAGTACCTTGGGAATAGATTCCAACACCTGGCGCTGGATGTTAGGTTCTGAGATTTTATTTGCTCTTGTCTGGTTCATTTGCCTCTATTTTATTCCAAGAAGTCCGGCTTGGCTTGTTTTAAAGGGAAGGTTTGAGGACGCAAAAGATACGTTGCGCAAAGTGATACCGGAAACAGAGGTAACTGCACAGATTGATGAAATGCAGGGAACCATGGAGGCCGGAGGGGCAAATCATTCCATGTGGGCCCAGTTAAAAGAGATTTTTAGTAAGAACATGCGCATAATTTTCATTATTGCGATGACCCTGGCTATAGTACAACAATCCAACGGAATAAACGCTATACTGTTCTATGCGCCTACAGTATTTGAACAATTGGGAATGGGGACAGACGCAGCTTTCGCTCAAGCAATTTGGATAGGTGTAATCAGCGTCGTCTTCACTGTTTTAGGACTTTTAGCTGTTGATAAATTGGGTAGGCGTCCTATGATTATTGGCGGACTGCTCTGGATAATTATTAGTTTGGGGATATGTTTCTATGGATTCAAATCTGCTACCTACACTATTTCAAAAGAAAATATAGCAGAGCTAACGGAGTTTCCGCACCCGGAAAGACTCAATGCTCTGGTTAACAACACCTACCAAAGCGATATTGAGTTTAAAAAAGCCTTGGCAGAAACTCTGGGCAAAGAGGACGCAAAAGCCCATTCAAGTGTCCTATTGCAAAAAGCTGCCAATATCAATGGTCTTTTAATTCTAATCGGAATTTTAAGTTTTATTGCAGCCTTTCAGTCGACCATAGGTCCGGTAATGTGGGTACTGTTTTCCGAAATTTTTCCGATATCCAATCGGGGTATTGCCATCCCCTTCTTTACCCTGGTAACCAGTATGACCAGTTCCTTTATACAAACATTCTTTCCATGGCAACTGGAGAATTTGGGAATAAGCTCAACGCTACTCTTCTATGCCACTACCGTGGCGATAGGATTGGTAATCCTTTTTATTTACTTAAAGGAAACCAAAAATATGACCATTGAAGAAGTACAATTGGCATTAGCTCCAAAAAAGAAATAAGTATGAGATTTTCAATCCTTTTCGTTTTTTCTCTTCTGTTCCCGGTGACGGCATTCGGCCAGTCTGATGAGTTTTATCCCACTTCTGATCCTTTGAACAAAGGTGGGTGGGTACTAAACAAAGACCTCAGCGATGAGTTTGAGGGCAAAGAACTCGACCGAAATAAGTGGTTTATAGAAGGTGAAAATGGGGACTATTATATCTGGAAGGGCAGAGCTCCATCCCAATTCGTTCCACATAATGTACGTGTAGAAGATGGTAAATTAAAACTTCGCACAGCTTGGGAGCCCAACTATGAGTTTATTCAGGAATCTTACACCGATGGTAATATGGGAACCGCCAAGTATGGGGAGTATAAGGGAGAGCCTATGCCGGTAACTACGGCTGGAGTTATCACTAAAAAACGTTTTCTAAACGGATATATGGAAATAAAATCTAAATCCGGCAATGCTGCAATTACGGCGGCCTTTTGGGGAATAGGCTATGAACAGGAGCTCGATGTTTTTGAGCAAATGGGTAACCCTAAAAAAGGTGAGAAAATTACGGCCACCAGTTCCCTGGCTACCGCACATGACTGGAGTCCTCCGGCAGAAAGACCGACCAACGTATTTCAGCATGTGGAACACTTGCCTTTTCGTACGGCTGATGATTTTCATATCTATGGAGCAGATTGGGGGGAGGATTACCTCAGCATCTATATTGATGGCAAAATGGTACATCATTTTACTCAGGACGATGTTGGGCTCGACTGGGTACTTAATAACCCTATGGAGATTTGGCTAGATTCTGAGATCTTCTTTTGGTTAGGGATGCCGCATAAAGAGGAATTGCCGGTAGATTTTGAGATTGAGTATCTAAGAGTTTGGCAAAAACCGACAAAGAACCTTTTGGCCCGCCAATTCTTTGGATTTGAAGGCCCCATTTTATTTGAAGACGAACCAAGACCCTTAAAAATGGTCCCGGAAAGTTCTGTGCCGAACGACTATCAAAAATTTTGGGAGATTGATAGCCTTTCCTCCAAATACTTTACGATAGTAGAAGGGGACTATGCCTCAGGAGTGAATAGTCTAAAGTTTGCTGGTTTTGGAAAAAATGAAAAACTGGAAGCCGAAAAGGTGGTGGCCTTGTCTCCAGAGGGTGCGGTGGCCGTCTCTAAAGGCAAATATGATTTGTCTTTGAAGATTTGGTTAGATCAAGGCCGCGCTGTGAAGAAATTATATCTCTCCTTTGAAAATCCGAAGTTGGAGATCCCCATTGAACTAACAGGCCTGGCAAGACGTGAGTGGGTTACCATTGAAAAAGAGATTCTAAAAATAACCGATTCCAATTCTGATGACCAATTTAAAATTGAAGTTAGGAAGGAAGATGTTCCTGAGAAAAAAGCAACCAGGTTTTATATAGACGACATTGCCCTTAGCCGAGTAGAAAAATAAGATAAACATGTAAATAATATAGCCATGTACAAACAATTTCTGCTTCTCATCCTTTTAGTAACGGCCTTCGGTTGTAAAGACCGTGATGTTGCACCAACAACTAAAAAACCCAACATTCTTTTTTTGGCAATTGACGATCTGCGTCCGGAACTTGGAGCCTATGGATCGGAAATTGCAATAACCCCAAATTTAGACGCCTTAGCCGCAGATGGACTGCTATTTCAAAATGCATACTGCCAACAAGCCATATGTAGTCCAAGTAGGGCCAGTTTAATGACGGGTGCAAGACCCGAAACCATAGGGGTTATTGAAAATTATACCTACTTCAGAGATGCTAATCCAGACATCATAACCCTACCTCAGCATTTTAGAGCCAATGGCTATGAAACGGTATATGCAGGAAAGATCTACCATGGAAGATTCACAGATTCAGCACTTTCCTGGAGCAGGCAGCCTGCTGTAGAAAAGGTAGCTTATAAAAAACCGGATTATCCCGGGGCTTATGTGCTTAAGGAGAATCAGGAGATCTATAAGAGGAATCAGGAAGCAATTAGGGCAAAGTATAATAGCATAGATCACTATGCCCTGGGCAGAGGACCAGCCTATGAAATGGCCGACGTGGAAGATCATGAGTATATTGATGGGTATCACACCGAATTGGCCATTGCAACATTGAAAGATATGGTGGCCAAAAATGACAAACCTTTTTTTCTTGGACTTGGGTTTAGACTACCGCACTTAGATTGGAACGCTCCAAAAAAATATTGGGATTTATACGAGAGAGAAAAAATTCCCCTTGCGAAATACGATCAGGCTCCCAATGCAGGTGCTGCGATGGGTTTGCATGCTTCTTTTGAGCTTAGAGTTCGACATGGTATTCCCAAAAACGGGCCGATTGAAGGTGATTTAGCCAAGACTTTGAAGCATGCTTATCTGGCAAGCGTTAGTTATGTAGATGCGCAAATTGGTAAAATGATTGCTGCGCTGGAAGAGGAGGGAATTCGTGAGAATACGATAATAATCGTTTGGAGTGATCATGGTTGGCATTTGGGGGATATGGGAGTTTGGGGGAAAGCTACCAATTACGAAATTGCCACCAGGGTCCCCCTTATGATATGGACTCCCGACATGCCGGAAAATAGTAGAGGAAAGACGTCTAAGGCTTTGGTAGAGCTTATAGATATGTATCCTACATTGGCAGAATTGGCAGGCTTGGAGACACTCGATCACCTGGAAGGTCAGAGTTTTGTGCCGCTCATAGATAATCCGGAACAGCCTTGGAAAAAAGCAGCGTTTAGCCAATTCCCGAGTCCGGCACTTAGGGAGTGGGCAGCCAATCCACTTACTGCAGAAATGCGGGAGACCTATTTTGGTCCGTTAATTGAAGCTGTTGAAAACAGGATAATTGCACAGCAGGGAGAACAATGGGAGCGCGATTTTTTTGAGAATAACCTTATGGGATATTCAATGCGGACCGAACGTTATAGATTCATTGCCTGGAAGGACAGAAAAGATCCTTCGGCAGCCCCCATTTATTTTGAATTATTCGATCACCAAACAGATCCGGCCGAGACAAGAAATATAGCAAAGGAGCATCCGGAACTTGTTACTCAATTGGCCAAGCAGCTGGAAGAGGGTTGGCAAGGAAGCTTAGCAGGGCTCGAAAACTAAAGTTCCTGGCCATTTCTGAGGGCCAACTCGTATATAAGCACTTTCCTATTTATTGTGGATCTGATAGGTTCTATAGCCATAAAGGGCCACTATCAAAAAACAAACAAGCGGAAGGACAAATGAAAAATTAACCTCAGGAACACCCAGAATTTGTGTATCGGCATAACCCGGGCCACCAAAGTCTAACATTGCTCCTTGCAAAACCGGCATAATTGCTCCTCCTACAATGGCCATAACCAGGAAGGCCGCACCAAATTTGGCATCTTCACCAACATCCTCCAGGGCAATGCCGTATATAGTCGGGAACATAAGAGACATACAGAGTGAAATACCCACCAAGGAGTACAAACCTGTCATTCCCTGAATAAAAATAGCACCTAAAGTAAAGATCATGGCACCTATGGAAAAATACATCAACAATTTCCCTGAGCTTACAAACTTTAATAGATACGTGCCTATCCATCGGCCTATTAGAAACAAAATTAAAGCCCAATAGGCATAAGTTACAGCACTTCTATTATCGATACCCAAAGTTTCTGCATATTGATAGATGTATGTCCAACACATAATCTGGGCTCCCACGTAGAACATTTGCGCAATGACACCCTCTACGAATTTCATGTTTTTAAAAAGTCGCTTTACCGCACTTAAAACAGACCCTCCTGTTTGGTCTTTTTTTTCGGGCATTTTTACCAAGGCAATTAGAACAAACATGAAGAGCACAAATAAACCCAGGATAACATAGGGGTTGCGGACTACCATTAGATCTGAGGTTCTTACAGCAGTTTTAGCGGTCTCTGAAAGGGTGTCGTAGATGACATTTCCTTGCGCATCTACATCGTCAGATTGCAGGGAGCCCAGTATAAAGGTCTGGGCGACAAACAAGCCTGTTAGTGCCCCTATAGGATTAAATGCCTGGGCAAGATTTAACCTCCTGGTTGCCGTTTTTATATGGCCCATTGACAAAATAAATGGATTGGCGGTGGTTTCTAGAAATGCTAAACCAAAGGTCAAGATGTACAGAGCAGCCAGAAAAAATCCGAATTCTTCATATGCAGCAGCGGGATAAAAGAGTAATGCCCCTACTGCATAAAGCACTAAGCCCAAAAGTATTCCCTTTTTATAAGTGTACTTTTTAATGAACATGGCCGCCGGGAAAGCCATGGTAAAATACCCTCCATAGAAGGCCATCTGTACCCATGAAGCTTGTGTATTGTTCAACTCCAGGATCTTTTTAAAGGCGGAGACCATCGGATTGGTAATATCGTTTGCGAAGCCCCAGAGTGCAAACAAAGAGGTGATCAAAATAAAAGGCAATAAGACCTCTTTCGAAACTACAGGAATATTCTTAGTGTTTTCCATATTGTTATTTGTTGGTTTAGTTGGTGTCCTCTGTCAAAAGCGATCTGTCTAGGTGTACATAACCTCCATCGACAAAAATGAACTGACCGGTGGTGTGCGACGATCTGCTGGAAATGGTGAATAGGCAAATATTAGCAATCTCCTCCGTGGTGGTCATCCGATTTTCTAAGGGTATTTTTTTAACAATGGCATTCAGTTTTTCCTCACCATCTGGTAGAGTTTTGATCCAGGTATCATAAGAAGGGGTCCAGCTTTCCGCTATAATTATGGCATTTGAACGAATGCCATGTGGTATCAGATCTACCGCCCATTCTCTTGTTAGCCCTAGTACGCCTCCCTTTGCAGCTGCATAACCTGAAGTTCTTCCCTGACCGGTAAGGGCCACTTTGGAACCGATATTCAGGATATTACCTTTAGATTTTATCAACCAGGGTAAAGCGTGTTTTACAACCAAAAAATAGCTCACCATATTTAACTTTAAGGAAGCCATAAATTCTTCGTAAGATGCATCCAGGCCAACACCATCGTTTACGCCTACATTGTTTAGGACGACATCAATTTTTCCGTATTTGGAAGTTATAGCATCCAGGGCTTTCTTGATTTGTTCAGGATCCGTTACATCGGTTTTGCAAAAAAGAGCATCAACCCCCATTGCCTGAATTTTTTCGACATACCCAAAGCCGCGATCATTTCGATCTATTACGGCCGGAATTGCACCCTCCTTTGCCAGCGCAAATAGGATGGTCTCTCCAATACTCCCTTCTTTTCCTGCCGCTCCGCTAATCACAACCACTTTTCCTTTGAGTCCTAAATCCATTGCTATTATTTTAGATTATAAAATTCTATTGCGTTTAACCCCATAATCGCATCTTGCTCGGCACTGCTGAGTTGGGTTATAAAGTCGCTCACCAACTTCTTAACCTGTTGGTATTCTCCGGCAACCAGACATACCGGCCAATCTGATCCATACATAAGGCGTTCGGAGCCAAAAGCTGCAAGTACAAGATCCATGTAGGGAGTAATGTGTTCTGGTTTCCAGTTATGGTAATCAGCCTCAGTGATCATCCCTGAGAGTTTACAATGCACATTTTGGTGCTTTCCCAACTCTTTCATCAATACAGCCCAGCCATCATAAAAACCGTCTTTTATATAGGGCTTTGCTATATGGTCTATCACAAATTTTTGATGCGGGAAATGTTTTACGAACTCCAAAGTGGCTCCCAACTGATGGGGAAAAATTAAAATATCATAGGTGTACTCGTATTTTTCTAAATAGGAAATTCCCCTTAAAAATTCTGGGCGTAAAAGGAAATTATGATCTTTTTCACCCTGTACAACATGCCTCCATCCTTTAATTTTATTATGCTGAGCATACACTTCCAGAGTGTTGTCTACCTTTTCGTTTCTGAGATCAACCCAGCCTACAACACCTTTGATGAAATTGTTGTCGTTGGCAAGAGATAAAAGAAATTCCGTTTCCTCAAGGGTCTGATCTGCTTGTACAGCAACACAGCCATCTATATCATTTGCCGTATATATTTTCAAAAGATCCGAGGGTGTAAAATCTCGGCGTATCACCTTCATGCTTTCATCAATCCAGGCGTGCTTTTCTGAATTGTAATTCCAAAAGTGCTGATGAGAGTCAATTACCATAACATACTATTTAAACCGTGATATTTCCTTTGTGTAAAAGTTCCAGGGACTTTTCAATCCCAAACTTCTCAATATTCTGAATGTTATGAACCACCTGGGTTAGAAGGTCCGGATATAGCGTTAGGTCTTCGGACCAAATGGCTGAATTTCGTAGTATTTTAGTTGTCATTTCTTCTAAAGTGGTGTTGCCAGAGCTATGGTCATTCCAACTTTCCTTAAAAAACTGTACAACTTCCTCATCATCATTTAGGGCTATTTGTTTGCCATTAAAGTTGCCCTTGTAGAATACAATTAAGGCAGATAATGAAAAGACAATACGGCGTGCTAATCTGCCTTCTGCTTCAACAAAATCTCTTAGACTGGGGAGTAATCTGCTTACAAACTTTGATGTAGAATTTAGAGCTATACTGATCAATTGATGTTTTAGGATCGGATTTCGAAACCTATCAAGAACATCATTTGCAAAACGCTGCTTCACTTGATCAGGAAAATTCAGAGTTTTGGCGACCTCTTCTTGTAAAAGCTCCTCAATGTATTGGACCAGAAAAGGGGTGTCCATACCTTCCTTGACCAAGCTTTTATCTGCAAGATAGCCCACAGGAACCATGGCAGTGTGAGCCCCATTTAATATTCTGACTTTCATTTCCCTATAGGGCCCAAGATCTTCAACAAAAGAGACGTTCAGATCCGTATTGGCAAACGGCAGTTCTTCTTTTACATTATCGGGTGCATCTATTACCCAACTGTGATAATACTCTCCTGCAACAAGTAAGGCATCCTTATACCCCAAATGATTTTGAATTGTAACAGCCCTGTCCTTGGGATACCCAGATACTATCCTGTCTACCAGAGTGCTGCAAAAGTAATTAGCGTTCTGTATCCAATTTATGAACGTTTCCGGGAGTTCCCAATGCCGTGTATATTGAAGGATGGTAGTTTTAAGGGCTTCTCCATTGTCTTCGATCAGCTCGCAGGGCAGGAATATACAGCCTTTAGACATGTCACCATTAAAATGTTTAAACCGATGATAGAGCCAGATGGTGAGTTTAGCAGGAAATTCTTTAGGCGGGTCATCCGAAAATTGGTCTTCAGGATCAAATCTTATTCCTGCTTCAGTGGTGTTAGAGATAATAAACCGCAGTTCTTCAGTTTTTGCCAGCTCTAAATAAGCCATCCATTCCTGATAGCAATTAACCACTTGCTGAACGACAGAAACCAGAGTTCTTTCCTCTGTGAATTTTCCATTTTTTAAGCCATCGAGCACTACGGTGAATAAACCCTCCTGAGCTTTTAGATCATGATAATCCCCATATTCTGTGGGCTTTATAATCGCTACGCCGGCATTAAAATTGGTTCGTTCATTAAGCACATGGATCATCCAGTCGACAAAGGCACGCAAAAAATTACCCCCTCCAAACTGCATAATTTTTAGTGGCAATTTTCTAGTAAGACCTGTATTTGTTCTGTTCAGCTGCGACATAACTTTTAAAGGGATATTCCTCTTTTCCAAGGGATAAAATCTTCCTGCCCTAACCTGACCGCGGCAGGAGTTTCTTGCCCGCTTGCTACTTTTATGATATACTCCAGTAGCTCTTCTCCCTTATGCTCTATAGAGTCTTCTCCGGTAATTATGGTGCCAGTATTGAAATCAATGATATCTTTCATCCTTTCACTTAGTTCGTTATTACTACTGATCTTTATAACTGGTGCAACCGGATTCCCGGTGGGAGTACCTAAGCCTGTTGTAAAGGCTATCATATTGCAACCAGAGCCTGCAAGTCCGGTTGTGCTTTCAACGTCATTTCCTGGGGTACACAATAAGTTGAGCCCTTTTTTCGACACCTTCTCCGTATAATCCAAAACATCCGTTATGGGTGAACTCCCCCCTTTTCTGGCTGCTCCGGCAGATTTGATGGCGTCTGTGATGAGCCCGTCTTTAATGTTGCCTGGTGAAGGGTTATTGGCAAATGCAGAACCAAGAGCTACCGCCCTGGCTGAGTAGTCGTCCATCAAACGAGCAAACTTAGTAGCTTCTTTTTTGGAAGCACATCTGTTGATTAATTCTTGTTCCACGCCATTGAGTTCGGGAAACTCTGATAAGACCGTGGTTCCGCCTAGGCCTACTAGCAGATCTGACGCGTGCCCCAGGGCGGGGTTTGCAGAAATTCCGGAAAAACCATCTGAACCTCCACATTCTAAACCTAAAACAAGATGACTCAGAGATGCGGGTTTGCGCTCGTTTTTATTTGCCTCAATAAGCCCAATAAAAGTCTTTTTTACAGCTTCCTCAATAAAATGACGCTCACTCTCACTTTTATGCTGCTCCAGAATATATAAGGGTTTTGAGAAGTCGGGATCTCTTTTCCTAATACCTTCTTCCAGAGCCTTTACTTCAGCATTCTGACATCCCAGGCTTAATACCGTTGCTCCGGCTACATTAGAATTGGTTATGTACCCTGCCAAGAGATTACACAAGGTGGTGGAATCTAGGCGAAAGCCTCCGCAACCCCCATCATGGGTAAGAAATTTTATCCCGTCCACATTCGGAAAGGTTCTATTTTGCTTTATATCCTCGGGGTTTAGGATAATTTCAGATTGCATTATTTGAGAACTAGTTGCTCCGTTTTTATATTTTGAAATTAGTGATGTAGTATCTACTATAAAGTCTGCCGTGCTGTGATAACCCAGAGATTTGAGCAAAGCAGATTTTAAAACCTCTACGTTTCTGTTCTCACAAAAGACCATGGGGATCACCAGCCAGTAATTTGCGGTTCCCACAGAACCGTTTGCACGGTGATAGCCATTAAAGGTTCTGTTTGCCCATTTGCTAACATCCGGGGATTTCCACTGTGTGCTGTTGGTCCCTACGCCATATTCTGAAGAGGCATGGACCACATTTTCCGTGGTGATCACGGCTCCTTTGGGAATTTTTGTAATTGCCTGTGCCACAAGGGCTCCATACATATAAATAAGGTCTCCTTCGTTCAGATCATCAACTACAAACTTATGCTTGGCTGAGACATCGGTTACAAGTTCAAAAGTGTCTGAGCTGTGCTTTATTTTAGTTCCCTTAGTAAGATCTTGTAGGGCTACTAATACATTATCCTTATCGTTTAGTTTTAGAAAAAGGCGTCTCATGTATTAGTCATTTAGGTGTAATGAGGTTCGACATATTAAAAATTTACGGTGGCTTTAATAACCCCATTTGCAGGATTTAGCCAGGCGTCAAAATTTGCGATCATTTCGCTGTAATCTACATTGTGTGTTATAAAAGACTCTGTAGGAAATTTTTGGTTTTCCAAGATACTTATTACATGCTCAAAATCTTCAAGAGTTGCATTTCTACTACACATAATTGTAGTTTCCTTGGCATGGATTTGAGGATGAGTAAAAACAAGTTCGCCCTTAGACAGACCTACAAGAATATAACGTCCTCCATGAGCCATATAACTCGGACCTGATTCTAAGGCAGTTTTATGACCTGTAGCATCAAATACAGCCGTTGCCATATTGCCTTCCGTTATTTCACTCACTCTATCTACCGTTTTTTCATTGGCCAGTACAACATGATCAACTCCAATTTTTTCCGTGGCATAATCTAAGCGAGCTTGGTTTATGTCTATCGCGATAACTTTCGCCCCGGCAATTTGGGCCAACTTCATAATCCCGATACCAATAGGCCCGCAACCAATTACAACAATGGTTTCATTGTTGGTCATTGCTGCTCTTCTAATGGCGTGAGCCCCAATTGCAAGGGGTTCTACAATAGCCATTTCGTTATAGCTAAGACCTTTAGCCGGGATCAGCAAGTTCGTAGGAATAGAGATCCTCTCCTGCATGCCGCCATCTGTATGAATCCCTAACACCTTAAGGCTTGTACAACAATTAGTTTTGCCGCTTTTGCAAGCAATACAATGAGAACAGTTTATATAGGGCATGATCACAACATTATCACCTGGCCGAATTCCTTGAGGATTTTCCCCAATTTCCAGGACCTCTGCCGCCAATTCATGACCTAGAATACGCGGGTAAGTAAAAAATGCCTGATTGCCGGTGTAAGCGTGTAAGTCCGTACCACAGATTCCTACCTTTTTAATGCTAAGTAAGGCCTCGCCTTCCTGTCTAATAGGGGCCGTCTTTTCTCTTAATTGAAATTCGCCGGGCTTTTCGCAGACCAAATATTTCATCATTCAAAACAATCTAAAATGTGTTAATCATCTTCCTTCTCTGGCCATAAGCTGATGCTCGAAATTTTTTTTTGAAACTTCTAAAGGCCTGCTTAAGGGAAACAAGGTCACCTAAATTACAACTTTGAAAAAAGCGCACCAAAATAAAGATGGTGCGCTGAGGAATTAAAATTAAGTAACTCAAATTATGACTTTCAGGAATTTAGAGACTAATTTCCAAGACATGGGCAAAGTCTCCTTTCTTATCTCCCAAATTTTTTATTGATAATCCCTTATCTGTTCTTTCATACGCCACTTTTTGTTCACTGCCAAGGAGTTTTACCTCTTTGATATTCAAATCCTTTGCAT
>JBFOMC010000115.1:0-14936 GCA_040830565.1 Flavobacteriaceae bacterium
AATCAGCAGGTATTTAGAAAAGAGAAAAGTGGATACAATTTGGTAGATATGGCTCAGGCTGCTGCCTATGACAGTCTATGGATGAAGGAGTTGTATGAAAGCGCCTCACTTTATGATGAAATGTACACCACGGTGGTCAACTTTGATGCCAAGCCTGTAGACGCCAATGTGCTAGACACCGAAGTGTTAAAAGAGCGCTTGGAGAAATTAAATCAGAAAACACCGCTAAACATTTCTTATAATCCCTCATTGGAGAATGTGATCAAATCATTTCTGCTCAGAAAAAGAGAATTAATGGAGCGTATGCTTACGGCAAGCCAGTTCTATTTTCCGATGTTTGAACAGCAATTGGATAACTACAATATCCCTTTAGAAATAAAGTATTTGGCCATTGTGGAATCTGCCTTAAATCCTAGAGCAAGATCTAGAGTTGGAGCTACCGGTCTGTGGCAATTTATGTATGGCACCGGAAGAATGTACGGCCTTAACGTGAGCAGCTACGTAGACGAACGAAGCGACCCCATGTTGGCGACAGAAGCGGCCTGCAAATACCTGTCAAAGCTATACGACATATTTGGAGATTGGGATTTGGCCCTGGCTGCGTACAATTCGGGCCCTGGCAATGTAAATAAAGCCATAAGAAGGTCTGGCGGATATAAGAATTATTGGAACATCAGAAGAAACCTTCCCAGAGAAACCGCCGGCTACGTGCCCGCCTTTATAGCTACAATGTATTTATTTGAGTATGCAGAGGAGCACGGATTGGCCATTAAAAAAGCCGAAAGACCCTATTTTGAGACCGATACAATACATGTTAAAAACCTCATTACTTTTGATCAGATCTCGGAGTTGGTAGGCATCAGCGTTCAGGAGTTGAAAGTATTGAACCCCTCCTATAAGCTGAATATCATTCCCAAAATGGAAGGGAAGAAATATATTCTCAGATTACCTAAAGATGTTATGGGCAAGTTTGTGGCCAATGAAGCGGCTATATATGCGCATGTTGAGAAAGAACTAAAAAGCAGAGAAAGCCCCCTACCTCAATTGGTCAAAGCCCAGGAAAGAATTAGGTATAGGGTTAGATCTGGCGATTATCTTGGCAAAATTGCCGAACGTTATGGAGTTGGGGTCAGTCAGATCAAAAGATGGAACGGACTTAGAAGTAACAATCTCCGTATTGGCCAACGCCTTACCATATATCCCAGAAAACCTGTGACGCGTGCTGTGGCGTCGACCTCAAAGTCGTCAAAGCAAACTCCGACCACCGCCAATTTAAGTGGTTCAAAGGTGCATACAGTTAAAAAGGGAGATTCACTTTGGACCATCTCAAGAAAATATCCCGGAATTTCTATTGAAAATTTGCGAGAATGGAACGGTATTAGTGGTAACAATCTAAAACCGGGCACAAAACTGAAATTGTGCGATTGTCCGTCGTAAATTGAGCACGTATGAAAAAATTTGGAACACTATTTCTTCTCTTGTTAATGGTTACCATATCCTGCAAGGATAAAAACCAAAAAGCGTATAAACCAGTTTCTTTAGGAGCTATCAACACCATTGCTGTAGTGATGGAAACTCATCTTTGGGAAGGAGAAATAGGCGATAAGGTCCGGGAGCATTTTGCCGCCCCCCTTTTAGGTCTTACCTGGGACGAAGCCAGATTCACAATAGACCACATGCCTCAAAGGGTTTTCACTGGCCAAACAAGGCACAGAAGAGCTGTTTTATTCGTAAGTCTTGATACCTTGGATATAGCCCATATTAAAACAGACCTTTACGCAAGCCCACAGAAAGTCGCGGTAATTAAAGGCAGGACTAAAGAAGAGGTAATGCAAAACATCGATGCCAAGGCAGGGGAAATAATTGCTTCCTTTAGAGCAATGGAGCTCAAGGAAGAACAAAAAAGATTTGCGCGCTCTGTAAATCAGGAAAAAGTATTGGAAGAGAAATTCAACATTTCCCTTACGATGCCATCACTTTATAAGGTGGGAAAGCAAGAGGATAATTTTGTTTGGATAGATATGGAGATCCCTAAGGGGAATATGAATATCATCGCCTACGCTATGCCCTGGGACAGCTTTACAAACGACTCTACTTTTGTAAAGGACATTGTTAAAATGCGGGATTCCATTGGGAAAAAATACATTCCAGGGCCCGACATCCCGAATAAAACTACCTATATGGCTACCGAAAAGGCCTTTGCTCCTTATGTGTTTTCTGCAGAGGTGGGTGGCAAAAAAGCTGCAGAAGTCAGGGGCATTTGGGAAGTGCAGAACTACCCTATGGCCGGGCCTTTTCTCACCTATATCATCAATGATAAGGAGAACAATAGGAAAATGGTGTTAGAAGGGTTTACTTTTGCTCCCGCCACTAACAAACGGGACTATATGTTTCAATTGGAGGCTATTATTAAAACCATAAAGTTCAACTAGGGCTTTGATCAATAGCCTGGTATTTTCTTCCTGTTTTACACTACAATTTCTCATAAAAAAAGCCCCAAAGCGGGGCTGTTGATCGGTATTTAGTTGAATGCTTAATTAGTCGAAGGCAAATCCTGTTGCTATCCTGAAAAGGAAGGCGTAAAGGACAATGATGAAGCTTGCAAAACAGAACCAGGAAAAGATCTTAAAATAGTTCTTTACTATTGCATGCCCAAGATTTTTAAATGCCTCAAGATAAATTTCTTTGATAAGTAGTATGTGCTTCATGATGTAGAGATTAAGTTTAATATTAAGTCTGGGTATTCTATATAACTCTTAATCTAGGTATTAGGTATTTCAAGGAATTGCTTTGTTGTGAACTACGGACTTAACGTTGTGAAAAAGAAAGACTTATCCTACAAAACGAAAATTAACTGTATACCTAATGTATTTAGAGTTGTCTGCCGGCAATAAAAAAACCCGATGTACATAACATCGGGTTGTCTTTTTTTTGTGTAAATACTCCTCTAAAAGATCGTGCTACATGCTGACTATGATGAACTCAGAACGTCTGTTAAGCTGGTGCTTTTGACCACTACATCTTACACTGCCATCACATTCATTAAGCAGGCGCTCTTCTCCATAACCTATAGCACTCTGAATCCTATCTGGAGAAATACCCTGAGAGATGAGGTAATCTCTTGTAGACTTGGCCCTTCTATCAGAGAGGTATTTATTATAAGCGTTGTTTCCACGCGAGTCTGTATGCGACTCAATCTTAATGACCATATTCTCATATTCATTCATCACCTCCACTAACTTATCTAACTCTTCAGAAGCGTCACTTCTGATATACGACTTATCAAAGTCGAAATAGATCATATCTATTTTCAGCTTTCTAATGCCATCTTCAATGGCAATAAGTTCTTTGAGTTTCTTCATGGAGACATCTGCATTGACCACCTCATTTTTCTTGGTCTCAACGATCATTTCATCATCAAAATACTCCCCTTTTATAGTCTTAATAGTGTACTTGGTACTACTATCCAGGTCCTCAAATACGAAACTGCCATCTTCACCCGTAACAACCTCCTTAAGCTTTCTATTGTTTTCATCTAGGAGTACAACCAGGGCTTCTGGCATAACGTCTCCTGTGATCAATTCAGTAACTACCCCAGCAATAGCGTTTTCTTCAACTTCTTCAGGAATAAGCCGCTTAAATGAATAGATGTCATCATCTCCTTTTCCTCCTCTTCTGTTAGAGGCAAAGAAGCCTTTCTGAGTTTCCTCGTTAATGATATAAGAGAAGTCGTCCACTTTACTATTAACAGGTTTCCCCATGTTCCGTACTTCAAGGAACCCATCGGTATCATCGAAGGCCACCTCGTAAATGTCTAGCCCCCCAAGACCTACATGGCCATTGGATGAAAAATAGAGCTTCTTGTCGCTGATAAACGGAAACATTTCACGTTGTTCGGTGTTGATCTCGGGGCCAAGATTACGGGGTTCCGAGAATTGTCCGTCTCCCAAAACATCAACAACGAAAATATCAGTCTGACCAAGGCTTCCGGGCATATCCGAAACAAAATACAATTGTTTCCCATCCGGACTTAGAGCCGGATGCCCTGTAGAGTAATTGTCGCTATTAAAAGAAACTTCCACGGCTTCGGTCCAATCATCACCCACTTTCTTAGACATATAAATCTTCAGATGGTTAATGCCATTTTTATCTCGCTTTAGCTTTTTGCCATAATTATTCCTGGTGAAGTACATGGTTTTATTATCCGGAGAAAAACTCACAGAAGCTTCATGATACTTGGTATTGATCTGCTTGGAGAATTTTATGGCATTTCTCACCTCATCAGATTCCTCGTTGATCTTGGCAACGTAGAGATCCAGATAGGGTTGATTGTTCCATTTGTACCTTCTGGTACTGAAGAATGCTGAGTCAGCAGCCGAAGCAAAAACTACTTCGTTTTCATTGTGGAACATGGGTGAAAAGTCCGAATATTTAGAATTGATGTCCAAATTTTTGATCTCAAATTGCTGATCAACATTCAGAATATTATCTAAGACAATTTCGCTAGGTGTGGCTTCCGGGCTGTCCAGGGTCGCAATTTCTCCCTTTTCAATCTTTTTATTGTATAGCCTCATAAGCCTTTTAGCCCTCGCATATTTCCCAGTACCCTTTAAACTGTGGGCATACTTGAAAAGGTTGTCTGCAGACATTTCCTTACCATATCGGGTATATAGAATGTCGTACCATTGATAGGCTTTCTCCATATTGGTGTTGAAATAATGAGAATCGCCTGCTTTTTGAATAATGTCGTAAGAATAGTTTGCCTGATCCTTTGAAAGTGCCATTTCATAAAGTTCAGCAGCCTCTGCATACCACATTTTGTCAAAATAAAGATCTGCCTTTTGAACCAGCTTATCGGCACTTGAATTAGCCCCTGTCACCAAATCATTACTTGCCTGATTTGCGCTGCTTATGTTCTCTGAAAAGATTGCATTTTTTGTAGCCGGGGAGCTTTGAGTTTCAGTAACCAACTCTTGCTGGCTTATTACAGCATCTCCTTCGACCTCCAAAATCCATATATCACCGTCATAGTCAGTGCTGTTAATAATGCTAGTGGCATCAACAGCCTCCATACCATTGATGTGGTGTTCTAGATAAACATAGCTCAAATTGGTCTCTGGATGAGTAAAAAAAGAGGCATTCAGGTCTTTCCTCTTCAATTTTTTGATGTGCTTTTTCGCATTCTTTTGCTTGCTATAGACACCGGTAACTAAGTAATAGCCGCTCTCAATTCCACTTAAATCAGTGAATTTTCGAGTTGGAATATCATTGTATTTGGCGGCCTTTAAAAACTCCTTGTGAGCGAGAGCCTCGGCTGACGCAGGCGTCGAAGTAGTGGTTCCGTCACTTTCAAAGGCCGATGCATAGGCATTGGCGGCGCCAGAATTATCCTGAATTCCCTGGGCAAACATCCCGATACTCAGCAGGAATGCACAGGAAGTAATAATTTTTTTCATGGTAGGCTTCATTATAAAAATCTTCGGGGATTGAGGGTGTAATTTTGGTTGGTTGATCGTATGTCTTGTGTTTTCAGCGGCTCAATAAGGGATGCCGTTCCTGTATGCTGTTTATACTTAACGTGCAGATTTAAAGATTCGTATGCTGTAAAATCAAGGGTAAACAAGGAACTGCATTGTATGATAGAATTATCAAGCTCTAGCCAAACCCAATCTCTCTCTAAACCCGAGAAATTCTTAGCTTCAAAATGCCGGTTAAGGCCTATATTTTTTAATGGTTGCAACACTTTAAAATACTACAGTTCAGTAATTTGAAGTAAATGTAATTCTTGGGAAGGTGAATCTGGTATTTTTGTTGTGAAAGTGAAGATATATGTAGTTAATACCCGTATTCTGGCGGGAATGGGAATTGATTGTCTCGTTTGCCCCAAGCCTGAAAGACAAAGCCTTTGAGTAAAAAGACGGTCTTATTTTATAAATACCAAAGAGTATATTTGCTTAAACCCCCTTTAAAATAATAAGATTACAAAAAAAAACATCTCCAATATGGAGATGCTAATATGATTTTTGAAAGCTTTCCTATTCGTTCTTTTCTTCTAATTTTTCATCCTCCTTGGATGCATCTTTAAATTCTTTGATGCCACTTCCAAGACCCCGCATTAATTCTGGAATTTTCTTTCCCCCAAAAAGTAGGAGAACGACAACCACAATAAGAATTATTTGGGGAGCCCCTATGGCAAGAAATGTAACTGAAGATAACATAGCATTAAATTTATGTGGATAACAAAGGTACTAAAAAAAGATATTAGATTACTGTTAATAGTAACGTCAAGATATATATTTAATTGTAAAGATAGGAATTCGTAATATTACACTTAGAAGATAGTCTTATGGGGATGAAACTCTTCTTCTAAATTACTAGCTTATTTATACTATATAGAAAACGAACCTTATCTTTGTATTTCATGGCTAAGAAAGGGAGAAAGAGAAAGGAAATTAGAAGGAAGCTTTTGCATAAGTATCGCCTCGTGATACTTAATGAAAGCACTTTTGAAGAAAAGATATCTTTTAAGTTAAGCAGGCTCAATGTTTTTGTAACAGGCACCCTTTTTATCATTGGGTTAATTGGTCTTACGACTTTGCTCATAGCCTTTACGCCCTTACGCGAATACATTCCTGGATATTCCTCTACAAGACTTAAACAGCAGGCAACTGAACTTACCTATACAACGGATTCTCTGGTGAATGTGCTTAATTATACCAACAGGTATTTGGATAATGTCAGGATGGTACTTCGAGGTGATATTGAGAATAACGAAATGAACAGAGACTCTCTGTTTGAACAATTTAAGATAGACCCCTCTACTGTAGATCTTACGCCAATAAGAGAGGATTCCTTGCTTAGGGCGGCAGTTGCCCTGGAAGATAAGTACAACCTATTTGAAAGAAGTGGCGGAAGCAGCAGTGCCGTGTTGTTTTCTCCTTTAGCCGGAACACTTACTCAACATTATGATGCTGAAAAAAAGCATTATGCGGTTGACGTGGTTGCTCCTGTTGACACCCCTATAAAATCTGTGGCTAATGGCACGGTGATTTTCGCCGAGTGGACGGCAGATACCGGTTACGTTATTATTCTTGAGCATAAAGACGGACTGCTTTCCGTATATAAACACAACGGCTCTTTAAATAAAACTCAGGGCGACATTGTTAGGGCAGGAGAGGTAATAGCGTCGGTTGGGAATACCGGAGAACTGACTACCGGCCCGCATTTGCATTTTGAATTATGGACGAATGGCATTCCGGTAAACCCTTTGGATTACATCGATTTTAAATAATACCTATGTCCCTTAAATCCTTAGCGGCTAGGCTATTTGCCAAAATTATTGCAAAAAGGACCTCCAAATGGGCAACCCGCCCCATTGAAACCCAGGAGGCTGTTTTTGCCCAATTAATTAGAACAGCCAAAACCACCAAATTTGGCAAAGACCACAATTTTGAAACCATTAAAGCACATTCAGATTTTGTGGAAAAGGTGCCTGTCAGGGACTATGAGGCACTAAAACCTTATGTAAATGAGGTTGTAGAGGGCAAGAAAGGCGTGCTATGGCCGGGGAGACCGATATATTTTGCCAAAACCTCCGGAACTACCTCCGGCGTAAAGTATATTCCCATAACTTCAGAATCTATCAAATGCCAGGTGAATGCTTCCAGGAATGCCATTCTGAGCTATATACATGAAACCGGCATTACCGATTTCGTAGATGGGCGTTGGATTTTTCTTCAGGGAAGTCCTGAGCTACAAGAAAAAAACGGCATAAAACTCGGACGACTTTCAGGAATATCGGCCCACTATGTTCCCGGATATTTGCAAAAAAACCGCCTACCAAGTTGGGAAACTAACTGTATTGAAGACTGGGAAACCAAGGTAAACAAGATTGTCGAGGAAACCGTAAACGAAAATATGACCGTGATTGCAGGAATTCCGTCCTGGGTCCAAATGTATTTTGAAAAGCTCTCGGGCGAAACCAATAAAAAAATAGGTGAGCTGTTTAAGAATTTTAGATTGTTCATCTATGGAGGAGTGAATTACGAGCCCTATAGAGCAAAATTTGAGAATCTCATTGGCCGCAAAGTGGATAGCATTGAACTGTTTCCTGCAAGCGAGGGGTTCTTTGCCTATCAGGATTCTCAAACAGAAAAGGGGATGCTTCTTTTATTGAACTCGGGTATTTTTTACGAGTTTATCAAGGCCGATACCTTTTTTGACGAAAACCCTGAGCGCATCACCCTCAAGGATGTTGAGATAGGTACAAACTACGTAATGATAATTTCTACCAATGCCGGATTATGGGCGTATAATCTAGGAGATAACGTTCAGTTTATTTCGACAACTCCTTATAGAGTAATCGTTTCAGGTAGAATAAAACATTTCATCTCGGCCTTTGGCGAACACGTAATAGCGAAGGAAGTTGAGGTGGCCATGCAGGAGGCGATTGCAGCCACCGAGGCCAGAGTAAATGAATTTACGGTTGCGCCGAGAATCAATCCTGAAGCAGACGAACTGCCATATCATGAATGGTTGGTCGAATTTGAAAACCCTCCAACAGACATGGTTAAGTTTAAAGCGGTTTTAGATTCCAGCCTTCAAAAACAGAACAGTTACTATTTTGATTTGATCGATGGAAAAATATTACAGCCTCTTAAAATAACGGCCATTAAAGAAGGAGGCTTTAAGGAGTATATGAAATCAATTGGCAAACTAGGTGGCCAGAATAAGGTACAGCGCTTGGCGAATGATCGCTCGGTTGCAGATGTTCTTGGCGCCTTTTCCAAATAAGGCTTCCTGCTCCTCTGCCAATGGCCAGATGACAGAAACTACTTGGTCAGTCTGTTTACTTCCTCCCGGTCAAAGACCCATTTATCAGCGTACATCCCGTAAACCAGTCCAATTTCATTCTTCAGAACGTACCTTTCGTCTTTCCCCGGATCAAAGTTTACATTATACACATAGACTTTAATATCGTGCTCGCGAAGTTTTTTAAGTAGGCCTATATTATTCCGGATTATTCTCCTTGATATGGCTGCATGCTTCACATTATTGGCCTTTAAATAGGCAATCTTATCTCCCTTAAGCTTGTTTAACGGAGTCTGAGAGATCATAGGAGAAATCCCGTGTTTGGCTGCTTCCTCTATGGCCATGACACTGAAGAGCTCCATGATGAGTCGGTCCTTATAGTTAAACTGCTTGGCAAACCTAATGGGATCGCTTACTTTATCGGTGATCAAAATGGCATCCGGATGCGCGCCAAACCACTTATTGATCCCGTCCATATCCATAGTATCATATTTACCGTAGATCTTTCGTTTTAAAAACGCTTCTTTGCTCACGGGAAGATCCCCTGAATAATCCGTGAACCGGGCCCACATCCTCCAATCATGGGCAGCCACATATTCGCCGTCGCTGGTTTCTATAATATCCAACTCAAAAAGGCGAAACCCTTTCTTATAGTTGGCATCCAGGGCCTGAACTGAATTAGTGGAGGGTACCCCATGTATTTCGCCTCCTGCATGGGCAATATATCTGTCATTTCTAGGCTCAAAGTCATATTTGGTTTTCGGGAAAATAGCTGCCTTAGAAGCCAGATTTTGTGGCACTTCAAGGGCAATACTTATAGACATGTCATGCACAACTTCCTTGATGGATCCGGAAAAGTTGTTCATCACATAAGCTTGCCTGCTTTTGAGCATACTCAAAGATTTGAAACCCATTTTTGAAAGTATAGCGCTGTGCATCGCCAAACTCTTAGAAGCAGAATCGTGTGCGAGGATCACATAGGTCGACCTATTTTTTTGCAAAAGCTCCAGACAACTAATGAATTTGAGTGTTTCTTCTTCACTTCCATGGGTATCAAAGGACTTGTATTCGAAGTTTTCTGTAGAGTTAAAATGTACTACGGTAAGCCCCCGACTTATACGTTCGTCTATCCCATTAATGCTAAATCCACTGGGTTTTTTAGCATTAAAACTATGACTGTTGAGACTAAGGATCCCTTTTTCCGAGATCACATTCGATATCAGAGGCCCCCTGACATTGGCATCATCGGCGATCCCATTCATTGGAACACAAAAAAAAGCACATAGAAAAATGGGAAGTATCGTTTTTAAAAAACGCTTTTCTTCTTGCAAAAGACCTATCATTACATTGGGTTTTAATATCCTTTATATAGGGGCCTAAACTAAAAACCCCTGCCTAAATATGCATAGTGTCCTTCCTCTGTGAATATCAACGCCTAATGTCTCATCTTAGTATAACTTTTGGTGTCTGCCCTGAAATCCTAAATTTTAAATGTAATTTTGTGCCAGATTATGAAAGGCCTAAAAAACACTACAAGGGCGCGAGAATCAACAAACGCCATAGAGCGCTTGTATATTACCATGCGCCATTTATTCAATAGAGGATTTTACAAACCGTTGGGAGTTTCTGGAGAAACGCTCAGAAATGCCTTGCTGCTGCTCCGGCCGGAAATATACGGTTCAATTGCGGAGGAAAAGGCAGAATTAGATGGGCTCATTTATGTCTTAGAACGCTTGCCTAAGGGCATTGAGGAATGTAGGTTTATTAACCTTACTTCGGATGAGGGATATACCAAATCTCACTTTAAGGCCATAGTCCCTCCGAAGCGAAGGAGAAATTGCTATAGAATAGATAGTGAGCAAATGAATATTGAAATAACTCGTGGGCGATCAGACATCTACGATATTCTTACGCATCTTACGTTTCTTTTTATAGAATCCCAGAAAATTTGCAACAAGGTACTCATAGAGGATACGGATAAAACCATCAGGGATTGGAAGAAGCTGGAGAGCGCCATTCAAAAAACAAAATTGACCCAGGCAGAGAAAGAAGTGGCGTTAATTCATACGGCCACAATTTTAGGCAGGTCTTTTACGGAAATCATAGATGTTTATGAAAAATTTGGCACGAAAAAGGATCCCGAGCGTTTTCTGAAGATCGTGTACTGGCTGGGAAAACTGGCAATTGATGAGGAAACCGGAGGAGAAAAAAGAACGATAACCTTTAGCGCCCTGTTGAGAGAGCGACTAGGGCACCATATTCATGGAGAACGTTGGGCCAATACTATCAAGGAAACCCTTGCCAAAGCAGGCCTTTTAGAAAGGCCTATCCATATTATCAGTGCAAATATGCATAGCGTTGTTAATTCTCTTTACGCTAGAAAGGCCCTGGTTAAAGAGTTTCCAAAGGCTGGGAATCTTGAGATCTATGAAGCACTTAGCTCAGAAGAGAATGGCGCTTTAAGAACAAAGGTGCTTAATGTAGCCAGGAAAAATGGCATGTTGGAAATAGATGATCTTTCGGGCACCAATATTGATGTTCAGATTTTTGACATGGCCAAATTGGGCCCTGACGCCTGTTGCTATGACCTGCCTGAAGCAGCACCTAATGATAAAAAACCACTTATCTTTGTTATGGACTATGCCTTTGGAGAACAGGCATATGAGACCATAGATGAATTACTTAAACCTTATCAAATAAATAAGAAGGAACGGGTATTTCTAGACATTGCGTCAATTTCAATTATGGGAAAGGCAGGTATTTTAGAAGGAGGAAAGGGAGATTTAATGATTCCTTCTGCCCATATCTTTGAAGGAACCGCAGATAACTATCCCTTTAAGAATGAACTCTGTGGAGCAGACTTTGAAGGGCATGGACTAAAGGTTTTAGAAGGCACTATGGTAACCGTTTTAGGGACCTCTTTACAAAACAAGGATATCCTTAGCTTTTTTCATCAATCTACCTGGAGCGTAATTGGTTTGGAAATGGAAGGGGTGCATTATCAAAAGGCCATACAGTCTGCCTCAAAGATTAGAAAAAGTATACGAGAAGACGTAAAGGTGAGGTATGCTTACTATGCCTCGGATAATCCTTTAGAAACGGGCAGTACCCTGGCCTCTGGCGGTTTAGGGACCACAGGGGTTAAACCCACATACTTAATTACCGATAAAATTCTAAAACAAATTTTCAATTCAAACTAATGGAGAACCAAGTTTCACCCAATAAGAATGCAGCGTCAGATGAAATAGATCTTGGGCAACTGCTGCACTTGATTAAGTCTGGTTTTGATAAGCTTTTCAAAAATTTCCTGAGGCTTTTTGTGTATCTCAAAAAGAGCATCATTAAGTTGGTAATTCTTGGGGTGGTAGGTGTTGCACTGGGGATAGGACTCGGTAAAATAACTACGAAAAGATTAAAAACGGAAGTCATAGTAAAACCCAACCTGGAAAGTAGAAATTACCTATATGACGTTGTTAATGAGATTCGGACCAACGTCAAGACCAAAGACAATACCTTCTTTGAGGAAATGGGAATAGACGCGGAAAACCTTAAAGGATTTCAAGTACATATAGAGCCCGTTGAAAAACAAAATGAAAAATCCAGTACAGATGACGACATCAAATACCTGGAACTGCTTGAGAAATTCAGGGGGGACGATCTCATAGCAGACGTGGTAAGAACAGAAGTTTTAAATAAAAGCACCCTAAATCACAGGATTACCTTCACCTACAAAGATGGGGAGTCAGGCCCCGGCATAGCTGCTAAGCTGATAGATTATATAAATTCCAACGATTATTACAAGGAATTGGTAAAAATTAACCAGGAAAATGCCCTTAGTCGGATTGAAAAGAACGAACAGTTGGTTCAACAAATAGACAAGTTAGTTGGAAACTATTCGGATAAGATTTCCAGCGCCTCACAAAACAGTGATGGACGTATAATTCTGGAAGATGAACAACAACTAGATATTACCTCCCTCTTGGCACTGAAAAACAGTGTAATTCGTGATATTGAAGAGAAGAAAATGGAAATTCAAACCCATAAGGAGGTCATTCGTATTATCAATTTTGGGAATCCCCAGGAAGTTGAAAAATCCTTCTTTGGCAAGAACATTGTGCTCTTTCCATTACTGCTTATAGGATTATTTTTTCTGATTGATTTTCTAAAACTCCTTAATAGGAAGTCCAAGGAACTACAACTCTGATGAGTAACTCCAAGACAGACCAGTATATTCTAATTACCGGAGGCGCGGGCTTTATTGGCAGTAATTTTATCCACTACTTTTTAGAGCAAAACCCACAACAACATATAGTAAACCTCGATAAGCTTACCTATGCAGGAAATCTTGGTAATCTCGAGGAGGTTATCACCAATGAACGGCACAAATTTATTCAGGGTGATATTTGCGACCGGAACCTGGTAAATAGCATTTTTGAGCAATATGGAATTAGCGGAGTTATACACTTTGCAGCGGAATCCCATGTTGATAATTCTATAGACGCTCCGGACGATTTTATAAAGACCAATATTGAGGGCACCTTTGTACTCCTTGAAGCCGCCCGCAAATACTGGTCAGAAAAAGACGAATACCTAAAGAATAATAGACTTCATCATATTTCAACAGATGAAGTTTATGGCAGTTTGGGCGATGAAGGTTATTTTACAGAGAGAACGGCCTATGCCCCAAATAGTCCGTATAGCGCGTCAAAAGCCGCTGCAGATTTTTTGGTTCGGAGCTATCATCATACCTACGGCCTTAATGTAGTGACCACTAATTGCTCTAATAACTATGGGCCTAGACAACATGACGAAAAACTCATTCCCACGATCATCCGAAAAGCACTGGCAGGGGATAAAATTCCTATATACGGAGATGGGAGCAATGTCAGGGATTGGTTGTATGTAGAAGATCATTGTGAAGCGCTTTCCCTGGTTTTTAAACATGGAAGAGCAGGTGAAACCTATATCATTGGCGGGAATAGTGAGTTCAATAATTTGTACATTGCTAGAACCCTCTGCGCTTTATTAGACGAGATCAATCCCAGACAAGGAGGGAATTACGCAGAGTTAATTAGTTTTGTAAAAGACAGGCTGGGGCACGATTACAGATATGCCATAGATAGCAGTAAAATTGAAAGAGAACTTGGGTGGAAACCATCCGAAGATTTTAGCTCCGGCATTAGAAAGACTATTGAGTGGTACATAAAAAAATACCAAAAAGTATAATATGAAGGGAATTATACTGGCTGGCGGTTCGGGCAAAAGGTTGTATCCGCTGACCCTAGCTATTAGTAAACAGCTCATGCCGGTTTATGATAAGCCCATGATCTACTATCCGCTTTCCACTCTAATGTGGGCCGGGATCAGAGAGATCCTTATTATTACCAGGTCTGAGGACGCCTCACTTTTTAAGAAACTACTCGGAGATGGAACGCAACTCGGGTGTAATTTCAGTTATGCGGTGCAGGACCAACCCAGAGGCCTGGCTGAGGCCTTTATTATAGGGAGCGATTTTATTGGAAAAGACAAAGTGGCTCTTATTTTAGGGGATAATATTTTTTACGGTTCCGGACTTTCTAAATTGTTACAACAGAACAATGATCCGGATGGCGGAATCATTTATGGGTATCATGTTACCGATCCCACCAGGTATGGGGTGGTAGAATTTGATGAGCAGGGAAAGGCCATCTCCATTGAGGAAAAACCAGAGTCTCCCAAGAGCAATTATGCCGTCCCTGGCATATACTTCTATGACAATAATGTAGTTTCTATTGCAAAGACCATACAACCCAGCGAGAGAGGAGAATTAGAGATCACGGACATTAATAGAACCTATTTGGAAATGGGCAAATTAAAAGTGAGTATTCTAGACAGGGGAACGGCCTGGTTAGATACGGGTACCTTTAGTTCTCTTATGCAGGCATCTCAGTTTGTTGAAGTGATAGAGGAAAGGCAAGGACTAAAAGTAGGAGCTATTGAAGAGGTGGCTTACATGCAGGGATTTATCACAAAAGACGAACTACATCAATTGGCCAGACCCTTGGTACAAAGTGGTTATGGTGAATATTTACTTCAGCTATAGCCACATCTTAAATGATTTATTTTTTCAGTGATTATTACTAAGA